>DATAWX010000014.1:0-2150 GCA_036266995.1 Pseudonocardiaceae bacterium | reverse complement strand
ACGGGCAAGTTCAGAGCCGATGTGCACGGGTGCAACGGCCGGCTGGCTGGTTGTAAATCAGACTCATCATGTGAGTTGGTGCGCGAAGGTAGATCCTTGAAGGGAATCTGCGGATAATTTGGCTCAGCTGATTGGGGGAACGGATCGATGGGTGATGAATCAGCGTCGGCAGATTTGACGGCACTAGACCCAATGCCACTTACCGTAAGTTGATCTTCGTTTTTGGGTGTGTCGCTCCGTAGTGTTCTGCCTGGTGGCCGACATGATCGCGGCTTATGACGCAGAATGCTGGGGTGGCTGCCGAGGGCCGCTGGGCGGATCAGGTCTCGCTGGGGGTGCTGGCCTCGTCGGTGGCTCGCGATGTGATCGATGATGTGGTCGCGTCGTGCGGCCGGGGTGCGAAGCGATCGGATGGGAAGCTGCCGCCGCATGTCATGGTGTATTTCGCGATGGCGATGGCCTTGTTCGCCGAGGATGACTACGAGGAGGTCGCGGCCCGGCTGGCCGGCACGCTGGGCGCCTGGAAGTGCTGGGATGCCCGGTGGGGGCCGCCTACTTCGGGCGGCATCACCCGGGCGCGCGAGCGGCTGGGCTGTGAGCCGCTGCGGGATATCTTCGCCCAGGTCGCGGTGCCGGTGGCCGATCCGCTGACCCGCGGGGCGTTCTTGGGGCGCTGGCGGCTGATGGCGATTGACGGGTTTGAGTGGGACGCGCCGGACACCCCACGCAACGCGGCGGCGTTCGGGTATCCGGGGGGCGGAAAGGACCGGGCGGCGTTCCCGAAGGCGCGGGTGGTGAGCATCAGTGAGTGCGGCTCGCACGCGGTGGTGGGCGCGGAGATCGGCGGCATCGCGGGCAAGGGCGCCGGGGAGCAGTCGCTGGCCCGGCGGACTTTCCCCCCTGACCAGCAAGAACACGTCCTGGCGGCACTCAGGGCCAACATCACCAGAAAGCAGAACCTCAACCTCGCCCGCCGCCACCGGACCTACCCGCGCGTCGTCAAGCGCGCCCGCCACAATTCCTACCGCGTCAAAAGAGCAGGCGACCGGGGAATCTGCCACGCCGGGCCCCCGGTCATCAAGCTCGCCAACCTCGGCCGCCTCAGCCTCGCGGCATGATCAATTTAGAGTAAGTGGCATTGGCACTAGACCGTACTGTGATCGCGGGCAGATACAGGCTTGTCCATTTCTTAGGCGAGGGCGATCGCAAGCGCACCTACCTGGCTGAGGACACGCTCTTGGCCGGACGCGAAGTGGCACTGGCTCTTGTGAAGTCAGAAGCAGCAGGATCGGACCCCCATGGCACCCTGCGCGAAGTCGAGGCAATATGCCGGACGGGTAACCACGAAAACATCGTGACCTTGTACGACCAGGGGATCGCAGAGGGGATTGAATACATCGTCTTCGAGTACCTCAGCGGTGGCAACCTGCGGGACTACCTGGCTGAGCGCAAGGCGAGACGCGAGGCGCTTTCGGCCGACGAGGTGCGCAGGCTCGGGAGGCAACTGGCGCGAGGGCTGTCGCACGTCCACGGCAGCGGCCTGCTGCACCGTGATATCGCCCCCGCCAACATTGATGGCGCTCGCCGAAAATCCCCAGTGGTGCTCGGCGGAATTCTCCACTTGGTTGAGTTCTAAACTACTCGGTTATCTGGTGTAAGTCACGGACCGTGCCGGCGGTGATGTCCTGGGCGGCGATGAAGCCGGCCTCACTGACCAGCGCGGGATGCGCGGGCCGGTTGGAGATGATCCAGCCCTCGGGCAGGTTCCACCGCTGCACCTGCCGGTGGCCCAGCGCGGTGTTGGCGGGGTCGGCCAGGTCGAAGTCGGTGCGCTGCCGGTTCCACACCTGCCGGCCGGTGTACCGCGGGTTGGCCAGGATCGCCGTCACCGTGCGCAGCGTCCACCGGGCACCGCTCCGGTGCGGGTTGCGCTTGGGGTCGGCGGGCAGGGGATTGCGGCGTCGTTCAGCGCCCGGGTGATCCGCGCCGCGGAGTGCTCGGCCAGCCGTTGGGTGAACATCCACGCCACGACCGGTGCGGTGGCCGGGTCGGGCTCCAGGCGGTGGGCCCGGCGTCCCCACGCGGCGTGCGCCTTGTTCGGATGCGGCCCCGCATCGGCGAGCCGGTACCCGTAGGGCGGCCGCCCGCCG
>DATAWX010000013.1:0-71929 GCA_036266995.1 Pseudonocardiaceae bacterium | reverse complement strand
GGAGTCACCAGCCATCAGGTGCGCCTGGCTTAGCAGGGGAATCAGTCTGTGGTGCCGGAGTTGCCGGGTGCGCTGCGGCCGCCGGGGGCGGTGCTGGAACCGAATTCACTCGCCGATGGAGCACTGTTTTCCGTTTGAGGGGTGTTTGGGGAGACGGCGCCAGCTGAGGTGGCGTGATGATCTGGGGCACCGATGCGACCATCGCTGGGGTTATAGGGGTTGCGGCCAGCTGTGGGGCTGGGGCCGCCTGCGGTACTGGAGAGGCGGGTACCGGCTGGGACGCCGGCCCGACCGGTGCGTTGGCGGCGGGTACCGTGGGAGCTGTTCTGTGTTGTTGGTGCACGACCAGGGTGGCCAATACGCCGACGATGGCCACGGTGGTCGCCAGAAGGACCAGCAAGAATTTAGTCGAACGTGACCAAAAAAGATGCATCTAACGCCCCCGGTTCGACCTCCGCAAAAACTAACCAGATATACTCGAAAATCTAACCCAAATGTGCTTGAGCGAAGTGCTATAAATCGAGCGTTGTAAGTTAACTCACGAGCCCGCTACTCGAAATGGGCGCAGCGCAACTACGGTGGAATGCGTCGACCCCTCTCCGTAGTGCTGCCCCGACCGTACGTTTCAGGGTAAGTTGTCGATCAGCCGACGGCAACCTAGGGGCACCTATAGGATGAACGAACGTAGCAGACAAACCGCCTCAGTTGCCCCACAAGGGACAACCCTTGGTTTGCCTCATGAGACGGCTCACGAGACGGTTCGCGTACCCACTTCGGGCGTGAGCGTTCTTGCATTGGTACGCGACGTCGATCGGGAGATTGCATGCTCGTGCATTCGCTCTTGCATCGGCATGCGGGGTCTGGGACTGTGACTAAGAGTAAACGTGTCGATGAGCCACCCCGAGCAGGGAGGTTACATCGTGGGTTTCCACGCACTAGCACGACTAAGGCTACACACAATCAGGCGCATCCCGCGCGGATGGCGAAATGGGCTTGCCGCTACGCGGGCAAGTCAGATGGTGGTCGGTCAGTGAGGCCATCATCATTATCGATGCTGCCCTCCGGTGGTGAGGCAGGTTTGCCGGTGGAGGTGGAGCGGCTGTTGCGTGAGGTGGTCGCCGATGGGTTTGTCCTGTATTGCTGCGGACCTAGAGGCGCGCCGTTTGCTTTGATCGCGGCCTACGAGTGGGAGAATTACGTCGATCTGGTCACTATCCGGTGCTTCGACCGAGTCACCACGGCCAGGGTTCCAGCCCCGCGCCATGGTCGGGTCGACGTGTTCGCCCCCGAGGTCGTGGTGTGGGCCCATGAAGGGCCGCCGCAGTGGGCACTGCGGGCGTTGCTCGACCTGTTACATCCTCAGCACCCCCACGCTCCCGCCAGCGCCCACCCGGCGCCACCCTCCCTGCACGTCCCCCGCGTTGAGCAACGCCCGATGACGATCCAGCTTCCGCCACCAGGCCGGGCTGGGATGCGAGCCGCCCGCCTCGCCGCTGCGATGGCAACGATTAGGTAGCGATCCGATCACGGCTAACGCCGGGTGCGTCGGGAAGGGGTGATCACGCCGTGGGTATCCGATCGGTAGGAGATTCCGTTTCGGGAGCGCGTGAGGTGATCGGCGGCGAGTGGTCGATCCGAGGCCGTAGCGGCCGCCGGGCTTCGCAGGGCGCGAGACCAGGCCTGCACACCAGACCACCGCACACGACGAGAAGTGCGTGAGGCGATCCGATGCCAGTGACCGCCGCTGATGTTCGCAACGTCGCGTTCAGTAAGCCACCGATCGGCAAGCGGGGCTACCACGAGGACGAGGTGGACGCCTTCCTCGATGTCGTGGGCGCCGAGCTGGCTCGGTTGAGTGCCGAGAACAACGATCTCCGCAACCAGGTTGCGCAGCTTGAGCAGCGCCAGCGTGCTGCACCGGTCGACACCGGAGCTAACCTTCGCCCGCTGCAGCCACCTGGGCCGGTGATGACCTCGATACCGCCGCAGAGGACAGAACAGACCTCGCCAGGCGGTGATCACCACGTCCAAGCCGCCAAGGTGCTGGGCCTAGCCCAGGAGATCGCTGACCGGCTGACTCTCGAGGCCAAAGCCGACGCGGACGCGATGCTGAGCAAGGCCCGAACCACATCCGAGCACCTGCTCCGCCAAGCTACGGCGAAGGCCGACGGCATGGTCACCGAGGCCAGAGCCCGGGCCGAGACCCTGCTCACTGACGCCCGTAGCAGAGCCGAAACCCTGGAGCGGCAGTCCCGGGAGAAGGCCGCGTCGCTCGAGCGTGACGCGGCGCGCCAGCACACCGAGATCATCGGTTCAATCAGCCAGGAGAAGAACATCCTGGAGAAGAAGGTCGCTGATCTGCGCGCATTCGAGCACCAGTACCGCACCCGTCTGGTGACCTACCTGGATTCACAGCTCCGAGAGCTAGAGGGGTCCGGATCCGCCTTACCGCCAGACCCGATGCCCAGCCAGCAGGGCTTTGTCGCTTCCGGGTTCGACACGCGCGCCGAACCCGGAAGCCCCCACCATGACCCGAAAATTGGCGCCGCTGATGCTGATGCGGCGAGATTGTCAGCCTGGACCGGCCCGTCCGGCATCGGGAGCAGCGACGAACCAGGTACGAGTGGACCACGGTGGAAACCCGCCGTCGAGCCGGGAGTGACCGAGCCGTGGGCAGCGGCACAGCGTTCAGTGTCCTAAAGGGAGCGACCGGCCAGGAGCAGTAATTGCCGGAACGGGTAGGCGGCCTGGCTCTCAACGTGGTCCATCGTCATCGAACCTGGTTATCCGGCTGGTCCGGCGGCGAGCACGGCACCCCTAGTACGAGCCGACCGGCCAGGCCTATTGCTCGGCGAAAGTGGCCAAGCTGGATGTCTCACCCCAGCGGGCAGGCCCTGCCGCGTCGGAGACAGAGCTGGGGTCGTCCCTCAGGTTTCCGTTGCTCGTGGTGTTCCTACCGCTGGGCTCGTGGTGGATCCGAGACCGTAGCGGCCGTCGGGTTCAAGGGGTTGAGAGGCTAGGCCGATACACCGGGCCCAGACGCAAGGTGAGGAGTGCGTGAGGTGATCCGATGCCGTTGATGCCCGCTGACGTTGCCAACGTCGCGTTCAGTAAGCCGCCGCTGGGCAAGCGGGGCTACGACGAGGACGAGGTCGACGCCTTCCTCGACCTTGTTGAAGCCGAGCTGGCTCGGTTGATCCAGGAGAACACTGATCTCCGCAGCCGGGTTGAGCCGACCGATCAGCAGCAGCTCGCTGCGCCGGTCGACACCGGAGGTGACCTTCGCCGGCTGGAGTCGCTTGGACCGCCATCGCCGCCGCCGTTAAGGGAGCAGACCGCGCCGGGTGGTGATCACAACGTCCACGCTGCCAGGGTGTTGGGCTTGGCCCAGGAGATGGCAGACCGGTTGACCGGTGAGGCCAAGGCCGAAGCGGACGGGATGTTGAGCGAGGCCCGAACCAAGTCCGAGCAGTTGCTCTCGGAGGCGAGAGCGAAGGCCGAGGGCATGGTCAACGACGCCAGAACCCGATCCGAGACCATGCTCAACGACGCCCGGACCAGAGCAGAGACTCTGGAGCGGCAGTCCCGAGACAAGGCTGGGGCACTGGAGCGCGACGCTGCGGCCAAGCACACCGAGATCATTGCGGGGCTGTCTCAGGAGAAGGGCATCCTGGAGAAGGAGATCGACGAACTGCGCACGTTCGAGCGCGATTACCGAACCCGTTTGAAGACCTACCTGAACTCACAGCTCCGAGAGTTGGGCGGCCGTGGATCCGCCGCACCAGCAGATCCGATACACGCCCAGCAAGGCCTGGTGGGCTCCGGGTTCGGTGCGCATGCCGAAGCGGGATCTCGGTAACAACCGGCCCACGACGGTGCCGAGTGTGCGAAACATCGGTGGGGCGGGTTCGACGCGCACGACTACGTCCTTTAGCGGAAGGTGTGGCATGGCTCAACGTATGGTTCGCTTCTCAGACTTGACCGATAAGATCATCGAGGACGACGCTGCAGTGCGTATCGTCGTCGAGCAGCATCCGGCTCTTGAGAATGGTCCGGTGGAGATCGAGGCCTCTCAAGATGAGGTTGAACCCATCCGAAAAGGCGCGTTAAGTCTCGTCACTGTGAAGCTTTACCAGGGCGACGGGTCAGAGCCGGAAACTGTCACGATGGAGATCGAGGAGTTCAATAACCTCGCCGTCGGCCTGGACATGGCAGATGTCATCCGGCGGGCAGGGCCCGCGTACTCACCGCGCAAGCAAGCTAGATCAGCCCCAGCATCGGCTGTCGACAAGCTGGACTACTCGACTCTGGAGCATGCTGGTAAGCCGCACCGAGGCAAGACGACGGACGCTGAGAAGGAGACCGTGCGGACTAACCTTGCGGCTATCAACGAGCGATTGAAGAGCGACGGGATCCGCACCATTGATGTGCACAACGCGGAGCACGTGATCCGGTATGGTCTCGAAACGCTGACGGAAGAGGCCGGTCGCTCGCAGTAGTCAAGTTGGAATATGAGGTGGTCGGGGATCAGTGATGCAGTTGGGGAACGATGAGGTAGATGCTGTAGACCACCACTGCTGCGCAGGCCGCGAAGCACAGCACCGCACCGGTCAGTGCGAGGGTGCCGTCCCCGCCGCGGTCAGTTTCGGTTTCGCGATACGACAGCGCTACGACGCCGAGGGTGAAGATGACGACCACGCCGACCGAAACGCCGATGCTGAACACCGCGACCTCGCCGAGCGCACTCCAGTCGATGTACATCGGGTGCCCCTCAGGTCGCGGTGCCGAGCGCCGCGTGCGGCGCTCGTGCCGGTGGTAGATCGTTGACGTTGTTCGCGGTCACCGGTTCGCGGCGGGACAACGCATAGACCGCCGCCGCTACGGCGAGCGCGACCAGACCGATCACCACGACGCCTGGCGTCCCCCGAACGGCGACCGCTGCGGCTACCGCACCGACTGCGGCCGCCGCGGGCAGAGTCAACAGCCAGGCCAGCGCCATCTGCCCGGCGACCGACCAGCGCACCTCGGCTAGGCGGCGGCCCAGGCCGGTCCCGAGAACGGATCCGGCGACCACATGCGTGGTGGACAGCGCGAACCCCAGATTCGCTGAGCTCAGGATCACCGCGGCCGAACTGGTCTCGGCGGCGAAGCCCTGCGGCGGGGCGATGTCGGTCAGCCGGTTGCCCATCGTGCGGATGATCCGCCACCCCCCGGTGTAGGTGCCCAACCCGATGGCCAGCCCGGCGGAGGCGATCACCCAATATGGCGGAGCCGCGCCGGAGGCCAGCGCACCCGTGGAGATCAGCGTAAGCGTGATCACGCCCATCGTCTTTTGCGCGTCGTTGGTCCCGTGGGCCAGCGACACCAGCGACGCTGTGATGGTCTGACCGTGCCGAAATCCGCTGGTGACCGGCCCCTCTTGAGCTCGCTGGCTGAGCCGGTAGGCCAGGTAGGTGGCGATCATCGCGGCGATCCCGGCGATGATCGGCGACGCCACCGCCGGGAGCAGAATCTTGCTGATCACCTGATCGAAATGCACACCGTTGATCCCAGCACCGACCCAGACCGCGCCGATAAGCCCACCGAACAGCGCATGCGACGAACTCGACGGCAGCCCGACCAGCCAGGTGACCAGGTTCCACAGGATCGCCCCGACCAGCCCAGCGAAGATGATCGCCGGAGTGGCCAGCTTGTCGTTGACGATGCCACTGGAGATCGTTTGAGCGACCTTGGTGGACAAGAACGCGCCGGCCAGGTTGAACACACCGCTGATCAGCACCGCCACCTTAGGCCGCAGTGCACCGGTGGCGATCGAGGTGGCCATCGCGTTCGCGGTGTCGTGAAAGCCGTTGGTGAAGTCGAACACCAACGCAGTGATGATTACCACGCAGACCAACAACGAGAAATGAGCCATCTACCCCACACAATCATCTGGGGACATGAGCTCAACAAGGTTTACCCTACGAGGGTGAACAAACAGTGAACTCAAGCTGGAAACTAACAGAGGGTAAGAGTCTTACTTCTGGGAGTCCCGGGTAGACGGCTCCATTCGGGTACACGGATGGTCGGCGCTTTGGTCACGAGTTGCGGGCCTCAGCTACGTCGGTGCCACAGGCTGGCGCGTCGGCTGAGTTCCTTAGATGAGGCGTTGGACGAGGGTGGTGGTCGCTTGTGTGAGCTCGACAGTGGCCAATGCACCGTTGACGATTGCCAGCTGCGGCGGGATGTGTCCGAGGTCGACGTCGTAGAGCACGAGCACTGAGCGCGGTCCTGCGTGCCGAGCAGTTTCCACCGGCCCGGCTGGGGTACCGCGTAGGGGGTGTCCATGAGGTTGCTGCCGTGCAAGGTCGCGATGCCCGTGCGCAGTGTTAGGGGCACCATCACCGTCGTGAGATCGGAATAACCCACCAGCCATGTCGGCTACGCCGCACTGATCGCGTCAAGGCCGAGCAGTGGCAGCAAGTCGATGGCCAACTCCCCACCCCAGGGCGGCACAACGGCGCGGATCGCAGGGTCAACGAGCATCGCGGTGAGCTCGGCGGCCCGGGCGGGCGCGGGGGCGCTGGTGACACCGGAGCCGTCCATGCACTCCCCCACCACCACGTCGTATCCGAGGTCGCGCAGGTGCTGGATGCAGAAGTTCAGCCGGGGCCGCATCTGCGTGCCCACCCCAGCGGAGGGTGAGGTGACCGCAATGCGGTCGCCGGGTCGCAGCGGGGCAGGGTAGCGAATGGTCACGCCGACCACCCTGCCAAACCTCGCGATCGACGCAGCCGTACGAACACCCACTGGGCTAGGGCTTGGGTGGGCAGTCGCCTGCGCTCAAAGGTGGCAGCCAGGTGCGGCGACCTGCGTAGGTCTCGCATGTCGAATTGTGGGCGGCGACCCGCGCCGCCAGTGCAAGTGCGTGCAGCGCACGGCGGCCACGTTTAGCTGTCCGCTGTGGGGGTTGTGGTCATCCCCTGGTCGCTTGCCGGACACATGGCGTTCGTCTGCGGGCCGCAGGGTCCGCGAGTGGAATCCGTGTCTGCGGAGAGTGCCCCGGTGAGATACCTCGTCTGCGGTAAACACGACCATTTTCTTCATCGCCCAAGGAGTTGCTGATGTGTACCCATGACCGTCTCCGGCCGTCGTACGTGGCCTCCCTCGGCGTGGTGCTCGGTGTCGGCACCGTGGCAGCGATGGCACTGGCTGCTCCCGCGTCGCCTGTGCTCACACTGACGGCGGATCCCGGTCCCTGCGGCACCACAGGGGTCCTGGCCAACCCGACGACCTGTACCTACACCACCAGCAGGTCCGACACCTTCACCGTGCCGGTGGGGGTGACCACCGTCGACATTGTCGTAGTCGGTGCTCAGGGTGGCCATTACTACATCGCAGGTGACGCCGCGCACGGCGGCTCGCCGGCCGGTGACATCACCGGCCGGCCAGGCGGCAGTGGTGGGCAGGCAGCGGGGACCTTGACGGGTCTCACACCAGGGCAGATCCTCCAGGTCGACGTGGCCGGCCAAGGAGCCAACGGCACGGCCGCGAATCGTTCCGGGGGCATGATGAATGGCCCGTCCGGCGGGCAGGGTGCGCTAGGTGGCTTCGGTGGTTCCAACGGCGGCGTGACCGGTGGCGCGGGTGACGCCAGCGGCGCCAGTGGCGGTACCGCTCCGGGCAACGGCGGCAACGGATCGGGCGGCGGCGGATCCTCGGATGTGCGCAGCGGTTCGGGTGGTTGCGCGGCCTTGACGTGCGCCCTGTCGGACCGCGTCCTGGTCGGCGGTGGGGGCGGCGGGGGCGGTGGTGTTGGCGGCCAGGGCAGCGCGATAGGTGGCGCCGGTGGTGATGGCGGCGGCGCCACCGGCGCCAATGGGGGCGCTATGGTCGACGGTGGCAACGCTGGAGTATCGGGTACCAGCGCGACCCAGACGGCGGGCGGGACCGGTGGACTCAACCCCGGGCGGCACGCGAGTGGGGCGAATCCCAACGACCCGCGTTACGGGGGTGATGGCGCCAATGGCACCGCCGGCTCCGGCGGTGTCGGAGGAGCCGGGAACCTACCCTGCACCGGCACGCAGAATCCTCCCTGCTCAGGGGGCCAGAATCCGACGACCTCGGGCGGTGGTGCGGGAGGCGGCGCGGGCGCCGGCTATTTCGGTGGTGGTGGTGGCTCCGGTGGTGGCGGCCTATTCGGTGGTGCCGGGGGCGCCGGTGGTGGCGGAGCAGGTGGCAGCGCCGTCGCCTCAGCGGCCATCACTTCCCCCAGCCTGACCCCAGGCGTCAACAACGGCACCATCAACGGCGGCAACGGGCAGATCACTATCACCTGGACCGCCCCAACGCCGACGCCAAGCCCAACCCCGACATCGACGGTGGAAGGCCTCGCCGATCCGGAGGTCCATCCCCTCATGGACGACCTGTCTCAAGTCATCAAGGACAGCGCCGGCAATAATGTGATGGGGCTGGATCCCCCCTGCGCCATGACTGGGCCGTATCAAGGTCTGTCTGACATCGACAAGCTCAGCTATTCAACACAGGCCAATGATGGGTGTCTGCAGTTCGTCACCACGTTTACCGGCCCAGGCTCGGCCCCATGACAATGCCCCTGGTGACCAACTCGCGTCCCTAGCCCACGTCCAGCCTGGTGTCAGCTCAGTCCGGCGTCCCGCGCTGCGTCGGCTATCGCCTGGTCGGCGTGCTGATCCTCGGCCAGGCTCGCGGTGACCTCCGGGTCGTCCTTTGGGCGCTCGTCGTCGACCGGCTCGATCCAGGTATTGATGACGTGCACGGCGGCTTCCTCCGCGGACGCGGCGCCCCCATCTATACCCTCGTCGATGCCCTCGATCGCGTCTGGGGTTTCCCCATAGGGGCCGCCGCCGGCGATTGCGATCCGGCCGGAGCGGTCGGTGTCCTCGAACATCTGCTCGGGCTGTTCCCGGCGCAATCGGTCGTCAAGTGACTCACCGTGACGCTGCCCGGCCGCAGTCATCGTGTCGTCGTCGAGGACGTACGGTCGGTCCGGCGGGACGTAGCCGGCATCCAGCGGGTCGGCTCCGGGCGGCCCGATCAGGGTCTCCGCGGTGTCTTCCTGGACCACCGCTGCGATGTCGGGCGCCTCCGGCTGTTGCTCGTAGTCGTGCTGCACCATTGCGTTCGGTCCTCTCACGGGATGAAACCCTCAACCCTCGTCGGCTTCATGGTGCGGGAATTCGGTGTGGACTCCCTCGTCCTGATGGTAGGTACGTTCCTTGGCGTACGCGTCGTAGGCTCGGTAGTCGGCTTTGGTGGCTGGGCTGTCGATTAGCCTGCGGGGGTGTTGCCGTTCCTTAAGCACCACGTTGAGCTGCGCGCCGAACAGCGTGACGATGCTGCCGAGGTAGAACCACCACAGCATGGTGATGGATCTCGGTTCGGGGGCATGCCCTCGGACCCGGGTGGCCAGGCAACAGTCCCGAACGCTCGCGCTTTGTCCGGCTTGTGGGGGCGACCGCCGCTGACGAGCGGTCCCAGCAGTTCGGCGCGGACCTGGCGCCACACGGTGCAGGGAAAAGGGTGGCGGCGCCATAGGCGACGCCATGTGTATCGGCGGCAGGTGCGGCATCGGCCGGTGGAGGAGGGCGGTTGGTGGTGGATCAGGATGAACCGCAGCGCTGCGATGGCACCGGGGTGGTGACCCTCCCGCTCCAACTCGACGAGCTTGCCCCAGACCGAGTCGACCAATTCCCGGGCGCGGGGCTTGTCGGCTAACCAGGCCACGGTCCGAGTTGATAGTTGCAGCGTCACGTCCACCCGCGGTGTCGGTGTGGTTGATGCCGCCGGGTTGTTCCCACGCTGTGCAGTCAGCGCCGTCGGCATCGGCGACCGCCGTCGCTGGATGCCTGTTGGACACGGATCCGACGCGCCAGTTCGGTGACGAGTTCGTCGTTGGCGGCGTTGTCGCCACGGTCGGCGTTGGCCAGGAAGTGGTCACACAGCATCCGGGCGGCAGCGTCTGGGCTATCGACCAACGGGGGACGTATCACAGGGGAACTCATGAGGCGCTCGTCAGGCTGGCGTCCACCGCGACTGACCGCCGCAGGGTTGGATGTGGTGCGCATCCGTGGTGGCGCCACTCGGGGTCGTCCCGTCCGGGTTTAGTCTTCACCTCCAACAGAGTACAGGACTAAATTTTGTCACTCTGTAGTGACTTCTGCGACGACTCCCTGGAGCAGCGTCTTCAGATGCCTACCCTCGATGGCTGCGGCGCGGAGTCCGTTGAAGTGATCTACGTACTCCGCGACCTCGGAAGTGGCGCGGACTGTGATGGCCCTGGTGACGGTTTCGACCAGCACGATCGCCTCGTCGTCGATCTCCGGGTCACCGAGGATCGCGAATCCGTGATACTGATGCACGCGCTCCTTGGCGCGGAATGGGATTACCCCGACGACGACGTTGCGGTGGGCGGCCAGATCGGCGAGGCGGTTCAGCTGGACCCGCATCGCCTCTGGCGGAATGAGAACACGCCGCAGCGCCGTCTCGCCCATCACCAGCTCGAAGCGCTTGCTTGAATCCTCCAGCAGTGTTTGGCGAGCGAGCCGAGCGTTTATCGCTTCGTCGAGATCGTCCGCTGGTTCGACTCGACGGCCGAGTCGAAACATCGCCTCGGCGTAGGGACGAGTCTGCGCGAAGCCCACCATGACGTCCGGGGAGAAAACCCGAATGACCGAAGCTGCTGCCTCAAGGCGGTGGATCTCCTCCTGCTTGCGTTGCCGCCCGGGTGCCAGTTCACGGCGCCATTCCGTGGCCTGCACGGCCGCCTGGGAGGCGATCCTCAACATCTCGTCACGGATCGCCGGCGCGGCGCGGGTGGCCCGGGCCCAGGCGTCGACGTGGTCGGGCTGCGGCCGACTCCGACCAAGCTCCGTCTTGGACACCTTGGACTGCGACCAGCCGAGGCGGGCGGCCAGCTGAGTGGTGGAGAGACCGGCATCGGTACGCATGTCGCGGAGCGCGGCGGCGAGGCGACGGCGTTCCCCGGCGGGGTCGGTCATGCGGTCAACCGCGGGCGCCTCCGAGCGAGGTACTCGTTGAGGGAACCGGCATGACGAAGCGCGATCTCCCGCATCTCCTGGTACCGGGCCGACTCGGCAGCGCGTTCCGGACGCAGAAAGTGACCCTCGTCGTCATAGATCATCCGAATGGCAATCGTATCGTCGATCAGCCAGAAGTCCTCGCGAAGCTGCTGGAGGTCAGCGTGCGCGTCCCGGTCAGCGAGGTAGATCTCCTCGCCGGCGGCCTGGTTGGCTTGATAGCCCCACAACTCATACCGCACGTAATCAGACAACGGCCGATCCAGTAGGTGCACTCGATACCACCGGTAGCCGCAAGCCACCGCTGCCTGAATCCGAGCCAGCCACGGGCTGGTCTCCGGAGTCGGCAACGTCAATGGGTGCCCTGCACGCCACTGCGCGAACTCATCAGCCTCCTGTGGCACGAGGTACTGCTGCAAGGCCTCCAGTCGGAACGCAGATCGTTGGGAGTGAGCCACGATCCGATTCAGGTCCTCCAGATCCATGATCACCCCAGGTCAGCTTCTTGCAGTATCCGACGGGGAAGCCGGACGGCCACCTCATCAGGCCCGAGCGGAACCGGCGACGAGCCGATCCGCTTGCCGACCACGATGACGTCCTTCGCACCTTCGTGCTCCTCCCAGACGCCAGGACACGTGAAGCCGTCCTTGCACAGGGCGTCATCGCCATCGAGCCGTCGGAGTGTCATTGTGGCCTCCTACCAGGTTGAGTCGTGACTTTAGTATCAGCTGCCGACTAGTCACGTGACAAGGCTGGCCGACGTCGCTCCGGGGTCGCGCTGGCTCAACTTAACTTTCCACATCGGGTGTCTTTGGGGCTCAGTTCGGACCAGTCGCACGCTGCGCGTGGGGGTCCTTCTGGCCGGGGCCGGGGCCGGGGGCGGGTGGTAAGCCGCTGCGACCCAACATTGGGTCGACGTGTTCTCATCATTGTGGAGCTCTGGTCAGGGTAGTCGGAGCTGAGGGCGGTAGATGTCGAGCCAGGTGCTCAGATCGAGGGTCCGTTCGATCCCGTGGCGGATGTCGGTGGGAATGGTGGCCGGATCCTGCTGCGCGGCGTTGTCTACCCAGCGGCGGTTGACCAGCCCGAACACCGGGTCGTCTGTCGCGAGCAGCTCCTTGGCCTGCTGCTGCAGGGCACTGATGTAGAGGGGGTCTTGGGTGGAGGGGTATGGGCTTTTCACCCGCTGCAGCACCGAGCGGGGTAGCAGGTCGGTGGCCGCAGCGCGGAGCAGGCTTTTCTCCCGGCCGTCGAAGGTCTTGACCGACCAGGGGGTGTTGTAGACGTACTCGACGAGTCGGTGGTCGCAGAAGGGCACCCGGACCTCTAGGCCGACGGCCATGCTGATCCGGTCTTTGCGGTCCAGCAGCAGCTGGACGAACCGGGTCAGGTGCAGGTAGCAGATCACCCGCATCCGCCGTTCGTGCTCGGTCTCGTTCTCGACCGACTCGACCTCGGCGACCGCGTCGGCGTAGCGGTCATGGAGGTAGGTGGGCAGGTCGAGGGCGGCGGTGAGGTCGGCGTTGAGTGGGTCAGGCGCCTGGGTGCGCGGGCGGGCCGGAGAGGCCGCGATCCAGGGAAAGGTGTCCGCGGCCTGCACCTCGGGCTGGTGGAACCAGCGGTACCCGCCGAAGATCTCGTCGGCGGATTCCCCGGACAGGGCAACCGTGGAGTGCCCACGGATGGTCTTGAACAGCAGATACAGCGAGGCGTCCATGTCGCCGAGGCCGCCCGGGAGGTCCCGCGCGGTGACCACCGCGCGGCGCACCGCCGGATCGGCCAGCGTGGTGTGGTCGAGCATGATGTCCTGGTGCCGCGAGCCGACGTGGGCGGCCACCTCGTGCGCGTAGGGGGTGTCCGGGGTGCCGCGCATGTCATCGGGGGTGAAGGTCTCGGTCTGCCCGACGAAGTCGACCGCGAAGCTGCGGACCTGCTCGCCGTGCTCACCGAGCTGCGCGGCGGCCAGCGCGGTGAGCACGCTGGAGTCCAGACCGCCCGAGAGGAGCACGCAGCGCGGCACGTCGGCCACGAGCTGGCGGGCCACGATGTCGTCGAGCAGGGAGCGGACGGTGGCGATGCTGGTCTGCTGGTCGTCGGTGTGCGTGCGGGTCTGCAGCCTCCAGTAACTGTGCTTCCGGATCCCGGCGCGGTCGACGGTGACCACGGTGCCCGGGAGAACCTCGCACATCCCACACCACACCGCCTGGCCAGGCGTCTTGGTGAAGGTGAACAGTTCACGCAGACCGTCCAGGTCGACCACGCGGTCCGCCAGCGGGTTGGCCAGGATCGCTTTGGGCTCCGAGCCGAACAGCACCCCGTCGCTGGTAGGGGACAAGTAGAACGGCTTGATGCCCATCCGGTCGCGGATCATGACGAGCTTTTCGACCCTGGTGTCCCAGATGGCGACGGCGTACATGCCGTTGAGGCGTTCGGCGACCGCCTCACCCCACTCCAGATAGCCGCGCAGCACCACCTCGGTATCGCTGCGGGTTCGGAACTGGTGGCCCCGGCGGCGCAGCTCACCGCGGAGTTCGGTGAAGTTATAGGCCTCCCCGCTGTAGGTGATCGTCACGGTGCCGTCGTCGGTATCCACCGACATCGGCTGCGTGCCGCCCTCAATATCGATCACTGCCAGTCTGCGGTGACCCAACGCGGCATGCCGATCAAGCCAGCTGCCCTCGGCGTCTGGCCCTCGACAGGCCATGGTCGCGGTCATCGCGTCGAGGTCCGACTGGTGCCGAGTCAGATCTCGATCGAACGAAACCCAGCCGGTGATCCCGCACATCGAGGCGTCCCCCTGTCTTCTTGGTGAGCGTTATGAGCAAAATAAACTCCTTCGCAACAGAGATTTAAGAGCCCGTGTACCGCTGCGCTGATACATGTTGGGTGGCCGACCACCCGTTCGCCACCCAGCACAGGCGATGCCAGCCTCCGCACTGTAAGGGCGCAGGTATGAATGCACAAAAGAAACCTTTCGCCAGGAAACTCAAATCTAACCCGTTGGTCTGGCATCGTTTTCGCCAGCTGTATCGTGGAAAGCTGAGGGGGTCTGGTGCCCTGATGCAGCCGCTCTTTGGGGGTAGCCGCCGATGACCGACATCGGTATGGAGGTACGCACAACCAGTGGCACGGTGCGCGGACGGGCGGCGGAAGGGCTCGCGGTCTTCCTGGGCATTCCCTTCGCTCAGCCGCCGGTCGGTGTTCTGCGTTTCGCTGCACCTCAGCCGGCTCTGCCCTGGGACGGGGTACGGGACGCGGCGGAGTTCGAGCCGCCACCGCCGCAGTCGGGGCCACTCGGTGCGGCTGGAGCCGCCGCCGGCACGGAGTGGCTCACCGTCAACGTCTGGTCCCCAGATCCCGGTGCTGCCCGGTTGCCGGTGCTGGTGTGGATCCACGGCGGGGCCTATATCTCAGGGTTCTCCGGGGACCCGATGTATCACGCGGCGCTGATCGCCCGTCAAGGTCTGGTCGTGGTGACCTTCAATTACCGGGTGGGCGTGGAGGGCTTCGCCCAGCTCCGCGACGCTCCGGCCAACCGTGGCTTGCTCGACCAGCTCGCCGTCTTGCACTGGGTGCGGCAGAACATCGCCCGCTTCGGCGGCGACCCGGAACGGATCACGCTGGTCGGGCAGTCAGCCGGGGCCGGGTCGATCGCGACGCTGCTGACCATGCCGCTGGCCGCAGGCCTGTTCCAGCGGGCGATCGCGCAGAGCGTCCCGGGGCTCTACTGCACCCCGGCGCTCGCGGCAGACATCGCCGCAACCCTGGCCGAACGACTCGGCGCCGCCCCTACTGCGGCCGGACTCGCCGCGACCGACCCGCAGCGCCTGGCGGACGAGGCCGACCTGCTCAGTCGTGGACTGCCCGCATACGCCCACAGGTGGGGGCGAGTGACACAGGTAGGCGTCCCGTTCTCGCCGGTGGTGGACGGCGAAGTGGTGTCGGATGTGCCCTGGCGCGCGCTGACAGACGGGCGATCGGCCGGTGTCGACCTGCTGACCGGTCACACCCGGGACGAGTGCCGACTCTTCCAAGCCCTGGGCGGGCGCATTGGGAAAACCACCGAGCAGGACGCTGCCACCGCCCTGCGGATCCTCGCCCCGGGAACAGCGGGAACAGACGGTGAGCAGGCATACCGCAGCAGCTACCCGCACACCTCCGCTGAGGGCCTGCCTGAGCTGGTGCACTCCGACGCGATATTCCGGATGCCCACGCTGCACCTGGCCGAGGCGCACATCGCTGCGGGTGGCACCGCCTTCCTGTACGAGCTGCGCTGGCCTTCGCCGGCGCTGGGCGGCGCCCTGGGCGCCTGCCACGCCCTCGATGTGCCACTGCTCTTCGGCACTTTCAGCAGCCCTGGCGCCCGGATGCTGCTTGGGGACGAGGAACCGTCCGCCGAGGCACTCACGCTCGCCGACGAGATCCGCCGCGCCTGGACAGCGTTCGCCGCCCATGGCGATCCCGGCTGGCCCACCTACGGAGCCGACCAGCGACTTACCCGCCTGCTCGACGCCGACTCAAGCACAGCGCCCTATCCGGAGCGGCTCTCCCAGCGGATCTGGAACGGACACGACCTCGATCCGTTCGATCTACTCTGACGCAGGTTGCTCATGACCCGCTCCGCCTGACCGACCACATCGCCGACAGCAACGAACGATCACCGTTGTGGCAGACGATCCTCGCCTCGAGCTACGGGCCGTCTGCTGTAATTGGTGGCTGTGATTCGACTGGCTCGCACCGACGAGCTTCCGGCGCTGCGTGAGGTGGAGCGTGCGGCCGGCGCACCGTTCCGGGACGTCGGCATGGACGCCATCGCCGATGAGGAGCCGCCATCGGTCGACGAACTGGCCGCCTTCCAGCAGGACGGCAGGGCCTGGGTCGCGACGGACGACATCGACCAGCCGGTGGGTTACGTGCTGGTCGACGTCGTCGACGGCGCCGCGCACGTCGAGCAGATCTCAGTGATTCCAAGCCACGCGCGGCGGGGCCTGGGTCGCACGCTGCTGGAGACCGTAGTGCGGTGGGCTGAGCAGCAGGGCCTTGAGGCAGTGACGCTGACCACGTTTTCCGACGTGCCGTGGAACGCGCCCTACTATCGGCGCCTCGGCTTCCACCCACTGGCCGAGGCGGAGGTGTCCGAGGGGCTGCGCCGCATCCGGGAGCAAGAGGTGGCCCGCGGCCTCGACGCCTGGCCTCGGGTCAGCATGCGTCGCTCTGTGGCCAGCCCCAGCGATACCTATTGATCGATCCCCTTACGGGCCGCTCGGCACGATGCTTCCGGTCTAAGATCGTCTTCTGGCGGAAGGGGCCGGATGGACCGAAAGATACGCACGGTGGACGACGTCCGGTCTAGCCTCCGTGGGCAGGGCACCTTCTGGACCGCTATTCGGCGAGAGAACGGAGCAGCTTGGCGAGGGGGTTAACGAAGTCGGTTTCGTTACTCCAGTAGTCATGCGCCGGCAGCCCGCCGGAACTAGGCTCTCTGAGGTTGTCGACCTTACGATCGTCTACGCGGCAGTGGGTGAGCATACCGTCCCGGGTCAGAGAAATGAGCAGCCCGAGTTCCCCGGCAGAGCGCCTATCGAGGGGGTCGCCCGGGTGCCAGCTGGCCGGCGGATCTAGCGGATCAGCCACCGGGTCGTGCTCGTCCCAAAAGTTGAGCCACCCCGTCATGTCAGCTAACGGAGCGAGCCCGCCAACCCGCTCGCCCCAGGAGAGCAGATCAATGTACTTACGAATGGGGCTGCCGGCCGTGATGAACTTGGCTAGCCGCTCCCCACAGATGTCGGCGGGCAGGCGAGCGAGCACGTCGAAGCAAATCACGGTGCCCTGGCTGTGTGCGTTGACCACCAGTCGCTCGATGTCGTCCCGGCGCGCCAACCGGACCAGCGCCTCCTGGACGAAGCCCCGCACGCGCTCGCGCAGGTCGTTGCGCGTCACGTAGCTGGCCATGTCATCCTCTAGCGCTACCAGAGTGCTGATGCTTCCGCTCGGTTCCGGACGGGGGCCAGGATGCATCGCCCCGGCCATCCGCCCGAGCAGATGATGCGCCCGGGGGACTCCCGCGCGCGGGGTCAGGCCAACCGGCCGCTCCACTTCGGGGCTCGGGCGCAGGTTGGCCCACACGTCGGCCAGGATGAGCCGCATCGCACCTGCGACTGAAGTGTAGTGGCCCAGCGACAGCGCCGCCCGCGTGGCCGTCTCAGCCATCGCACCAGGACGGGGCACGATCTCTTCGAGGTCGGAGTAGACGAGCGCAACGTGAGCCACCGGCGCCTCCCCCAGCGGGCCGTCGAGTCGGCTACGGCCCGCGTCGGGGGAACCGTGCCAGCTGCTCTGCAAGTAGACCGGTCCGTAGCGGCGCCCGGCCGGATCCGGATCCTGACAGAGCAGCTCACCAAGCTGGCGATCGAGGAGGCTATGTAACCCGTCAGCGTAACCAGGGCGCCCGTCCTCGGGCGGCTGCTGGAAGCCGATTCCGTGGACGGTAACCAAGCAAACCCGATGCGCCATCGTCTTCCATTTCGTCAGGCAGGCGGCCATGTCCGCGCTGAGGCTACGCGCGCGGTTGGAGATCGGATCAGGTGAGCGGGCTGTCCGCGGGCTGCGGGACGGGCCTCGCGGCCGTGCTGTTGGCGGGCAGGGTGAGGACCATGGTGAGACCACCGCCGGGGGTTTCCTCGGGGGCGAGGCTGCCGTGCATGGCTTCGACCAGTCCGCGGGACAGCGCGAGCCCGAGGCCGACGCCGGTGGTGTTGTCGCGGTCCCCGAGCCGCTGGAATGGGACGAACATGGTGTCGCGGGCTTCGGGCGCAACGCCGGGTCCGCGGTCGATGACGCGGAGTTCGACCCGGTCGCCGAGCGCGCTGGCGGTGATCAGGATCGGGGTCGCCGGCGGTGTGTGCTGCAGCGCGTTGTCGGTCAGGTTGGCTATCACCCGTTGCAGGAGAGCGGGATCGGCGATCACCTCGGGCAGGTCGCTGGGCACGTCGAGCTGGATGGCGGGGGTGTGGGCGCCGAGGTCGTCCAGGGCGAGGGGGATGACCTCGTCGAGTGCTAGCGGGCGGCGAAGCACGGTCATCGCCCCGGTCTGGAGCCGGCTGGTGTCCAGCAGGTTGGTGACCAGCGTGATGAGCCGGTCGAGGGATTCGTCTGCGGTGGCGAGTAGTTCCGCTTGGTCTTCGGCCGACCAGTTGATGGTCGGGTCGCGCAGGCTTCCCAGGGCGGCCTTGGTCGAGGCGAGCGGGGTGCGCAGATCGTGGCTGACCGCGGCCAGCAGCGCCGTGCGGAACCGGTCGACCTCGGCCAGCGGTGCTGCCTGGGCGGCTTTTTCGCTGAGTCGCCGCTGTTCCAGGGCGGTGGCCGCGCGGGCGGCGAAGGCGGCCAGCACCCGCTGGTCGGCGGCTGGCAGCGCCCGCCCGCGCAGTGCCAGCATCGCTGTCTCGCCGGCCGCGACGGTGACGTCTGCGGCGTCGGGGGAGGCGCACGGGTCGAGGCCGGAGCAGGCGACGACACTCCACGCGTCCGCTTCGCCGGGGATGGGGCTGTCCACGTCTCGGTGCAGCAGGGCGGCGGAGTCCATGCCGAAGGTTTCCCGCAGCTTGTCGAGCAGGGCCGGCAGGGCATTGTCGCCACCTAAAACGCTGCCGGCCAGCGCCAACAGGGTTTCCGCCTCGGCGGTGGCGCGGGCGGCTTGGCGGGTGCGGCGGGCGGCCAGGTCGACCACGGAGCTGACCGCGGCAGCGACGATGAGGAAGACGGCCAGGGCCACGACGTTGTTGTGCTCGGCGATGGTGAAGCTGTACAGCGGTGGGGTGAAGTAGTAGTTGATCAGCAGGGACGCGGCCAGCGCAGCCGCCAGCGCCGGGTACACGCCGCCGATCAGGGCGATGGTGACCACCGCGATCAGGTAGCACAGGATCTGGCTGGGCAGGCTGAGGCCGGCCCGGAGTCGGGCGAGTCCGACGGTGAGTAGTGGGAGCAGCACCAGAGCGGTGATCCCGCCGGTGAGGCGGCGGCGCACCGACAGCGCACCGCGCAGCGCCGGCAGCCGGCGTCCTTGCGCTGCCCGCTCGTGGGTGACCAGATGCACGTCGATGTCACCGGACAGGCGCGTCACGGTGGCGCCGATCCCCGCTCCGGTGACCAGCTGGGTGAGACGGTTGCGGCGGCTGACCCCCAGGACGAGCTGGGTGGCGTTCTCGGCCCGCGCGAAGTCCAGCAGGGCGGTGGGGATGTCGTCGCCGATGACCGTGTGATACGAGCCGCCGAGGGCTTCCACCAGCTGTTTCTGCTCGGCGAGAGCGGTCTGCGAGGAACCGGTCAGCCCGTCGCTGGGTGTGACGTGCACGGCGAGGAGGTCTCCGGCGCCGGTGCGTACGGCGATCCGGGCCGCCCGTCGGATCAAGGTGGCGCCTTCCGGGCCGCCGGTCAGGGCTACCACGACGCGTTCTCTCGTCTCCCAGGTGTCGGAGATCTGGTGCTGGTTGCGGTAGCGCTGCACCCCCTCCTCGACCCGGTCGGCCAACCAGAGCAGGGCCAGCTCGCGCAGGGCGTTGAGGTTGCCGGCGCGGAAGTAGTTGGCCAGGGCGGCGTCCACCCGGTCCGGGGCGTAGATGTTGCCGTGGGCCATCCGCCGGCGCAGTGCCTCCGGGGTCGAGTCGACCAGCTCGATCTGGTCGGCGGCCCGGACCACGGCGTCGGGCACCGTCTCCCGTTGGGGAATGCCGGTGATCCGCGCCACCACGTCGTTGAGCGATTCGAGGTGCTGAATGTTGACGGTGGTGATGACGGTGATGCCGGCCTCGAGCAGTTCCTCGATGTCCTGCCATCGTTTGGTGTGCCGACCGCCGGGGATGTTGGTGTGCGCCAGTTCGTCGACCAGCACCACCTGCGGTCGACGCGCCAGGACGGCATCGAGATCCATCTCGGTGAACTCGGCACCCCGGTATGCGCGGTTCACCCGAGGCACGATCTCCAGCCCGGCTAGCTGCTCCTCGGTGCGCCGTCGGCCATGGCACTCGACCAGGCCCACCACCAGGTCGGTACCTCGCTCGGCCCGCCGGTGGCCTTCCCCGAGCATGGCGAAGGTCTTGCCCACCCCGGGTGCGGCGCCCAGGTAAACCCGCAGCTGACCCCGCCGATCCGTCATCTGGCCGCCCTCCAGCCCCACCCACTGTTGTCTCGCCGCCGGCGCAGGGTGAGCCCGAGTAGTGCTGCGCCGACCAGCGCGCCCAGTCGCCACACATCGGCCGGGTCCCAGGTCAGCACGCCGAGCTGGTTGACGACGAACCCGTCGGCCGACAGCGCCGCGTAGATCACGACGACGACCGCTCCGGTCACGTCCGTCCACGCTGACCAGGCCAGGACCAAGGCGGACATCAGCGCGACCGACGCATCGACGGTGACCCACCGGTGCAGTCCGCCCAGGACTACCGCCAGGGTCAGGGACAACATCAGCGCGCCCAGCGCGGAACCGGGCCCGCGACACAACGCGGTGAGTCCAGTTCGGGGTCGGCCGATCGGCTCGCTGTCATCGTCTGCACCGCCTCATGGCCGGTACCGGTAGCCGTAGCCCGGTTCGGTGAGCAGGTGGCGGGGGTGCGACGGTTCGGGTTCGAGCTTGCCGCGTAACCGGGACAGGTAAAACCGTAGGTAGTTGGTCTCGCGCTGGTAGCCCGGTCCCCACACCTGGGTCAACAGTTGCTGAGAGTCGACGAGTTTCCCAGCGTTGCGCAGCAGTACCTCGAGCAGGTTCCACTCGGTGCGGGTGAGGTGCGCAGTGTCTGTGCGAGTCGCTCCGGGGCGGGTAACGGTGTGCGCTGAGAGGTCGACCATCCAGTCCCCGATCTGGTATTTCGCCGCCGGTTCAGGGTTGTCGTGACGGCGCAGGGCGGCCCGGATCCGGGCGTGCAGCTCTTCCATCGAGAAGGGCTTGGTGACATAGTCGTCGGCTCCCCGATCCAACGCACCGATCTTGTCCGCGGAGCCGGTGCGGCCGGACAGCACGATGATCGGCACGTTGGTCCAGCCGCGGAGCCCGCAGATGACCTCGGTGCCGCCGAAGTCGGGAAGCCCCAGGTCGAGGATCACCAGATCGGGCTGCTTGCGGGCGGCGGCCGCCAGCGCGGTGGATCCGGTGGTTGCGGTGTCCACCTCATAGTGCCGGCCGCGCAGGTCGATGCTCAGCGCCCGGAGCAGCTGAGGTTCGTCATCGACGATGAGCACCCGGGCGGTCAACGGGCACCGCCGAGTGCGTCCAGCGCCAGGTTGAGTTCGACCACATTCACCCGGGGTTCGCCCAGGATCCCCAGGACCCGGTTCTGGATGTGGTCGGTCACCAGCGCGCGAACGGCTGCCGGGTTCAGGCCACGAACTGTGGCGACCCGGTTGGTCTGCAGGTAGGCGTAGGCCGGCGAGATATCGGGGTCCAGGCCCGAGGCGCTGGCGGTGACCGCATCCGGCGGAACGTCGCCCGGGGCGACGCCGTCGAATGCGGCAACGGCGGTGCGCCGGTCGTTGATCTTCTTGATCAGGTCGGGGTTGGAGGGACCCAGGTTCGAGGCACCGGAGAACAGCGGGTTGTAGCCGGGGTCGTTGCTGTTCGACGCATCAGCGGCGGCCGAGGGACGGGGTTGGAACCATTGGCGTAGCGAGTTGCCCTTGGCGTCGACGAATGGCTGACCGAGCAGGCTGGAGCCCACCGGGCTGCCGGCGCGTTGGACGAGGGAACCGTTGGCCTGTCCTGGCATCACGGTCTGGGCGATGCCGGTGATGACCAGGGGGTAGGCGATGCCGGCGATGACGGTGAGCACCAGCAGGGCCCGCAGCGCGGTGAGGTGTTGCCGGACCGGGGCGGGCAGGCGGGAAGTGTTAACCATGAGTGTCACCCGATCCCTGGAATGAACGTGACGATCAGGTCGATCAGCTTGATCCCGATGAAGGGCATGATGAAGCCGCCCACCCCGTAGATCAACAGGTTGCGGCGCAGCAGTGTGGTGGCCGACGACGGGCGGTATCGGACTCCCCGCAGGGCCAACGGGATCAGCGCTACAATGATCAACGCGTTGAAGATGATCGCCGAGGTGATCGCCGAGGTCGGGCTGTGCAGGCCCATGATGTTCAACTTGCCCAGTCCGGGATAGACCGAGGCGAACATGGCCGGGATGATCGCGAAGTACTTGGCGACGTCGTTAGTGATCGAAAAGGTGGTCAACGCGCCGCGGGTGATGAGTAGCTGCTTGCCGATCTGGACGATCTCGATGAGCTTGGTCGGGTTGGAGTCCAGATCGACCATGTTGCCGGCTTCTTTGGCCGCCGAGGTACCGGTGTTCATCGCCACCCCGACGTCGGCTTGAGCCAGGGCGGGGGCATCGTTGGTGCCGTCCCCGGTCATCGCAACGAGCTTGCTGCCCTCCTGCTCTTTTTTGATCAGGGCCATCTTGTCCTCGGGGGTGGCTTCGGCGAGGAAGTCATCGACACCGGCCTCGTCGGCGATCGCTTTCGCGGTCAACGGGTTGTCCCCAGTGATCATGACGGTGCGGATGCCCATGGCGCGAAGCTCGGCGAACCGTTCGGAGATGCCGTCTTTGACGATGTCCTTGAGGTGGATCACGCCCAGTGCCCGGGCGGTGCCGTTGACCCGTTGGGCAACGACCAGCGGGGTGCCGCCGGAGGCGGAGATCGCGTCGACCAGCTCTCCCAGCTCGGGGGCCGGGAGGCCGCCGAGGCCGCGGATCCACTCCCGCACCGCGCTCGCGGCTCCCTTGCGGACCTGGTGGGCATCGGCCAGGTCCACACCGCTCATCCGGGTCCGAGCGGTGAACTCGACGAATGTGGCGCCGGTCAGCTCACCGGCGGGGCGTTCCCGCAACCCGTAGACGGATTTGGCCAGCACTACGATGCTGCGGCCCTCCGGGGTCTCATCGGCGAGGCTGGCCAGCTGCGCGGCGTCGGCGAGCTGATCGGCAGTCACCCCAGGCAGTGGCACGAACTCGCTGGCCTGACGGTTACCCAGGGTGATCGTGCCGGTCTTGTCCAGCAGCAGGGTGTTGACGTCGCCGGCGGCTTCCACCGCGCGACCAGACATCGCCAGCACGTTGCGCTGCACCAGCCGGTCCATGCCGGCGATACCGATGGCCGAGAGCAGGGCGCCGATGGTGGTGGGGATCAGCGCGACCAGCAGGGCGATCAGGATGATGATGCTCTGCTCGGCGTGGGAGTAGATGGCCATCGGCTGCAGCGTGACCACCGCGAGCAGGAAGATGATGGTCAACGAGGCCAGCAGGATGTTCAGCGCGATCTCGTTGGGGGTCTTCTGCCGTGCCGCGCCCTCCACCAGCGCGATCATGCGGTCGATGAAGGTCTCGCCCGGTCGCGAGGTGATCCGCACCACGACGCGGTCGGAGAGCACTGTGGTGCCCCCGGTGACCCCGCTGCGGTCACCGCCGGACTCGCGGATCACCGGAGCGGACTCGCCGGTGATGGCCGACTCGTCCACGCTGGCGATGCCTTCCACGACATCACCGTCGCCGGGGATGGTCTGCCCGGCCTCGACGACCACGTGGTCGCCCAGCCGCAGTGCGGTGCCCGGGACCTGCTCTTCGACGGCCCGGTCGCCCGGCTCGTGGGGGTGCCAGTCGACCAGGCGCCGTGCCGTGGTCTCGCGTTTGGTGCGGCGCAGGGTCTCGGCCTGAGCCTTGCCGCGGCCCTCCGCGACCGCCTCGGCGAGGTTGGCGAAGACCACCGTGAGCCATAGCCACACCGCGATCACCCAGGCGAACACGCTGGGGCTGCGGATGGCCGACAGCGTGGTCAGCACGCTGCCGACCTCGACTACGAACATGACCGGGTTACGGAACTGGACTCGGGGATCGAGCTTGCGTAGCGCGTCCGGGATGGAGCGCAGCAACTGCCGAGGATCCAACAAACCCCCCGACACCCGACGCAGCTCACTGGGGGCGGCGGTCTTGGTGCGGTGGGTCTTGCCCGGCTCCGACGCAACGGTTACCGACATCAGCGCAACCCCTCCGCGATCGGGCCCAGCGCCTGGGCTGGGAAGTACGTGAGACCCACCACGATGAAGATCACGCCCAGCAGCAATGCGGCGAACAGCGGGCGGTGGGTGGGTAATGTGCCCGCGGAGGCCGGCACCTGTTTCTGCCGCGCCAGCGATCCCGCCAACGCCAACACGAAGATCATCGGAACGAACCGGCTGAGCAGCATCACCACGCCGAGCACCGAGTTGTACCAAACGGTGTTCACCGACAGGCCGGCGAAGGCGGAACCGTTGTTGTTGCTTGTTGAGGTGAACGCGTAGAGCACTTCAGACAGGCCGTGCGGGCCAGGGTTGGCGATCGACGCCCGCTCCCCGGCCAGCGCGATCGCCACTGCCGTTCCGACCAGGGCGAGGGTCGGAGTGGTCAGGATGTACAGCGACGCGAGCTTGATCTCCCGGGCCTGGATCTTTTTGCGCAGGTACTCCGGCGTGCGCCCGACCATCAGACCGGCAACGAACACCGACACCACTGCCAGGATCAGAATGCCGTATAAACCCGAGCCCGTCCCACCCGGCGCTATCTCGCCCAGCATCATGTTGAACAGCGTGACGCCGCCACCGAAAGGAGTCAGGGAATCGTGCGCGGTGTTCACCGCGCCGGTGGAGGTCAGCGTTGTCGACGAGGCGAACAGCGCCGACGCCGGCGATCCGAAACGGACCTCCTTGCCCTCCAGCGCGGCGCCCGCGGCCATCGCCGCCGGGCTGTGCGCGCCGGATTCGACGCAGCTCAGTCCCGCGATTGACATGGCCCAGATGGCCGCCATCACGCCCACCACCGCGTATCCCTGGCGGTTGTCGCCCACCATCTTGCCGAAGGTGCGCGGCAGTGAGAACGAGATCGCCAGCAGGAGGTAGATCTCCACCATGTTCGTTAATGGGTTGGGGTTCTCAAACGGGTGCGCGGAGTTCGCGTTGTAGAATCCGCCCCCATTGGTGCCCAGCTCTTTGATGGCTTCCTGTGAGGCCACCGGACCACCGGGGATCGCCTGGTGCGCACCGGCCAGGGTGGTGAGGTCATGCGGACCGGCGAAGTTCTGTACCGCCCCGCCAGCCACCAGAACCACCGCGAACACCGCAGCGATCGGCAGCAGCAGCCGTAGGTTGCACCGGGTCACGTCCACCCAGAAGTTGCCCACCCGGTCGGTCTGCGAGCGGCTGAAACCACGGATCAGCGCGATCACGATAGCGATGCCCACCGCGGCTGAGCCGAAGTTCTGGACCGCCAACCCGGCCATCTGCACCAGGTGACCCATCGTGGACTCACCCGAGTACGACTGCCAGTTCGTGTTCGTCACGAACGAGGCAGCGGTGTTGAACGCCTGGTCGGAGTTCACCGGTGGGAAACCCAACGACAGCAGCAAGTGATTCTGCAGCCGCTGGAACCCGTACAAGAACAACACCGACACCGCGGAGAATGCCAACATGCTACGCAGATACGTCGACCACCTCTGGTCGGCGTCGCCGTCAACCCCCATCACCCGATACAAAAACCGCTCAATACGCCAATGCTTCGGTGAGGTGAAAACGTGCGCCATATAATCGCCCAACGGCCGGTAGGTCACCGCCAAGGCCACCACCAACAGGCCCGCCTGCAACCACCCCGCCGCAGCCCCGCTCATCAAAACCGCTCCGGTCGCACCAGGGCCACCACCAGGTAGGCCACCAACAACACCGACACCACCAAACCCACAATGTTGTCCACGCTCATAGCAGCTCCACCCCCCGGGCAACCAACCCCAGCACCGCGAACAACACGATCACGAGAAGAACGAAGATTACGTCAGCCATCCCGATTCCAATCTCGACGTGTCAGTCCGCCCGTCATCGACCCAAAGGGCAACGACGGTTCGGCGTCCGGCACGGTGGGCGTGAACCAGCACTCAAGGACGAGTAAAGACGCCCCGGACCCTCCCGGCGACATTCTTAACGGCCTTCTAACGCCGCCGGCCCGGCCACTAACGGTTCTCTAACACATGACTACGGAAGAACGCCCACGGTCACGGTCCGCGACTGGCCCGTGTTCAGCTCGATCGCCAGAAGTGAGCGGTCACCGTGCAGAATCGACCTGCCATCACCCAGTTTCGACGATCATGGCAGGTCGTTGGCCTGCAAGCCGTCCCAGGACCAGCGCGGCATCGCCAAGCCCGTCGGAACCGGTTCGCCTCCGGCGAACTCGAACAGCGTGGGGCGCATAGAGGTAAGCGTTGCACACCGACTCACCCGCGTCGCCAACTTCGACGACGTGTTGATCTGCACCGGAGCAGCTAGGCGATATGGCCACTGAAGGGCAACTTCGCTATCCCTTGTGAGCCGTAACGCAATCCCTTGGTCGACTGCTCGACGTCTCCTGTTCACGTCCGGAGTGCACCGTCCCCACACTGAGGTCCCGTATGTGCGGGAGTGCAGGTGTCGCAGTTCCCCATTTGCGGGGTACTGGAGATCTCCACACCGAACATGCACCTGGTCGACACTGCGGCGAACGTCGCGTACGGAGGGAGTGATGTCCACCGGACTGTGAGCTGGAGTGTCTGCTCCGGGCGACCAGCTCGGCTCAACTCTCTGTGTGCAAGACGTCAATGACGGCGTGGTTGGCATGCCACTGGTTCGCCTGTCACTGACGCGTGTGCCCGAACAACAGGTCCGGGCATCCCTGCGCTGCAAAGGACCATGTATGCGAAAGAGGAACCTCCTTCTGGCCGTTGGCGCCTGCCTGGCTGCTCTCGCGCTCAGTGCTGGCTCGGCCATGGCCGCCCCGAACCCCGCCGGCTCAACGGTGAGGGTCTGCCCGACCGGAAGCGCCGACTTCACGACCATCACCGGGGCACTAGCCTCGCCCACGGTCACCGACGGCACCACCCTTGAGCTGTGCGCGGCCACCTTTGCGGAGGGCCCGTTGACGATCAGCAAGAGCGTGACAGTCAGGGGTGTTGGTAGCAACGGCACGATTATCACCTCCGCATCCCCCGTATCGGCGACCCACTCGGTGATCACAGTGCCTACTGCGCCGCCGGTGCAGGTCGCGATCAACGGTCTCCGGATCACCGGCGGCGCCACTACCTGCGTGTGCGGTGGCGGCCTCACGATCGGCGACGCCAACGGTCCATTTCCCCGCGGCGACACCGGTCATCTCACGTTGGCGAACGTGCTTATCGACCACAATCAGGGTGGCGACGGCGGAGGACTTTTTAACGTTGGCGGTAATCTTGCCGTCTCCGGCTCGGTGATCCGCGACAACACGACGAATGGGCCGGAGTCCGGTGGAGTCTCGGTCTTCCTGGGGACAAACTCCTTCGTCGGGACCACTATCAGCGGCAACTCCGGCAACCGTGGCGGCGGTGTTTACCTGGCCAACAATACCAATGCGACCTTTGACCACGACAATGTCAGCAACAATACTTCTGTCCGCGGTGGGGGCGGCATCTTCGTGTCGGGTGGCACCAACACGCTGACCGTGACGAACAGTGCCGTAACGGGAAACACGGCAGACACCGGGGGACCGGGTGGTCTTTTCGGGGCGAGCGGGGGCGGTATCGGCGCCGAGGGAACGATAGTATTGTCTCGCACTGTGGTATCGGGGAACACGGCAATCGCAGGTGGCGGGATATGGTCGAAAAGCACCGTAACGATCGACGGTGGTGTTATCGCCAATAACGTTGCCCAGCAGGACGGCGGGGGCTTCTGGGATAATTTCAACAGTGCCGCGACCATCAGTCGTACGCTGATCACCGGGAACCGGGCGGCACAGGACGGGGGAGGCCTGTGGCATGGTGCCGCGCCGAAACCGCTCACCTTGCAAGACAGTCTCGTCCAAGGCAACCACGCTGACTCCGAGGGTGGCGGCCTGTACAACGAGGGCACCGACCCTCTCGATGCCGTCGGCGCCACAGCTCAGGCAACCCTGACTCGCACCCCGGTCGTAGCCAACACCGCACCAGCGGGTGGAGGCATCCAGAATGAAGGAGTGCTGGTCCTGAACCAATCCCCGGTCGTCGGCAACAGGGTAGGTAACTGCGTCGACGAATCGCCCGGGACCGGTTGCCCTTCCTTTCCCTAATACCGATTTCTCGCGGGTCCCGCCGAGTGGAGGTGCCGCGCGCCGCCGCTCGTGACGTTACGAGTGGGGCGAAGCTGCCGGACGAAGGCGGCTTCTGTCCTGATCACCCGCGCCGAGCGCAGCCATTCGCGACCACGCCGCGTAGACCTCGGGCGGGATTTCGGGGGCGCGCGGTGCCGGCTGAGCCCTCAGGGAGCCAGCAGGTCTGGACCGGCTGGTGCTCCGGACGGATTGCGGTGTGCGCACTGCGGCGGCTGCTGCCGGGGCTGGGCTGTCGGCTGATTTGTCCGGTGCGGCGACGGGTGCTCCGGTGGGGTCTTCCCCGTGGGGGCCGTTGCCAACTTTCAGTGCCGGGATGGCAGCCACGGGTGCCGGGTTCTCGACGGTGGTCGTAGCGCTGGATCCACTGTGAGACGTGAGCAGCGGCACGGACGCCGCACCCCCGACGAGAGCGAGAACGCCCGCTGCCGCGAACCGCGTGAACCGCCGCGGCGCACGCTCCCGGACGTCCGCGGATCCCGGCGCGACGGTGGTCCTGGATGGTCGTTGTGGGACCTGGGTCAGGGTCGGTGCCTGGGTCAGGGTCGGAGCGCGGACGTCTGAGCCGGCGAGTCCGCGCGATTCGACCGTTGTCGGGACTGGTGCGGCGGTGGTCTTGATATCGGATCGCGACGCCTCGACGGTCCGGGCCAGCGGCGGGCGGATCAGCTCCTCGAACTCGGCGCGACCCAGCCACACCTCCGTTTGATCACGGTGGCGTTGAGCGAGCGACTTTCGAGTCAACCCGACGGCTTCGCGGCGCTGGGACAAACGCTGCTGGTTAAGCGCCATGCCGTCACCTCTCGCGAACGTGTGCCTACGGGAGGCACCATGCGTAGCTGCCCCGCCGTCGTTACCCACCGTCGTCTCCACGGTTACGGATCGACACCTTACGCACACGCCGCCACGGCGCACCCAAGGGATGGCCCGCCGCCGTCGACGTCGACCACAGACCCGCATCGAGGGCTACGTACCGCCCCTCGACGAGTTCGGTACGGCTACTGATTGCCACCGAGCATGAGCGCTGGGCACGGTAGGTGACACCGAATCGGCACTGCCGCCGACGAGGCGTTTCTTGCGCCCAGGGCCAGCTGGGCGCGCCTGTCCTAGGAGGATTCGATGCCTAGCGTACTGAGCCTTGCGGAGCTGGATGATCAGCACGTGGAGTTGCTGCCGGGCCGCACCGTGTTGTCGATGTTCGTCAGCCAGCCTACCGATGGCGGCTCCAGCAGCGATGGCAGCGACACCATGGATCTTCTCCGCATGACCAACATGCTGCCCGTCGGCACCGGTGTGGGATGGGGCGACCACGGCGCCAATTCTGCCGGCGATCCCGCCGCATAGGACAACTGATCTTCGCACGGTCCGGCTCGGAGCTGCCGGCAGGAAAGCCCGTAGCTAGTCGGCCGGGTCGGGTGCGGTGTGCCGGTAGGTGACGCTGATCCGCGGGCCGCCGCGGGCGGCCTTGGGCACGGCGTGCTCCCACTCGTGCTGGCTGCGACCGCCCATGATCAGCAGGTCGCCGCCCTCCAGGGTGAACCATTGTCCGGCCCCACCACCGCGCGGTCGCAGCCCGAAGCGCCTGGGGGTGCCCAGCGAGACGATGGCCACCCGGGGCCGTTGTAGGGCAAAGCGCACCCGATCGCCGTGCCAGGCCACCGAGTCCCGTCCGTGCCGGTAGTAGTTGACGCCGATCGAGTCGAAGTGCACCTGGTAGCGCTGGGATAGCAGATCGGCCAGATCGTACAGCGGGGGTGGTGCCTCATCCACGGCCCAGCCGCAGGTCAGCCGGGGCTCGGCGACTCGTTGGTCGTACATCCAGCGCTTCCGCTGCTCCCAGGGTGCCGATTCGGCAAGCTGGCTGAACAGGGTGTCCGGGCCGGCCAACCATCCGGGCGCGAGATCGACCCACGATTGCCCGTCGAGCCAGAAACGGCGCATCGTAGTGAACGACCGGTCAGCGGCTGGATCGCCGGAGCCGAACAGCGAGGGCTGGAACGGGAGGCTCACAGTCCTCATTCAACGGGTTTTCTCTCGGCGCGCTTCCGGCCTCGCGGTGACGTCATCCCCGGGCGATGTAGAGGTCCCTGAGCAGCCCGGTCTCCAACTCCATGTCCGCGATGCGCGCCTTGACCACGTCACCGATGCTGACCATGCCGACCAGCTCGCCATGATTCACTACGGGCAGGTGACGGTAACGGGAGGCCGTCATCTGATGCATCAGCCGCGTGATGCTGTCCTCCGGAGAGCACACCGGAACGTTGCGCGACATGACGTTGGTGACCTGCATAGTCAGGAGCTTGGGGCCGTACTTGCCGAGACCACGGATGATGTCGCGCTCAGTCAGCGTCCCCACGATCGGCCGCTGCTCATGCTCGTCGCAAACGACCAGCGCACCGATCTGGGGTGGACCGTTCAGCCGGCCTACCGCTTCGGCGATGCTCGCGTCGACCTCGATGGTCTCTACCCATTGGCCCTTGGACTTGAGAATTTCCTCGACCTTCATCAGTGTCCCTCCCAACGACGCAGGTTCTCCCATCGTCCCGCGCGGTGAGGGTGCCCACTAGGGCATTGGCGCAATCATCACTGTGACGCCGACCTCAGCTGGCCTCTCACGTCGATTTGAACTCGCGCACTAGGCCTCCGTGGCGCCGGCGGCAAGGCTGTCCTCGGCACGCCGGACCCGTGCCTGCAACGACCGGTACTCTTCGTTGGCCGTCAGTCTTGTCTTCACCTTGAGGTCGAACACGTCTGGGGTTCGCCATGGCGAGACCCACTTGCGGTCCACTTCAACGGCGACCTCCTGCTTGATCACAGCCATCCGCTCGCGCATCTCGGTCAGCTCCTGCGCGGCAACCACGCCACCTTGGACCTCCGCACCATCCTGGGTCACGTTACGGTCCACCTTCCATCGAGCTAACCGAGCTCGTCGCGTGCGCCGCTGTCGGCAGCCCACCCCACTGTAGCCGAAATTATGAGGGCGTTTTTGCTGGTAGGTGGCGAGGATGACGGAACCGGTCACGGTCGTTCAATGTAAGGACGGCGAGGTCGAGCTGCTGGAGGCGCGCGGGGTCGGCGATCACGTCGTACTCGGTGATCTTGTCGTCCTCGATGGTGGCCGAGGAGAACTTGTGTTTCGTCAACGCCGAGATGACCCTGGCCGGACTTGTCCCACACCTGGCCCGTTTCCGGCCGATGGCGGCGAACTCGCTGGCTGCGGTGCGGGCCGAGGTGACCGCACTGGCCACCGGTGCTACCCGGTTGCTGAGCCGGACAACTTCGTAGGGTCAGCGCTAGCACAGGCACCCACCGGCACGTGCGTCGTGCCGGTGGGTGACGGTAGCGCGACCTGATCAAGGCCCTACACACATCTTGGCTGGTCAGCACGCAAAACCGACGGATCAGTCCGATAGGTATCAGGCAGGGATTTAGGAACAGGACTGACAGAAATTTCCGAAAATGATCTGAAATGTTAAGATCGGCGATTTGACATATTCATATAGGTGCGCGTAGTCTCAAGTTTAGGTTCGTGTTGCACATTCATTCGAACATTCCAGGACGATTAATGCGGGGAGTAGTATGACTACGTCCGAAAAGCGGTCCACCGGAACCGACTACAACGATCGCGACAGCCACCGCGAGCGGGACAGCCACCAACATTGGGACGGCCACCATCGGCACGCGGGCGTGCCCACGGCCGCACGTGTGATGGGCATGTGGACCGTCGCCAGCTACGACTACGCCTTGCAGGTGCTGAAGGCCCAGCAACAGTTCGCCCACAGCATGCTGACCGCCGCCGCACCGATGCTCCACCTTGCGCGAGACCTCTCGTCCGCGGACACCGAAGAGGGCAGGTCGGCGCACCACCAGCTGGGTTACCGGAGCGATCAGGGCCACGACCGCTCTCACGGGTCGCAGGAAAATGAGCGTTATAGCGACGAGGACACCGCAGAGTACAATAATCGCTTCGCCGACAACAACAGGTCGGACGACAACGATTCGGACACTAACAAGACCGAGCGCGCGAACACGCAGGCGGAAGGGTCCGCCAAGACACGAGCGCGCGGCGCCGCGAGCACCCCTGGCCGGAAGCTCTCCTGACCGCAAGCGACTGAAGCGCCTCTAGCCCCTCGTGGGGCGCCTTGCTTCGCCGGAAGCCCTTCGACGTGTACCGAGCACAGTGTCGAAGGCCTTCCGGCCACCCGAATCATTGCGACAGTGAATGCATCCTGCGTCGGTGACGGGGCCGGTGGTATTGGCCGGTGTATCTACCCAGCAGCCCGAAACCCCCGGGGAGCCACGACCAAGACCCCTCATTCGGTCTACGGCACCGCGGACACGACCACCCAGCTAGTGCATGACCTGATAGTCCAGCTCGCGCGACAAGGACTGAGCATCTCACTAAGGTCGCTCCAGCTGTGGGCCGACCTGGGCCGCCAGCTTGACCCCACCGCGCTGGGCTTCCCCGCCAGCGCGACCCCTGACTTGTTCGATAAGTTGCTGGTGGCTCAACGCGAGGTCGTCGCCACCCAACGTCAATTCGCGCAAGGATTCTTCGCCACCGCCACCGCCACCGCCACCGCCACCGCCACCGCCGACGGCCGCTAGCCGGCCGGGAGACCCATCGGCCGCATGATCTCTACCATCGGTGAGCTGGCCCCGGCGCCAGTCAGTGCGACACGAAGCACTTCGTCCCGGCTGTGCCCGCATGAGGACACCGCCGCTTGGCCGCACCGGCTGTTGCGCACACATGATGGGTTGGCCTTGCCGGACCTCCCTCACAAACGTCGTCCGGCTGACCTCACTCGTCGGCGCGCAACTCGGGTAGACCATGGCTATCAGCGGCACCAGTCCAGCCGTGCTGGCTAAGCAGCGCCAGCTCCGCCGCCATGCTCGTCGGGATCGTCCAGACTCCTGGTCTGAGCTAGCCAGCTTTCGGCTGCACCCCGCTTGGCCAGGTCGCGCGCACCGCCACCGCCGTCACGGACCTATTTGCCCGGCCGTGCTGTCCCGGATGGCGCCGCCCGCGAGGGCGGCACCGTTAACTGCAGTTCATCCCGACGTCGCGAAACCTTTTCTCGCTGCCACCGCAGGTTTTAAACCTGGCAGTTGTGGAAGAGCTACTTGTCGACGTGCTCGGTGGCGTACTGCTGCAGTCATCCGTCACATGCTCCAGCGCAGTAGCCGTCACGACCTCGATCGGTCGCTAGGGTTGGCCATTGTTGCCGGTCAGGTTCGCGCTGGCCGGTCCGGCGTACGCGGCCTGGACGTAGGGCTTGCCGTTGTACGGTGCGAACGCCGCCGGATCGAGATTGCTCCCGGTGAAGGTCTCCGCCTGGTTGGCGTCGAACGTGGGCTGCAACGTGCCGGTGACCTGCACCGGGGACCCCGGGGTGAGCGGCAGGTTTTCCTTGGCGACGGCAAGTAGCGTCTGCGAGTTGTTGGCGTTGTCGCCGGTGGCGGCAATGGTGACCGCGTGCGGGCCGATGACCTGGGCAATCGTGCCGCTAACCGTGACCTGCTTGCCGGCGTAGGACTGGTTATTCAGGACGTCGTTAGCGGCAGCGCAGCTGCTACTGCTGTTATTGCCGCCGAGGATTCCTCCGTTTTGGGCCCCGCGGGTCAGGTTAGCGCTGATCGGTCCGGAGAACTCAGCCTGGACGTAAGGCTTGCCGTTGAACTGAGTGAATGAGCCCTGACCGAGGTTGCCCCCGGTGAACGTCGCTGCCTGGTTGCTGTCGAACGTGGGTTGCAATGTGCCGGTGACCTCCACGGGGGAACCCGGGCTGAGCTGCGTGGCCTGCTTGTCGACGGCAAGCAGCGTCTGCGCGTTGGTCTTGTTGCTGTTGTTGTTGCCAAGGATCCCGCTGCCGTTGTTGTTGGTGCTGGCGGCGACAGTGAAGGCGTGCTGGCCGACGACCTGGGCGACCGTCCCGGTAACCGTGACCGGCTTGCCGGCGTAGGACTGCGTGTTGTTCAGGATCTGGCTGCCGGGCACGCAGCTACTCGCGATGGCAGCACTACCACCGGAATTGGGCGCTGCACCCGGGGCGGGTGCGCCCTGGTGGCCTGCTGGCGCATTTCCACCTCCACCGCATGAGCCGAGGACCAGTGCCGACGACGCGGCGATCGCGGCTAGACCCATCCGTGTTGCTGTGCGTCGGTTGTGCTTCATGATAACTTCCTGTATGTCCGACCGGCGCGGGTACGCTTTCTACGGCGCCGATTAATCACGGGTACCCCGCACAGCGGTCGTGTCACCTACGTCACACATTTGTTATTGGACTGTTATCGAGTCGCTCGTGCGTGCCCGTGCAACAACCTGTCATTGCCAACTGCGCGAGGCGGCTACTCGGGCGACGTGCATCGCCGCATCCTAGGCGTCGCCGACGTGGTGGAACCGGCGACCGGCAACCAGCTGGGCCGGGTCGGCCTGCCGGACTCGCAGGACGTCACCGCATCGGCAGCGCAGGCGGCTACCGCCCAAGTGCCAAAACAGCCTGCCGATCATGGTGACCCGCGTTGGTGCTGGTGGATGGCGGAGGATGCGGGATTTGAACCCGCGAGGGTTTTAACACCCAACACGATTTCCAATCGTGCGCCATAGGCCACTAGGCGAATCCTCCGCTGCGGAGGGTACCGCCCGCCCAGCTACGGAGCCAAAGCCGCAGCTAGTCGGCCTTGTTGGCGGATTTGGGCGGGCGGCCGGCCGGGCCGCCGAGAGGGTGTGATGCCCGGTGACCCCGATACCCCTTAGACTGGGTGGCGGACCCCGCGCGGCGTCCATCTTGCGAACTCCCCCAGGGTCGGAAGGCAGCAAGGGTCAGCACGCTCTGGCGGGTGCGCGGGGTCCCCTTCATGCACGGTGTGTACGGAGTTCGAGGGGAGCCGACCGCAACGTGAGCCAGGAGGCTGGGCAGGCGCCAGGCGGCGCGGCGGCGGAGTTGGAGCAGTTGCGCGAGCGGATGGCCGTGATCAAGGAAGAGGCTGCCGCCGAGGTGGACCGCAAGTGGGGATCACCGTTTCGAAGCCAGCAGCTCTTCGACCTCAAGGTGCAGGCGAGACTGGCGAGTCATGACGAGTACAGGTCGCTGCAGGACCGTGTCCGGGAAGCCGAGGCGCAACTCGCGGCGGAGTGACTCCAACGCCGTCGAGGAGAAGATCTGATGCGACCCCAGGCTCCAGTGCGTGGACACGTCGCCAGCACCGTCGCGGCGGTGGCGGCGGTGCAGCGGTTGACTCCCCGGATGACGCGGGTCCGGCTTATCGATGACAGCCTGGCCGGCTTGGCCGCCGTTGCCGGGCAGACGCTCAAGATCTACGTTCCAGACCTGGTCAGCGAGCTGCCGGTATCCCGGGACTACACGGTGCGCGCCTATGATTCGGCGCGCTCAAGCCTGGACATCGACGTCGTGCTCCATGGCGAGGGGCCCGCAGCCAATTGGGCGCGGCGGGTGCGCCCCGGTGAAACCCTGGAGTTCGTCGGTCCGAGCGGTCGCTACCGGCCCGATCCGCACGCTGACTGGCACCTGTTCGCCGGCGACGAGACGGCCCTGCCGGCGATCCAGGCCTATGTAGCGATGCTGCCGGCGAACGCCAGCGCGTTGCTCTACCTGGAAGTCGCCGACGCTGCCGAGCACCAGCCGGTACCAGGAGCAGCTGCGCCGACGGTGTGTTGGCTGCACCGCGGCGACCGCAAGCCGGGAACGTCCACGGCGTTGTACGACGCTCTGCATGCCGCACCACTACCCCCCGGGCAAGGCCGGATCTGGCTCGCCGGCCACACCCCGACAGTGCGACGGATCCGGGCGCACCTGCTCAACGAACGCGGCATCGACCGGCGAGCCCTGTATGTCAAGGGTTTCTGGGATCGTCGATCTCCATAACGGCCGTGATACCATCGATCGATGGATCGATCGATGGATCGAGGTGGCATGTCTGGTACGGAACGCAGAGTCAGCGCAACCGAGGCCCGGGTGCGCTTCGGTGAGTTGCTCGACGGGGTGACGACCTCCCACGATGTCGTCTTCGTGGAACGGGCCGGGAAGGAAGTCGCCGTAGTGGTGTCTGTGGCGGACTGGGAAGCAGCGTGCAGAGGCCGAACTGACAAGTGGGCCCGCGCCAACGCGATGCTCGCCGAGTTTCATGAGAGGCTGCGGGCGGAGGGTGCGATCGAGCGGCTGACGGACTTCAACGTGGAGGCGGCGATTCGCGTCGGCCGGGACGACGAGGACGAGGAGCTCTATGGCCGGGTGCGTTGATGCGAGCCTGGTAGTCCGGATCCTCGATGCGCACTCCGCCGCTCTGGCCGCGTGGGAGCGGCTGGTGCGCTTGGGCGGCGACCTGATCGCACCCAACCTGCTGCACTACGAAGTTGCGAACGTCCTGCACCAGCAACGACGGGCAAAAAAGATCAGCGCGGAGACGGCGCAGGACGGGCTGTGTCGCGTCATGAACCTGCCTATCGAGCTGTACAGCGATACGCGGCTGCACTCCCGGGCGCTGGAGATCGCCCGTGACCGGCATCTGTCGGCGACGTATGACGCGCATTACGTCGCCCTCGCTGAGCGCTTCCGGGTGCCGCTGTGGACGTGTGATCGCCGACTCGCCGACGCGCTGGGCGATGGCGTGCCGGAGGTACACCTCGTGCCGTGAGGACTGTCGTAGGCGCGCGGTAGCCTCGCGGCCGTGGCACTGGCTCTCTACCGCAAGTACCGCCCGGCGACCTTCGCCGAGGTGGTCGGCCAGGAGCACGTCACCGAACCGCTGCGCACGGCACTGGGGGCCGGTCGGATCAACCATGCCTACCTGTTCTCCGGCCCGCGTGGCTGCGGGAAAACGTCCAGCGCGCGGATCCTGGCCCGCTCGCTGAACTGCGAACAGGGCCCGACGCCGGACCCGTGTGGGACCTGCCCGTCATGTATCGCGCTGGCGCCCGAGGGCCCGGGATCGATCGACGTCGTCGAGCTCGACGCAGCCAGCCATGGCGGCGTGGACGATGCCCGCGACCTGCGGGACCGGGCGTTCTACGCTCCTGCGGAGTCCCGGTACCGGGTGTTCATCATCGACGAGGCCCACATGGTCACCACGCAGGGCTTCAACGCCCTGCTCAAGATCGTGGAGGAGCCTCCAGAGCACCTCGTCTTCGTCTTCGCCACCACCGAGCCGGAGAAGGTTCTGGCGACGATCCGCTCCCGCACCCACCACTACCCGTTCCGGCTGCTGCCACCGAGCACCATGCGCCGGCTGTTGGAGCAGGTGTGTGCTCAGGAGGGCGTGACGATCGAGCCGGCGATCTACCCGCTGGTCATCCGTGCCGGCGGTGGTTCGGCCCGGGACTCGCTGTCCGTGCTCGACCAACTGCTCGCCGGAGCCGGCCCCGAGGGGGTCACCTACGCCCGGGCGGTGGCACTGCTCGGGGTCACCGACGTCGCACTGATCGACGACATGGTCGCTGCCCTTGCTGCTTCGGACGGGGCCACCGTCTTCGCCACCATCGACCGGCTGGTCGAAGCGGGACACGATCCTCGCCGCTTCGCCGCCGACCTCCTGCAGCGCTTCCGCGACCTGGTACTGCTGCGGGTCGCCCCCGAGCCTGCCTGCCACGGTCTGATCGACGTCCCGCAGGATCAGCTCGCGACGATGACCGCTCAAGCTGAAACCCTGGGCGCGGGCAGTCTCACCCGGTTCGCTGAGATCACGCACAGCGGGCTCGTCGAGATGCGCGGAGCTACCGCGCCCAGGCTTCTGTTGGAACTGCTGTGCGCCCGGATGCTGCTGCCGGCCGTCGCCGAAGGCGAGGGCGCGGTGCTGCACCGGCTGGAGCGACTGGAGCGGCGACTCACCATCGCCCCGCCGGCCACCGAGGAGCCTCCGGTCGCCCCGCCGCCCGCCGCCTCGCCACCTAGTGCCCCGCCGCCCATCGCCTCGAGGCCTAGCGTCGAGCAGCCCAGTGCCCAACCGCGCGGCGCGCAGCCACCGGTGGCCCAGCGGCCCATCGCTCAGCGGCCGGTCGCCCAGCCGCCGGTCGCTGCGCCACCACCGTCCGAAGCCGCCAAGACCGCGCTCGCGCCGGATCAGCTTGACGCGGCCGCGGTGCGACGGGTGTGGCCTGCCCTACTCGAAGCGGTGCGCGAGCAGAGCCGAACGACCCAGGTCCTGCTCAGCAACGCCACCGCAAGCGCGGTACAGGGCTCAACCCTTGTGCTGACCCTGCCTAACGCCCCGCTTGCCCGCCGACTGGGTGATGACCGCAATGTTGAGCTAATCAGAGCGGCGCTGCGCACGGTTCTGGGCGTTGACTGGCAGGTCCGCTGCGAGCACGCCGATGGCGAGACCGGTGCGGGCAGCGCCAGCAAGCCGCAGCACACGGCTGAGCGTGCCGCCCGCTCACCGCAACGTTCGGCGGAGCGTCCCACCTACCGTCGTCCGGCGGCGCCGCACGCTCCCGACGACAGTGCCCCCCCACCTCCCGAGCCCCCGGATCCCGAGGACCCCGGTCCGCCGGCTCCGCTAGATGACGGCGAGGCGGTGCGTGCCGAGGCCGCAGGGGTGGCCCAGGAACACCCCCGGCGTCGGGACCCCGAGGAGGTCGCGCTGGCGCTGCTCACCGAGCAACTCGGCGCCCGACGCCTCGACTCGTGACGTACCGCCGCGCGCGTTCGGCTAGTGCCACCAGGGGCGGAGCGGCACGTGGGCGTTGCCGGTGCCGTCGGGGCGTACCGCCAGTACCTGGTGCAGCTGGATACCGTTGCGCTCGAAGGCCAATCGAGAAGAGCCCATGTACAGCCCCCACACCCGAGCGGTGGGTTCACCGACCTCGGCAACCGCCTCGTCCCAGTGCTCGGCGAGGTTGGCGCACCACTGCTTGAGTGTCAACGCGTAGTGCTCCCGCAGGTTCTCCACGTGGCGCACCTCGAAGCCGACGTCCTGTGCCTCTGTGATGATCTTTCCGGCGCCGGCCAGCTCCCCGTCGGGGAACACGTAGCGATCGGTGAACGCATCGGTCTGGGCCCGGCTGCGGTTGTCCGGCTGGGTGATGCAGTGGTTGAGCAGCCGGCCGCCGGGGCGCAGCTTGGCGAGGAGTAGCGCGAAGTACGACCGGTAGGTGTGCACCCCGACATGCTCGGTGAGCCCGATCGAGCTCACCGCGTCGTAGTCGCAACCCGGGGAGTCCCGGTAGTCCAGGTGACGCACCTCCGCGAGTCCACTGAGACCGTCCCGCAGGATCGCCTGCTGCGCCCAGCGGGCCTGCTCCGCGGACAGGGTGACGCCCAGCGCGCGGACGCCGTGGCGAGCGGCGTAGCGCACCATGCCACCCCAGCCGCAGCCGACGTCGAGCAGTCGCATTCCCGACCGCAGCCCCAGCTTGTCGGCGATCAGTTCGTGTTTGCGCTCCTGGGCCTGTTCCAGGCTCGCTTCCGGGTGGTCGAAGAGGGCACAGGTGTAGGTCATCGACGGGCCGAGCACCAGCTCGTAGAACCGGTTGGAGACGTCGTAGTGGTGGTGCACCGCCTCGGAGTCACGGTGCCGGGAATGTGCCAGCCCGGCGATCGTCCGGCGCCACCGGGGCTGCGACTCCTGCGGTGGCGGTGGCACCGGGCGCAGCCGCTGCCAGCCCAGCGAGCGGGTGATCAGCGCCAGCTCGGCCATGGTCGGGCGCCGAAAGCGCAGCTGGTAGGCCATCACCCGCATCGCCTCGTACGGGTCGCCGGGGTGGACTCCCTCGGCCTGTAGATCACCGGCGATGTACGCCCGCGCCATGCCGAGGTCACCCGGCGCGGTGAACAGGTAGGTAGCACCGCGCGGGGTGGACAGGTGCACGCTGATCTCGGCGTCGGGTGGACCGGTGGAGCTTCCGTCGTAGGCGGTGAAGCGGACCGGGAACCGGCCATCGGTGAGCAGGTCGACGATGCCCGCCAGCGACAGCCGGTCATCCTTCGCCGGGGTCGTCGCTGAAGTGGGGCGCCGGAAGGTCGTCATTGACGTCGCACCGCCTTCGCGTAGAGGTCCAAGAGCCGCTGGTCCGGGTCATAACGCTGTTTCAGCGCCGCGTACTGCTCGCCGCCGTAACGGGTATCGAACTCCTCGCGCGAGTAGAACGAGTCCGAGTACAGCGACTTGTGCCCGCCCACTGCGTCAACCTGGTATTCGATGGCCCGGTTGGTGTCGCTGCCGGTGCCCGGCACGCTGGCCCAGAAGCCGACGTTGACGTAATCCCGACCGCGTTCCAACGGATACAGCGGCCAGGTGCGGTCCCCGCGCAACCGCAGCGGGCACAGCCACACCGGCTCGATGCCGACGTGCTCGACGAACCAGCGCAGGAACTCCGCAGTGCGCTCCAGCGGGATCTCGACGTCCTGTATCACGCGTTCCCGGCGCGGGCGGCCGCGCCACACCTCCCAGCGGTTCTCCACGTCGAAACGGTTCGCTAATGCCACGATCTTCCAGTAAACGTCGCTGCGGCGCAGCCTGGCCGGCCACAACGGCCGGATCAGCGGGTGCTGGACCCCGAAGGCCCCCGAACACCAGAACCAGTCGGTGTCCCAGCGCCACAGATAGTCATGGGTACGCAGGATGTCGTGCCGGCGCTGCTGGATCGAGCGGTAGTAGATCCGCTGACCCGTGTAGTCGCTGGCCGGTCTCTCGTGATCGGTGCGGAGGCCCAGCGTCAGGTAAGACTCGGTGGGGCCGAACATCACGCCGTCGAGATAGTCGACGTCCTCGCCGTCCCACTGCCGGGTCGCCATGATCCGCGCCACGGCGGAGCACAGCTCGTCCAGATCGTCGAACCGCAGGTGCCGCAGCGCGACGTGCGAGCGCACCGGTTCGAGCTCGATACGCAGCCGGGTGGCATAGCCCACAGTGCCGTACGAGTTGGGGAACCCGTCGAACAGATCGTCTCCGGCAGCGACGGTGACGATCTCGCCGGTACCGGTGAGCACGTCGAGCTCCAGGACCGACTCGTGCGGCAGACCGTTGCGAAACGATGCCGCCTCGATGCCCAGCCCGCTCACCGCGCCGCCCAGGGTGATCGTCTTGAGCTGTGGCACGACCAGCGGCGTCAGCCCGTGCGGCAGCGTCGCGGCGACCAGGTTCTCGTAGGTGCACATGCCTGCGACGTCGGCGGTACGGCTGGTTGGGTCCACTTGCAGCACGCCGGTCAGGCCCGAGACATCCAGGCCCGGACCCGCCGTGACGCGGGACCGGAACAGGTTCGACGTCGGCTTGGCCAGCCGCACCGGTGACCCCGCTGGGATCGCTCGGTAACTGGCTTGCAGCCGCGCGACGGCATCGTGATGACTGCGCCCCGCCCCGGTGAGCTGCACACGTGCCACGCTACGGCCAATCCCGGCCTGACCGCACCGGTTTCTAACGATCTGGACTTGACTACCCTGTGCGCACACGGGTCTGATACGTCAAGCGGACCCGGAATCCACGAGAGGAGCCGCGGTGCAACCCGGCGGAGCGCCTGACATGCAGATGATCCTGCAGCAGGCCCAGAAGATGCAACAAGAGCTGATGAGCGCGCAGGCCGAGCTGGCTGAGGCGGAGGTCACCGGCCAGGCCGGTGGTGACCTGGTCACGGTGACGTTGGCCGGCTCCGGGGAGGTTCTCAGCGTGACGATCAACCCCAAGGTGGTCGATCCCGATGATGTGGAAACCCTGCAGGACCTCGTAGTAGGCGCATTGGCCGACGCGCACCAGGCTTTGCAGGAGCTGACCCAACAGAAGATGGGTCCGCTGGCCAGCGCGCTCGGTGGGCCTGGCGGAGGGCTCAGCCTGCCCGGCATGTGACCGCCCGGGTGCGGGTACTGCCATGATGGCAGCGTGTATGAGGGAGTCGTCCAGGATCTGATCGATGAGTTGGGGCGGCTGCCCGGCGTTGGGCCCAAGAGCGCGCAGCGGATGGCCTTCTACCTGCTGGCCGCTGATCCGGCTGACGTGACCCGGTTGCAGGAGGCGCTGCAGCGGGTCAAGGACGGCGTGGTGTTCTGCGCCGTCTGCGGCACGGTCGCCGAGAAGCAAACCTGCCGAATATGCGCTGATCCGCGCCGCGATCCCCGGGTGGTCTGTGTGGTCGAGGAGCCCAAAGACGTGGTCGCGGTGGAGCGGACGCGGGAGTTCACCGGCCGCTACCACGTGCTGGGTGGGGCCCTCGATCCGCTGTCCGGGGTCGGTCCCGACCAGCTGCGGATCCGGGAACTGCTCACCCGGATCAATGCCGACGATGTCACTGAAGTGATCATCGCGACGGATCCGAACACCGAGGGCGAGGCCACCGCCACCTATCTGGCGCGGATGCTTCGCGACTTCCCGGGCCTGTCGGTGACCAGGCTCGCCTCTGGCCTACCGATGGGCGGGGACTTGGAGTTCGCTGACGAGCTGACTCTCGGCCGCGCGCTGGCTGGCCGCCGCGCAGTCTGACTCCAGCACTGCATACGCCGACGAAATCGTCGCAGGGATGCTTGTGGCGCTCGCGGACAACCTCCCCAGCAGCCACAAGCACCCCTGCGGCCCCCAAACGCCCCCCGGCCTCTCAGTCCTCGTCCGGTGGGTCTTCCACCAGCGTCGGCATGAAATACCAGTCCCGTTCGGACAGTGGACTCGCGCAGCGCGGGCACTGACCCCGCTGCCTGCGTGCGGTGCGAACTGCCGACCACTCCTCATTGAGCCTGCGGCGCTCCTCGGCCTGCCGGCGAAGATTGGGCCGCAAAGCCTGGGTGGTCCAGGTCGCTCCGAGCAGCAGCCCGAGACCGACCAGCAGAATCGCGCTGAGCGCGTTCCAACTCAGCAGCTGGTGGGTCACCGATCTCTGCGGTGGGCCCCGCCACGACGTTTCGCTCCCTGGCCACGGCCCGTGGGCCGAGCGCTGGGGAGGAATGTCGCGCTCCGATGAGATGTCAGCATGATCGCGATCCCCTTTCCCCATCGGTAGTGCCTGGCACTCCGGGGCGCCAGGGCTTTAGCGTGCATGACGCAACAAATTCATGCAATTGCATGAGGAGATCTCTTGATGGGATTCACTGAGTAGGAGTAGCGTTTCGTTTTTCCCGTCCCGTGGGCAGTTGGACATCCTGCTCAATCGGACATGAAGTGGGCGGAGGCATGCGATGTCCCCAGCACGTGGGCCGGTAGTACCGCGGCGCAGACTCGGCGCTGAGCTTCGTACGCTGCGCGAGCAGGCTGGCCTCACCATCGAGGCCGTCGCCACGGAACTCGAGTGCTCGGTGTCCAAGGTGAGCAGGCTTGAGACCGGTCAAGGCATTCCCAAGACCCGCGACGTTCGCGACTTGCTCAACCGTTACCGGGTTACTGACCAGACCCTCCGGGAGCGGTTGATGCGCTGGGTCTGGGATGGCCAGCGCCAAGGTTGGTGGGATGCCTACTCCGATGTGCTTGAATCTGAGAACCCACTCTTATGGCCGGCCGACAACCTCCGGTACGTCGCGCTGGAGCAGGACGCCAAGGTACTGCGTTGCTTCGAGTCGACCCTCGTCAATGGCCTGTTGCAAACCGAGGACTATGCCCGGAACGTCCTGAGCGCGCTGTCCACTAGGGACCGTGAAGCCACTGACAGGCTCGTCGAGCTCCGGATGCGACGGCAGGAACGCCTCTACGCGGTCGAAGACCCGCTGACTGTCTGCGTACTGCTCGACGAAGCGGTGTTACATCGCCCCGTGGGCGGAACGCAGGTGATGCGGACGCAGCTGAAGCGGTTGCTCGCGGATGCGCGGCGTCCGAACATCACCGTTCAGGTGCTTCCGTTCCGTGTTGGGGTGCACCCCTCGGTGGCCGGCCCCTTCGCGGTGCTAGCGTTCCCCGATTCCGACGACAACGATCTTGTGTACATCGAGGGCCACGTCGGTGAGCTCTACCTTGAGAAGGAGCACGATGTGCAGGTCTACGACCAGATGTTCGATGTGCTGGTCGAGATGTGCATGAGTGCTGAGCAGTCGGCCACTCTCATAGCCGACATTCTGCGAGATGACAACAACTAGAGAAAGGGAGATCCAGTGACCGTTGCGTCCCACCCCACGCTGTCGTTCCGGACGAGTAGCCGGTGCGGCACAGGGGGATGTGTGGAGGTGGCGCCCCTGCCCGACGGCGGTGCCGTTGTGCGGGACACCAAGGACCGCACGCGCGAACCCCTTAGGTTCACTGGGCAGGAGTGGACCGACTTCGTCTCGGGCGTGAAAGACGGCGAGTTCGACTTCTGACACGTGTGGGGTGACCACCGTTAGTGTGCCGTGCGCTACATCTGATGTCGCACGCGGCACACAAACGGTGATCAAGCGGGGCTAGGCGAGTCGCAGACCGGTTAGCGCAGGGTGCGGTTGACCGCCGACACGACCGCGTTGAGCGAGGCGGTGACGATGGAGCCGGAGACACCCACGCCCCAGAGCACCTGCTCGTTGACTGTGCACTCGACGTATGCCGCTGCCGCGGCGTTGTCGCCGGCCGACATCGCGTGCTCGAAATAGTCCAGCACCCGAACGTCAAATCCCAGGGCAGCCAGCGCGTCTACGAAGGCCGCGATCGGACCGTTGCCCGAGCCGCTGATCTGATGTTCCTCGCCCTCCACCAGCACGCTGGTGCAGATCTCGTCGTGGCCTTCACCGTCATCGGACAACTGGTGGCGCAGCACTCTCAGCGGGGTGCGCCGGTCCAGGTAGTGCTCGGCGAAGATGTCCCAGATCTGCTGCGGCGAGATCTCGCCACCGTCGGTGTCGGTGTGCTGCTGGATGATCCGGGAGAACTCGATCTGCAGCCGGCGCGGCAGATCCAACTGATGCTCGGCCTTCATGACATAGGCGACGCCGCCCTTGCCGGACTGGGAGTTCACCCGGATCACGGCCTCGTAGGTGCGACCGACGTCCTTGGGATCGATGGGCAGGTACGGCACCTCCCAGCGGTGCGCGTCGACCTCGACGGCAGCCGCAGCGGCGTCGGCATGCATTGCCTGCAGTCCTTTGTTGATCGCGTCCTGGTGGCTTCCGGAAAACGCGGTGTAGACCAGGTCGCCACCGTAGGGATGACGCTCGGGAACTGGCAGTTGGTTGCAGTACTCCACTGTGCGGCGGATTTCATCAATGTCGGAAAAATCGATCTGAGGGTCAATGCCCTGACTGAACAGGTTCATTCCCAGTGTCACCAGACACACGTTGCCGGTGCGCTCCCCGTTGCCGAACAGGCAGCCCTCGATGCGTTGCGCGCCGGCCTGGTATCCCAGCTCGGCGGCCGCCACCGCGGTGCCGCGGTCATTGTGCGGATGCAGCGAGAGGATCACCGCATCGCGCCTGTCCAGGTTGCGGTGCATCCACTCGATCGAGTCGGCGTAGACGTTCGGGGTGGCCATCTCGACGGTGGCCGGCAGGTTGAGAATCACCGGCGCCTCCGGCGTCGGCTGCCAGATCTCGGTGATCGCGTTACACACCTCCGCGGCGTAGCTCAACTCCGTGCCGGTGTAGGACTCCGGTGAGTATTGGAACCGAAAGTCGGTATCGGAATACTTACTCGCGTACTCGACGAGCATCTCGGCCGCCGAAGTGGCGATCTTCTTGATTCCCTCGCGCTCCTCCCGGAACACCACGCGGCGCTGCAGGATCGACGTCGAGTTATAGATATGTACTATTGCTTGAGCTGCGCCGTGAAGGGACTCGAAGGTACGCTCGATCAGTTCGGGCCGGCATTGTGACAGCACCTGGATGCGCACGTCCTCGGGAACCGCATCCTCGGTGATGATCTCTCGGACGAAGTCGAAATCGGCCTGGCTGGCCGACGGGAACCCGACCTCGATCTCCTTGTAGCCCATTCGCACCAGCAAATCGAACATGCGTCGCTTGCGGACTGGGCTCATCGGGTCGATCAGGGCCTGGTTGCCGTCTCGCAGATCCACCGCGCACCACAGCGGTGCCCGCCTGATCGTGACGTCAGGCCAGGTGCGGTCCGGCAGTGATACCGGCTCCACAGCCTGGGCAAAGGGTCGATAGCGATGCACGGGCATCGCGCTGCCGCGCTGGACGTTCCAGCCGGCCTGGTCTGCCGGCGCGGGGCCGGCAGGTAGCTGGATTCGGCTGGTGTTGCCTGCGGCGAATGTGCCGACGCTGATGTCGGCGGGTGGCGGAGTCAGTGTCTGCTGCGCTGCCTGCTGGGTTGCGATCTTTCGGTCCATGACCTCGGGCTCTCGGCTAGCCGGATATCCGACCGGCGGATGCGCGCAGGCAACTCCGAGACGGGGGGCCGGTCGTCGTCAGACCCCGTCACGGCAACGAAGCAGAAGGGCGCGTGCCACCCGGTCACGGTAGCCGGGACGCACCCTCGGCACGCAACTGGCTTCCCGGATGGTGGGAAGCAGTCAGGGCAAATTCTCAGGAACTTGCGCGGTGAGCACTCGTGCACGCAACGTGTGACCCGTGGCAGACTTCTCGCCATGGGCTCAAGCCGCACGTCGGTCCGCGCGACGCGCACCAGGATCGCCACAGTCATCGCGACCCTGATCCGGATAGTGGGTGGGCTGTTCGTCCTGATCTTGGTGGCGCACGTGCTGCTCACGTTGGGCAATGCGAACCCGGCCAACGGCATCACCATGTTCGTGAAGTACTGGGCGGACCGGCTCCAGCTGGGCTTTCGAGATCTGTTCAACCCGGCTGACGCCAAGACCCGCCTCGTGATCAACTACGGTATCCCTGCGCTCTTCTGGCTCGTCGTCACGTGGGTCCTGGTTCGTCTGGTCCGGCGCCTCGGCTGATCCCGCCGGGCACCCGCGGGGTCGTCCGCGATTGCCTTCTTACTGCGTGTTGCCGCCCGGTATCGATTACCGGCTGTGCTGGGCGGCGACGCGCAGGCAAGCGACTATTCCGGGTGAATGACCGACTTTCCACTCGTTAGGGTGACGAGCTAACTGACTGTAGTAGTGCACTGGAAACCATGCCCGACTTCGGTGTATTGCCGGAAGACTGGCGCGCGTTAAGGTTACGTTAAGTCACCGCCTGTGGGAGGTCGCGCAGCGGATGAACGGCCGCGTGAGTTGGCTACAGGCTCGGCCACCCACAGTGTTCGACTCTCCCACGCTACGGCATCGTGGCAGGTCAAGACGGGTACGGTCGCGATCGAGATGGCTGCGAAAATCAAGGACGAGGTACCCGCGAGCGGGTGTGTAGAGGTTCTCGACGGGCGCGCGCCGGTCCCAGGGCGGCTGACGCCACTACACTCCGTCTACACCGGTCACCCACTTGCTTTCTTGGTCGACTTCCTCCAAGCTGCCGCGTACCTGACGGGAGCAGCTGCCCCGGGGAGGCGTGTTGATGAAAGGAGGCCGTCCAGCGGCGACGGCCGTTGCGGCGACACTCAATTTGTCTCGCCACGACTCCCCGCCCAGCACGCTTCCCTAGCATGAAAAATCCTGCACTAAGGAAGCGGTGGTGGAGTTGGCTAGAACGGATGCTCGATCCAGGGGATCTGGAGGAGCTGGACTGTTCAACGTAGTCAGTGTGGTGATCCTTGTCGTCGGCGTCTTGGTCATCGGCATAGCGGCCGCGCTGCTCGCCCGAACCCTGGCGGCGGCGCAGAGCATTGACAAGAAGGCGCAGACGATCGCCGGAAACGCCGGCAACATTGATGTGGCGACCAACTCGGTCATCCAGTTGAACCGGACCAACGAGGTTGCCGCCTCGATCTTGCAGAGTGCGAAGCCGCTGCAAGGCCTGCTCGTAACGGCAGACTCCACCGCTCGGGACATCGACGGCTTGGCGAAGTCGATCAATGGCACGGCGGGAACCATCAACGGCACGGCCGGGACGATCAACGGCACTGCCGGGACGATCAACGATACCGCGAAGTCGATCAACGGAAACGTTGGAACCATCAACGGCACCGCCTTCACGATCAACAGCACCGCGAAGGGCATCGACGGCCGGGCCTCGGCCATCCTTGATGTCGCCAACCGCATCGACGTCGACGCGGCGAACATCAATGACGCCCTGTCCAGGACCGTCGTGATCGCCCGAAACATCAAGATCGATACCGGCAACATTCTCAACCAGGCGATCAGAGCTGAGGCGACGTCTCGTTGCATCGATGCCAAGGTCCGCATCCTTGGCCTGATCAACCCGCCGCAGCCGGGCTGCTGAAGGAGGATGGAAGATGACAACAACGGAATTCTCTAGAACATCGTCAACCGCTCCTCCTGCCGCCGGGAGTTCGTTCGCTCGGTTTCTGTGGATCTTCACCACGCTGGGACTCATCGTCGTCATCGTCGTCATCGGCTTCCTGATCGGCATCGTCCGGGCGCTGGAGTCGATCGACAACGGGCTGTTCACGGCGTCTAGTTCGGTGACGGGCGCGACGGGTAACGTCCAGCCCCTGCCCAACTACATCCAGACGATCAACGCCGCACTGACCGATATCGACACCTCCCTCAAGCCGATCCGCGGCCAGGTGGCCGATGCCACCGCTTCCCTGGTTTCGATCAGGGGCACGGCGCAGAACATCGACGCATCGTTGAAGGACACGTCCGCGTCGTTGGTCAACACGTCAGGATCGCTGGTGGACACCTCGGGAACGCTGGTCGGTGCCGGGCAGTCCGCGACGGCCATCTCCAACTCGCTGGTGGACACCTCCAACGTGCTGCTGAACGTCCTGGGCACCGCCACAGCTATTGACGGCACCCTGGAGTCGATTCAGAACGCGGACAGTAAAGGCACCGCGCTGGTCACCCCGCAGGTCAACGTGATCAACGGACTCCTGCAGGGCATTCAGAACGACACCAGCACGATCAACCTCCAACTCGCGGAGACCAACCGCCACCTCACCAACATCTGCACCTCGCCGACCCTGTCCTTGCTGCCTCCGCTCCGGTGCGACCCGGCCCGTCCGTAGGAGGTGACTGATGGCAAGACAACGCTTAACGTCGACAGCTCTTCCGGGGATCATGCTGGTTATCGTCATCCTCTGGGCGTTGACTGCGGTGATCTTCCTGACCGGCATCTTGGCGGCGGCTAACCGGATTGAGAGCCGGGTCGGCCAGATCAACACGTCACTGACGCCGATCAACAGCAAGCTCAACACGGTGCCGATCCTCACCAAGGTCTCGGATACCGCGAATCAGATTCGGGATGCTGCTTCGAACCTCAGTCCGACGATCGGGCGCATCGCCGATTCGGCCAGCAGTATCGACAACAGCCTCAAGCAAGTGAACGACTCTGTGGGTCCGATCAACAAGTCGGCGAAGCAGATCAATGCCTCAGTGCTGCAGATCCACCAGAGTGTGGGGACGATCGGTCCGGGACTGGTCGCGATTCGTGGCCTCACCGGAACGATCAACGCTTCGGTGCACTCGATCGACGGTGAGCTTGCCGGGACCCTGAACAATGTGTACGACATCAGGGGTCGGGTCGCTCTGGTCACCGGGCAGGCCGATGACATCATCAGGTCCGCCAGGGGTATCAAGGGCGACACCGGGTCCATCAGCGCCGTAGTCGGTGTTGCTGGGATCCCGCGCACGGTCAACGGCAACGCGTACGGGATCGAGACTTCACCGCTCCTGCTGCGGGCGGGCAACGCAGGCGTGCTGCGCGAGATGGCTGCGGCATCTGCTCGGCAGGATCCCACGAAGGCACAGTCGGTACTCCCGACGCTGGACCTGCTGCCGCAGATTTCAGCACTCGGCTTGCCGGAGTTGCCAGCGCTGCCAACTGGTCCGGTGCCGTCGATGCTGACCAGCCTGTTGCAGCAGCTGCCGGTACTCGGTGACACCGGTGACCTGCTCAGCCAGGTGGTTGCACCGAAGTAGTACCAGCAGTTCTCCATAGCGTTTCCCATCAGGGGGCGCCGGCCAGACCAGGCCGGCGCCCCCTGATGGGTCTTCGTCGCTGACGTTGACCCGTCACCCCGATGACATGGTTAGCGGGCGATGCCCCTGAGGATCGTGTCGATGAGCGCGGTGTAGTGGGTGGTGTGGTCGGAGACGAAGCCGATGTTGCGGAGTTCGAGGCTGACGGCTCCGTGGCAAGCTGCCCAGATTCGTTGGGCGATCTCGTAGGGTTCGCCGGGTTGGATGTGGGTGGTGGCGATGCCGAGTCGGACGGCGTCGACGAGCCGGTCGAACGCGGCGTGCGCGGCCGCGCGTGCGGACGCCGAGGAGTACAACCCGGGTACCGGGAAGTCGAACATCAGCCGGTACATCGCGGGGTTGGCCAGCGCGAAGGCTCGGTAGTTGGCGCAGCCGGTGGCGATGGTGCGCAGCGGCTGCTCGCTGTCTGGTGTGACGGTGACCGCGGCGGCGAGCTCGTCGAATCCCTGCTGGAGCAGGGCGTTGAGGATGCCATCTTTGGAGCCGAAGCGGTTGTAGACGCCCATCGGCGCGACTCCGGCCCGGGTGGCGATGTCGCGGACGGCCAGCGCGTCGGGCCCGCGTTCGTCGAGGAGCTCGCGGGCGGCTCGCAGCAGTGCGTCGCGGACCTCCAGCGCGGGGGTACGTTGCCTGCTCACCCGCTGTCTCGCAGCCCGTGGATGATCAGCACGGTGCGGAACCCTTCCCGAGTGTAGAACCATGTGCTAAAAAAGTGGAACGTAGTGCCATCAACGGCAAGCGTCAATCACCTCGCGGTCGCCGTGCCGCCGGGGCTGAGTGAACAGCGGCGCCGGGCTGGAAGGCGGGAACTGTGGGAACCGATCTGGTGCCGGCACGGGCAACGTTGGAGGCGGCAGCGGGCCGGGCCGCGGACCTGCTGCACTCGATCCCCGAAGGCGATCTTCCGGTGAAGGGATCGGACTGGACGGTGGGGGAAGTCGGCGCCCACCTGGTCTTCGGTCTCCAAGGGTTCACCCAGGCCGTGGCGGGGTCCTTCGACGCCGTGTCGCCCTACATCCCCGACACCGAGGTGTTCCGAGATCGGCTCACGGCGGTCACCGCTGGCACCCTCGAGCTGATACCCGAGCGCAACCCGAGTGTCCTGGCCGAGCTCGTAGTCGATGCGGCGCAGACGTTCCTCGCGACTACCGCCGGGTGGTCGCCCGATGAGGTGATCCGCACCCCCTGGTACGGCTCGCAGGCCGCACTGAGCCTGGGCGCGGCCACCGGCCTGCTGGCCGGTGAGCAGATCATCCACGGCTACGACATCGCCCAGTCCGTGGGCCACCGCTGGCCGATCAGCACCGGAGACGCCTTGGCGGCCCTGCCGTTGGCGATGATCCCGTTGGCGGTGAACCCCGCGACCGCGCGCGGGCATACCGCCAGCTATGAGTTCCGCATCCGGGGCGGCCCGCGGTTCGTCGTCCGGTTCCGCGACGGGGTGGCCGCGGTGGAACCGGTCGGCAGCCAGGCGATCGACTGCTACCTCGTGGCCGACCCGGTGGATCTCCTGCTCGTGGTCTACGGCCGGATCGGCCAGTGGGGGCCGATCGCCCGCGGTCGGCTGCTGGCCTGGGGCCGCAAGCCGTGGCTGGGCCTGAAATTCAAGAATCTGTTCGTCAACCCGTGAGGACCATCAGTCACTGGTTGTGATCAACCGCATTACTTTAAGTTATTGTTGCAATCGGCACACGGATGGCTTACTTTCGAGGTTGCATGACCACGGAGAGTAAGGGGGGACCAGCTCGGATCACCTTGGGGAATTACTGCCGGGCGCGGCGGTCGACCGCGCTCTTACAGGGGGCTGCAGGCGATTCCCAGGCCGGTCCGGGTTTTTTCGGCTTTGCATGGCTCCTCCATCGACCAGACAAGGAGCGATATGAGGGTCTCAGACGTCTTCAGGCTAGGCAACGGCTCTGGCTATGACCACGGCGACAGTTACGATAACTTCGGCTGCAGTGCTGGGGACTGTTACGCGGGGGATTACGGCCGCTATAGCTACTACTACTGGACCCACGCCGGCTGGGAGGGCGGCTACGGGGGGCGCTATGTCGGTGGCTTGCGCAACGAAAGCGCCAGTCGCGGCGACGGATACAACCGGGTTCAGGGGTAGCTCGCGGCATGCGGCTCGCTCGGCGGTGGCCTCAACTCCGGTCAGTTCTAGTCGGGGGATAAGGCCACCGCCTGGTCACAGTTTCATCGGCTCGGCATGCGCGGCAATCTGGATGTCGGTGCCGCCCGGGGCGAGCTCGCGCAGCAGCCCGTAGTACTTCTCCGGCCTGGACAGGATGGCCTGGTGGATCGGCACCGCGAGTGGCGGGGCGATGGCGCGAAGATAATCCACCGCTTCGGAAATTTTGATCCACGGCGCCGCCGTAGGTAACAGCAACAGATCGATATCGCGACCTGGCGCGATGAAGGAATCTCCGGGGTGCAAGACGGTACTGCCGTTACCGGCCATCAGGTACCCGTTATTCGGCACCACCGGGATATCCGGGTGGATCACGCCATGATCGCCACCGATGACATTCACCGTCGCGCCGGCCAGTTCGAGTTGTTCTCCGGGCCCGACCACCTGGTGCGCGATGCCCGCGTCGGCCAGTTGCGGCGCCGAGCCGGAGTCGACCAGTAGTGGGGCCGCTGGGTTGCCGGCCAGCAACGCGGGCATCCGGGCGAGATCGAGGTGGTCGGGGTGCTGGTGGGTCACCAGGATCGCATCCAGCCCGGTGAGCTCATCGAAGCCGGAGGAGTACACCCCGGGATCGAGCAGCAGCCGGGCCGTCCCGATCTCCACCAGCACACAGGACTGCCCCAAGTGAACGATCTGCACGGCAAATCACCTCCTGCGCGGGTTCCGACCCTGGTGGCCGCGAGGCAGCCCCATCGACAAGCGTGCCACGAAGCGGCCGAACACAGGTAGCCTCGGCACGTGCCACGAGTGATCGTCGACGTCGTACCCAAGCCTGAAATCCTCGATCCGCAGGGCCAGGCGGTCCTGCGCGCCTTGCCCCGGATGGGCGTGCGCGGGGTGCGCGACGTGCGGCAAGGCAAGCATTTCGAGTTGGATGTCGATGACGACGTCGACGCCGAGACACTGCATCGGATCGCGGGCGAGCTGCTCGCCAACCCGGTGATCGAGAATTGGACGGTCCGCCGCCTGTGAGTCCGAGCTGTCGCATTGGCGTCATCACCTTCCCCGGCACGCTCGACGACGTCGACGCCGCTCGTGCGGTGCGCCACGCGGGGGCGCAGCCGGTATCGCTGTGGCACGCCGACGACGACCTGCAGGGCGTGGACGCCGTGGTGGTACCCGGCGGATTCTCCTACGGCGACTACCTGCGAGCCGGCGCGATAGCCGCCCACCAACCGGTGCTGCGCGCGGTGGCCGACGCCGCTCGTCGCGGCACTCCGGTGTTGGGCATCTGCAACGGGTTCCAGATCCTGTGCGAGGCGGGGCTGTTGCCCGGCGCGTTGGTGCGCAATGCCGGGCTGCACTTCGTCTGCTGTGACCAGCGGCTGCGAGTCGAGACCAGCGCCACCGCCTGGACGGGTCGGTACGCCCCTGGCGCGGAAATCGTGGTGCCGTTGAAGTCCATCGAGGGCCGGTACGTGGCCGATGCGGCGACGCTGGCTGCCCTGGAGGGCGACGGCCGGGTGGTAGTGCGCTACCGGGGGGGCAACCCGAACGGCGCGATGCATGACATCGCCGGGATCGCCTCGTCCGACGGTCGGGTGGTCGGCTTGATGCCGCACCCGGAGCACGCGATCGACTCGCTCACCGGTCCGTCGACCGACGGGCTGGACCTGTTTCGCTCGGCCGTCGACGCCGTGCTGGGTTCGGTACGTGCCTAGGACCCCTGCTCGGGCACGGTGGGACCTCCGCCGCGCCGTGCCCACAACGGCAGAAGCTCGACAACCGTGATGTCGACCGCAAAGGGTTCGCGCAGAGACAGCCGCCGATCCGGCCCGGTCATCTGGTAGGCGTCGCCGTGCCCGATGCCGTAGGTGCTGACCAGTGGCGGTTCCATCTCGATCCGCCAGTAGTGCGGGATCCCGTAGCGGGCGTACAGCACAGGCCTGGTGGCGCGATCCTCCAGATGGCTGCCCGGCGACTCGATCTCAACGGCTACCAGCACCTCCGACGCCGCGAACCAGTGCCGCCCCGGTTGATCGCTGCGCACGACCACGACGTCGGGAATGCGGGTCAGCTGCCGCCCGAAGCGGACCTCCACGGCCTGGCTCACGACGAGTGGTTCGGGAGCGACCGCCTCCAAGCGTGCCATCAGCCGGGCAGTGACGGCCTGGTGCAGGCTCGACGGTGAGGGTGACACGGTCAGCGCTCCGTCCGTCAACTCGTGCCGGTAATGGCTTTCGGGGAGCGCGTCGAGATCCTCAACAGTCCAGCCCCCGGACGGCATCATGAGCACCGGATCGTTCACAGTCGCCTCCTGCCGCGGCAGTCTATCCCCGCGCCTTGGCTCGCAATCCGGCTCCCGATGCGATCGCGGCGTGGCCCGTAGGCTGCGAGGGTGTCTGTCGACTCTGTGCAGCGTGCGGCTGCCACGCCCGAGCAGGTGCAGCCGTATCGGGAGCTGGGGCTCGCCGATGACGAGTACGCGCGGATCAGGGAGATCCTCGGGCGCCGGCCGACGGCTGCCGAGCTGGCGATGTACTCGGTGATGTGGAGCGAGCACTGTTCCTACAAGTCCTCCAAGGTGCACCTGGCCTATTTCGGGAAGACGACCACTGAGGCGATGCGGGCCCGGATGCTCGCCGGTATCGGGGACAACGCTGGTGTCGTCGAGGTCGGCGACGGCTGGGCGGTGACGTTCAAGATCGAGTCGCATAACCATCCGTCCTATGTGGAGCCCTACCAGGGTGCCGCGACCGGGGTCGGCGGGATCGTGCGCGACATCATGGCGATGGGTGCCCGGCCGGTCGCGGTGGCCGACTCGCTGCGGTTCGGCCCCGCCGATGCCGCTGACACCGCGCGGGTGCTGCCGGCAGTGGTGGCCGGGATCGGGGGTTACGGCAACTGCCTCGGCTTGCCCAACATCGGTGGCGAACTCGTCTTCGACTCCTCTTATGCGGGAAACCCGCTGGTGAACGCATTGTGCATCGGTGTGCTGCGGGTGGCTGACCTGCACCTGGCGCGGGCCAGCGGCACCGGCAACAAGATCATCTTGTTCGGTGCGCGCACCGGACTCGACGGTATCGGCGGGGTCAGCGTGCTGGCCAGCGAAAGCTTCAGTGCCAATTCCGGGGATCACGGTGGTGGCCGGCAGAAGCTGCCCAGCGTTCAGGTGGGTGATCCGTTCACCGAGAAGGTGCTGATCGAATGCTGCCTGGAACTGTTCGATGCCGGCTTGGTGGCCGGTATCCAGGACCTCGGAGGCGCGGGATTGGCCTGCGCGACCAGTGAGCTGGCCAGCGCCGGGGACGGCGGCATGCGAGTGGATCTCGACGCGGTGCCGCTTCGGGCGCAGGGTATGACGCCGGCCGAGATCCTCTGCAGCGAGTCCCAGGAGCGGATGTGCGCGGTGGTGCGGCCATCGGATGTGGACGCTTTCCTGGCTGTCTGCGCGAAATGGGAGGTCACCGCCACGGTGATCGGTGAGGTCACCGACGGGGATAGTCTGGTGATCACTTGGTGCGGGGAGACTGTGCTGAACGTTCCGCCTCGCACCGTCGCGCACGAGGGTCCGATCTATCACCGGCCGGTGCAGCGCCCGTCCACTCAGGACGCTCTGGAAAGGTCCACTCCGGACGCGTTGGTGCGACCGTCCACACCGGACGCCCTGGGCGCTACGGTGTTGCGGATGGCGGCCAGCCCCGGGCTGTGCTCGCGGGCGTGGGTGACCGACCAGTACGACCGCTACGTCCGCGGCGCCACAGTGCTCGCCCAACCCAGCGACGCGGGCATGGTGCGGATCGACGAGGCCAGCCAGCGCGGCGTGGCGGTGGCCACCGACTGCAATGCCCGGTACTGCGCGTTGGACCCCTACGCCGGTACCCAGCTCGCGCTGGCCGAGGCCTACCGCAACGTCGCGGTGACCGGTGCCACCCCGCTGGCGGTGACGAACTGCCTCAACTTCGGCGCGCCCACCGACCCCGGCGTGATGTGGCAGTTCGAGCAGGCCGTCCGCGGGCTGGCCGACGGTTGCGCCCAACTGGGCATCCCGGTCACCGGGGGCAACGTGAGTTTCTACAACCAGACCGGTGACGCCGCGATCCTGCCCACCCCGGTGATCGGGGTCCTGGGGGTGATCGACGACGTGCGCCAGCGGATCCCCACCGGATTGGGTGGTGCTGGCGATGAGATCTGGCTGCTCGGCGAGACCCACGACGAGTTCGGGGGGAGCCAGTGGGCGCACGAGGTGCACGGGCACCTCGGTGGTCGGCCGCCCGCGGTGGATCTGGCTCGCGAACAGGCGATCGGTGCGGTGCTCGCCGCCGCGTCTCGCGACGGGCTGGTGAGCGCGGCGCACGATCTGTCCGACGGTGGCCTGGGCCAGGCGCTGGTCGAGGCCTGCCTGGGTAGCGGCGTCGGCGCTCGGGTGAGGCTACCGGCGGGTCTCGATCCGTTCGTCGCCCTGTTCGCCGAGTCCTCCGCGCGCGTCCTGCTCGGCGTGTCAGCGGCCGGTGCACCCCGTCTCGCCCAGCTGTGCACGGACCACGGCGTGCCGGTGACCCGGCTGGGCGCCGTCCACCCCGCCCCCCAGCTGGAGATCGCTGACGTCGCCACCCTCACCCTCGACGACCTTCGCGCCGCCTGGACGGCCACCCTCCCCACCCTGTTCAACCCCTGAACCCCGCCCGAGAACGCGTGGGGAGGTCGATGTGGACGAGGTGGTGACGAGGTGGTTGGACGGGGAGGGGGCGGAGCCGGCGCGTAGCGAGGTGGCGCGGGCTGTGCGGGTCAGCCTTCGGGCGCTGGCGCAGGCGGCGCCCGGCGCCACGGTGGAGGTTCGGGTGCCACCGTTCGCCGCAGTGCAGTGCGTCGCCGGCCCGAGACACACCCGTGGCACCCCTCCCAACACAGTAGAGACCGACCCGAAAACCTGGCTACAACTAGCTACCGGCCGCCTAGCGTGGCCCCAAGCCCTGGCCGAAGGCCGAGCGGTCGCCTCCGGCACCCGCGCAGACCTCTCCCCCTACCTACCCCTGGCGCCCTCCCCGCATTCAGCGGGCTCAGTGGGGTAATGCGGGGTCGACAACTCCCTGATAACCCTGCTGAGCCCGCTGAATGCGGATGGCGCACGATGGGGCGCATGACGGTGTCGGGGTTCGTTCGCGGTATGGGGGAGTTCGATCGGCGGGTGCGGGCGGTGGGGCCACAGCAGTGGCACGACCCGACGCCGTGCACTGGGTGGGACGTCCGGGCGCTGGTGAACCACGTGGTGACTGAGCAGCGATGGGCGCCGCTGCTGCTCGACGGCGCCACCGTAGAGGACATCGGGGACCGCTTCGATGGTGATCAGCTCGGCGACGATCCAGTGGGGGTCTGGGCCAGCGCCGCGGCCGCCGCGCACGAGGCGTTCGCGGCGCCGGGGGCCCTGCGGCGGTCGGTCGAGCTGTCCTATGGGCGCCGCCCGGCCGAGGGATACTGCGCGGAGATGACCATGGACCTGACCGTGCACGCGTGGGACCTGGCCCGGGGGATCAAGGCGGACGAGCGGCTCGATCCGGAGTTGGTCAGCGACGTGCTCGAGTTCATCGAGCCGCAGGCCGAGCAGCTGGTCGGGAGCGGCTTGTTCGCCCCCCCGGTGAGGGTGAGTCACGACGCCGATCCCCAGACTCGCCTGCTGGCCCTGGTCGGGCGGCGGCGGTGATTCGTGCGCCGCGGCCTGTAGATCCAGGGGGCCCGTAGAGTAGAAGGTGCAGCTAGTCCGGCAGCTCGATTCTCGTCAGCACCCTGGAGTGGCAGGTGGGCAACGAAACGCCCCGGCATCAGCCCGACCACCAGTGTCCAGACGACTACGCGGGACCGCGCGAGGAGTGCGGTGTCTTCGGGGTCTGGGCTCCCGGCGAGGAAGTCGCCAAGCTGACCTACTTCGGGTTGTACGCCCTGCAGCACCGGGGTCAGGAGGCCGCCGGTATCGCGGTGTCCGACGGCTCGCAGGTGCTGGTGTTCAAAGATCTCGGGCTGGTCAGCCAGGTATTCAACGAGCAGGTGCTGTCCAGCCTTTCTGGGCACATCGCGATCGGGCACTGCCGTTACTCCACCACCGGCGCGAGCATCTGGGAGAATGCCCAGCCGACCTTCCGCACCACGGCCACCGGGTCGGGTCTGGCGCTGGGGCACAACGGCAACCTGGTCAACACCGCCGAGCTGCTGGAGCAGGCGCGCAAGGTCGGCGTGCCCATCCGCAACGGGGCGACCACCGACTCGGACCTGATCACCGGGTTGCTGGCCACCGGCGCCGCGGACACCGGCATCGAGAACGCCGCCCAACGGCTGCTGCCGCGGCTGCGCGGGGCGTTCTCGCTAGTCTTCTGCGACGAAAGCACGCTCTACGCGGCGCGAGATCCCCAAGGCGTCCGACCGCTGGTGTTAGGCAGGTTGGAACGCGGCTGGGTACTTGCCAGTGAGACCGCGGCACTGGACATCGTCGGCGCCAACTTCGTCCGGGAGGTCGAGCCGGGCGAGCTGCTGGCGATCGACGCGAGCGGGTTGCGCAGCTCCCGGTTCGCCAACCCCGATCCCAAGGGGTGCGTGTTCGAGTACGTCTACCTGGCCCGTCCGGACACCACGATCGCCGGGCGCGGGGTGCATGCCACCCGGGTGGAGATCGGTCGAAGGCTGGCGCTGGAGCACCCGGCGCAGGCCGATCTGGTCATCCCGGTGCCTGAGTCTGGTACGCCGGCGGCGATCGGCTACGCACAGGGCTCGGGAATCCCGTACGGCTCGGGGCTGGTGAAGAACTCCTACGTCGGGCGTACCTTCATCCAGCCGTCGCAGACGATCCGCCAGCTGGGCATCCGCCTGAAGCTCAACCCGCTGCGCGACGTCATCCGCGGCAAGCGCCTGGTGGTGGTGGACGACTCCATCGTGCGCGGTAACACCCAAGGCGCCCTGATCCGGATGCTGCGCGAAGCCGGGGCGATCGCGGTGCACGTCCGGATCGCCAGCCCGCCGGTGCGCTGGCCGTGCTTCTACGGCATCGACTTCGCCTCCCGCGCCGAGCTGATCGCCAATGGCGCCGACGTTGACGGAGTGCGGCGCGCCATCGGCGCCGACAGTCTCGGTTACGTCAGCCTCGACAACCTCATCGCCGCTTGCGAGCAGCCGGCCACCCGGCTGTGCACTGCCTGCTTCGACGGTCGCTACCCGATCCCGCTGCCACCCAGCGAGTCGATCGGCAAGCACCTACGCGAAGACCTCGACGCGCTGGCGAGGGGCCTAGCGGGCGACGCCGAGCCAGTGGTGCCCGTGGGGCCGGCCGCCCCGGAGCGCCTGCAATGACTGACATTGACCGGCCGCATCCGACCTACGCCGCGGCCGGGGTGGACATCGCTGCCGGTGCGCGGGCCGTCAGCGCGCTGAAGCCGCACACCGAGCGGGCTCGCCGCCCGGAGGTGCTGGGCACTGTCGGAGGCTTCGCCGGCCTGTTCAAGCTCAAGCACGACCGCTGGCGCGAGCCCGTCCTGGCCAGCTCCACCGACGGTGTCGGCACCAAGATCGCGATAGCGCAGGCGATGGATATCCATCACACCATCGGCATCGACCTGGTGGCGATGGTGGTCGACGACCTGGTGGTATGCGGAGCCGAGCCGCTGTTCCTGCAGGACTACGTCGCCGTCGGCAAGGTCGTGCCGGAGCTGATCGCGCAGCTCGTCCGGGGAATCGCCGACGGCTGCGTTCAGGCTGGTTGCGCTCTGCTGGGCGGGGAGACCGCCGAGCACCCCGGGATGATGACCGAGGGCGACTACGACCTGTCCGCGACCGGGGTGGGCGTGGTTGAGGCCGATGCCATCCTGGGACCTGATCGGGTGCGGCCGGGTGACGTCGTGGTGGCGATGGCCTCGTCGGGGCTGCATTCCAACGGTTACTCGCTGGTCCGGCACGTGCTGCTGGACGCCGCCCGGATGCCTCTCCAGGGTCATGTCGAGGAGTTCGGCCGCCCGCTGGGGGAGCAGTTGCTCGAACCCACCCGGATCTATGCCAAGGACTGCCTGGCGCTGGTTGCCGAGACCGAGGTGCGGACCTTCGCACACGTCACCGGCGGCGGGCTCGCGGCGAACCTGTCACGGGTGATGCCGCGCGGGCTGGTCGCAGTGCTGGAACGGGGCAGCTGGACGCCCGCCGCGGAGTTCGCGCTGATCAAACGCCGGGGCCGGGTGGAGCGTGCGGAGATGGAGCACACGTTCAACATGGGCATCGGAATGGTCGCAGTGGTCGACCCAGCCGATGTCGATCGCGCGCTGGCCGTGCTCACGGCCCGGCATGTGCCCGCCTGGGTGCTAGGCGAGGTGCGCAAGTCCCGCGACGTCACGCTCGAGGCGGTCGAGCGTGATGTCGACGCGAAAGACACCGTCCGAGCGGTGCTCCGCGGGGATCACCCTCGGTTCTGATGCGCCTACGGTGATATTGCGCGATCGCCACGCGAACTCAGCGGCGGTACTCGCCATACTCGTCGGCGGCGGCCTCATCGCGGACAGCTTCATCGGCGCGGTCTCCGTCGCCGAGGTGGTGGCTGTCACCATTGTCGCCCGACAGCTCTCGTTGGAGAGCTGCCAGGTCAGTGGCGGGGGAGCTGTACTTGAGTTCCCGCGCTACCTTCGTTTGCTTGGCCTTCGCACGGCCGCGCCCCATGGCTCGACCCCCTCGCACGCAGGGACGAAGCCATCCGGGGGATTCGGCGGCCTCGTTCTCTCGACAACATCCGTTAGGTACCACCGTACAGGGTTGCGCGGGTCCCGTGCGACGTGGCTGCGCCACTGCGGGGAAGTGTCGCATCCGTCACTCGGTGAGCCCGCGTTGCTCGGCAAGTAGCTCGTCTACCGAGGCGGTCCCGCTGGCATACCGCGAGCCGATCTCAGCGTTGAACGTGTCCACGACCTGCTGCACCTCGCGGCGACGCTGAGATACCGACGTCTCTTCCGTGCGGTAGGCGGCCAGTGCCGCCTCGAGCTGCTTCTCTGACAACGACCCGACGTCGGACAGGTCGACGTCGGCGACCAGCGCCTCGACATGGCGGCGGTGCGCCTCGGCCCGGGAGGGCTGCAGCGTGTGGTGGCGGCCCGAGCCCGTTGCCGGGCCCACCGCGTTCACCGCCAGGATGCGCGCCAGCTCGTCGACGACGGGAGCGGTGCCGCCCTCACTGCGGCGTAGTTGCTCGGCGCGCACGAGGTCGATCCGGGCGTGCAACAGCCGCCTCAGATACGACAGGTCAGTCTCCTCCTGGGCCGCGTCGTCTCGCCGCGCGCGCACCTCGGCAAGCCCCAACTCGCCCAACCCAGTGCTGAAGCCGGCCCCCAGCACCCGATCAATCCTCCGCCGGCCCCCAGGCCGAACCTCGATCACACCGACCATCCTGACACCTGCTCGCATTGAGCGGGCTCAGCGGGGTTATTCGGGGGCGTTTCACCCCGCTGAGCCCGCTCAATGCGGGCGGTTCACATGCGCACGGTCAGGAGCGGAGGCGGCGGAGGGCTGCGCGACCGGGAGGTTCGCCGGTGTCGGGGGGGAGTGAGTGGGGGTCTATTGCGGCGGGTGACGCGCCGGCGGTGAGGGGGGTGTTGGGGTCTATGGAGCGTTTGAGCAGGGCTAGGGCGATGGCGCCCAGCTCGTGATGGGTGGCGACGGTGCCGACCCGGCCTACTACCCGCTCGTCGGCGGTTACCGGGTCCCCAGTGACGGGCAGGGTGTCCGGTGACTCCAGGTGTAGCAGCACCATCCGCCGCGGTGGGCGGCCCAGATTCGATACCCGCGCCACGGTCTCCTGACCGCGGTAGCACCCCTTGTCCAGGTGCACCGCGGGACCGATCCAGCCGACCTCGTGTGGGATGGTGCGATCGTCGGTGTCAACGCCCAGCCGGGGCTGCAGTGCCGCTGCCCGGATCGCCTCGTAAGCCCAGCTGCCAGCCGGTACGGCGCCCGCCTCGACAAGCTGGCGCCAGACGTCGGTGAGCTCGCCACGGGGCACCAGCAGGTCCGCCCGACCCGCCCCGACGCGCGCGAACCCACCCAGCTCACCGGTCCGCGTGAGCACATCGCCGGTGCCAGGCCCCAGCAGGGAGAGCACGGCCAGTTCCGGCGTCGCATCCCGGGGCGCCACCTTCGACCAGAACACCATCGAGCTCAGGTAGGCCAGCAGCCCTTGTCCCCGGCCTGGGTCGGTGTCCAGCCACACCGTGTCCCGCACATGGGACACCACGGCGTGATGCTCTACGTGCCCCCGCAGGTCAAGAACCAGCGCCTCGGTGTGCTCGCCTTCGCCGAGCGCGAGCAGGTGCTGGGAAGTGATGGTGTGCAGCCAGTTCAATCGGTCCTCGCCCGGCACGGCGATCACCTCGCGGTGCGACCGGTCCACCACCACGACGTCGCGGTCGGCGGCGCGTTGCTCCCCCAACGGGTCACCGTGGTGCCAGGCGACCCCGAGGTCTGGGGATCCATCGGGCGGCGGCACCGCACCCGGCAGCTCCAGCAGTGGCGACGTCACGAGCTCTCGCTTTCCAAGCACTCCACGCAACGCCCGGACAGCGCAAGGTGGCTGGGGTTCAGCACGAACCCGAACTGGTCTCGTAGTCGCGAAGTGAGGTCGGTGAGCTCGTCAGGGGGGATCTCGGTGACCTCGCCGCACCGGTGGCACACCAGGTGCACATGTTCGTGCGCCTGGGTCGAGTAGCTCGGCGCTCCGTGCCCGAGGTGGGTGTGCCAGACCAGGTCCAGGCCCTCCAGCAGGTCCAGGGTGCGGTAGATGGTGGTGATGTTCACCGCGGGCGCGACGCGCTGGACGTGCTCGCAGATCCGTTCGGGAGTGGCGTGCTGCAGTTCCCGCACCGCATCGAGCACCAGCTGGCGCTGCGGAGTCATCCGCAGGCCCCGGTTGTGCAACGTACTGCGCAGGCTGGTGTCCACAACCACGATCGTAGCGCCGCGCCATGCTGCAACGGGCCTGCAACGGGCATTGCCGTTGCCGAACCCGCCGTGGCGCGGATAGCGTGGCAGTACACGTGAAAGGAGGTGGTCCAAGGTTGAACGGCTATAGGACTCGTGAGGTGGCTGCCAGCTAGTGCCGCCGACGGCCGTGGAAGGCCACCTCCAGCTGGACGGCGTTGGACACAACGGCGGACTGTGAGAGGCGGCAAGCGAATCCAAGGCAGTCACCCGGCCCCCGGGGTGCCCGAGCAGTGGTCCCGCTTGGGCTCGCCGCTTCGCGCGGCGACCCCCGGGGGCTGACTGCTGTTCGGACCCGCGCGCTGGTTTCAGCCGACCACTCGGTGCAGCAGGATTGAGACGTGCGGCTGCATGGGTTGGCCGACCATCGCGCGTTGCTCGACGTAGGCGAGGTCGCCGCCCTCGACGATGCCGTAGAGCCGGTGCGCGCCGAGGACCTCTTTGGCCGAGGAACTGCGCACCAGCGCGTCGGTGGCCAGCTCCCACGAGGTCTGGCTGCGCGGCCGTCCGTAGTAGAGCTCCACGATGCCGGTGCCGTGCGCGGCGAGCAGCTCGATGGTGTCATCGGCTTGTGGCCGCCAGAACCCGGTCTCCCGGGCAGCTGGTCGGATCACCTCGCCGGCGTCGTCGAGCAGCCACGCCCGCGACTCGTAACGCAGGAACGGCCGCCCGTCGTGGCAGATCACCACCTGCTGGCCGAACCGGTACGGTCCGTCGATGGTCGGGTAGACGATCTCCCCTTCACCGCGCCAGACTCCGACCAGCGGCAGCAGCGTCAGGCACTGGGGGTGAAGCTCGGGCCCCTCGCGCAGGTTCGCGGTGTCGCCGGGAATCGGAAGGTCGGTGAATTCGGGCATGTTGCGGATGCCGGTGCTCGCTGCGCGCTCAGCGGCGATCCGCAGCGCCTCGTCGCCGGTGAAGCCGTTGGGACCGCTGGTCACCCTCGGGATCATAGGCGGTCAGCAGGCCCCACCGGTTGATCACCGGCTGTGTGTCGGCGGCATCAGCCCACTTGTAGTTGCAGCAGTGCCAGCTTGGAGTTCTCCAGTTCCACGTCGAAAGTGCCCGGCTTGTTCGCGGTGAAGGCGACCGACGCGGTGCTGGCCGCCGGAACCTTGACCGTGCGCTCGTAACCGTGCACATGGATCTCGTCGGCCACGTCGCTGCTCACCGAGATGACCACCGGGGTCCCTAGCGGGACCGTCACCGGGCCGATGTTGCCGGTGGCCTTCCCGCCATGGACCTTGACGCTGATCGTGTGGACGGTTGGCGCGGCCGGCGCCGGCGCCCGTCCGGGTGCCCCCGATGCGCCGGCCGGGCTGGAACCGGGCGCCGTAGCGGCCCCCTGCCCGCAGCCGCCGAGCACGCTGATCAGTACTGCCCCCGTAGCAATCGCAATTCCGACACGCCCCATTGCGTCCCCTCCACAGTCACCGTCCGTGCTATGGCGATCAGCCTGCCATAACCCCCAAGGGCGCTGCTGAGGAGCCATCTTGGCGGGTTCAGTCACTGTGGGACGGCCGGCTCGCTGCGGCGTTGTGGTCGGACGCGGCTGCGCGCGGTCAGCCAGTCGCGACGCGGTCAGCGAGCGTGAGGCGGCGACGCACGGTCACCATCGCGCCCCGGCGCGGCACCATGGTCACGTGCCGGGGCCGCACCGGCTCGCCGGGCGCGGTGGTGGTGGCCAGCTCGACCCGGCGCAGGACTTCCCGCAACACCGTGCGCATCTCCACCTGGGCGAAGGTGGCGCCGAGGCAGCGACGGACCCCGCCGCCGAAGGGTAGCCACACGGCCGGATCGGGTCGCTGGGCGAGGAATCGCTGCGGCCGGAACTCGTCTGGGTCCGGGTAGTGGCGGCTGCTGTGGTGCACCAGGTTGATGCTGGGGGCCAGGATGTGGCCGGCCGGGATACTGTGCCCCGCCAGCTGCACCGGCGCGGTCAGTTTGCGGCCGAACTCAAAGACCACCGGCCGCACCCGCAGGCTCTCCCGGCACACCGCGTCCAGCCACGCGTCGTCGCCGTCAGCAGCGGCCGCCGCGGTGCGGTGCAGCAGCGCGGGATGGCGGGTCAGCCGTTCGAAGGCCCAGGACAGCGCGGTGGCAGTGGTGTCGTGCCCGGCCAGTAGCAGCGTGACGAGTTGGTCGAGGAGCTCGTCGTCGGCCATCGGGGCGCCGGCGGTATCGATGCGACGCACCAGCATCGCCAGCGCGTCGGTCCGCTGCTCGAGCCGCGGATCGGCGCGGCAGTGGGTGATCTCGTCGGTCAGCAGCGCCAGGGCCGCTGCCCGGTGCTCCGCGCGGCGGCGCCATATACCGAAGCGCAGCAGCACCCGCGGCGGCGGGATCAGTTCCAGCGGGGAACCGATGTCCAGCATGGGCGGCAACGCCGCCCGCAGGTCAGCGAGGCGGTGCTCATCGTGCACCCCGATAACGGTGCGCAGGATGACTTCGAGAGTGAGTTTCTGCATCCGGGGAAACAGCGGGAACTGCTCGCCCACCGGCCACCGCGCGACCTCGTCGACGGTAATAGCGACCATCTCGGCGACCTGCCTGCGCACCGAGTCACCATGAAACGCCGGAAGCATCATCCCGCGGCTGCGCCGGTGCCTGTCGTCGTCGAGCATGAGAATCGACTTCGGCCCGACGACCTGGCTCAGCGGCGCGGCGGCTTCCCCAGCGTGAAAGACCGCCGGGTCGCCCCGCATCACCGACTTGATGTCATCCGGGTCGGTGACGAAGACGAGCGTGCCGATCCCTGGTATCCGGGTGGTGAACAGCGTGCCGTAACGCCGATGACAGAACTCCACGTACCGGACTGGATCGAGCCAGATCAGTGCCGCCTGTACTAGGGCCGGCAGCGGCGGTCCAGGGGGCGGCTTGCTCACCATGCTCTGCGAATATACATACGTTTGTCTAGCGCCGGTAGTATCTGGATGATGGGACACCGGGAGGCGCTGCTTGACGGCGCTCGGCGCTGCCTGCTGGAACGGGGCTACGCGCGCACCACGGCCCGGGATCTGGTGGCCGCCTCGGGCACCAATCTCGCCTCCATCGGCTATCACTTCGGGTCCAAAGAGGCGTTGCTCAACGGCGCGATGCAGCAGTGCTTCGACGAGTACATCGAGCAGATCACCCGGATCGTGTTCGCCGATCCCAGCGCTACTCCGTTGCAGCGGGTGCGGGCCTCCTGGGTGGCCCTGGTGAGTACCTTCGATCAGTACCGACCACTGATGGTGGCCTACGTCGAGGCGCTGGCCCAGGCGGAACGGGTGCCGGAGTTGCGGGCTCAACTCGCCGAGTGCTACGAGCGGTTGCGCACCACCGTGGCCGACATGATGCGCGCCTCGGTCGACGGTCTTTCCGACGCCACCGCGCGGCAGGTCGCCTCGTTTCTCATCGCGGTCTACGACGGCCTGCAGGTCCAGTGGCTGCTAGACCCCGAGCGGGCCCCCACCCCCGACGCCCTGATGGCCGCCCTGGAAATCGCCCTGCCCGCCGCCCTCGCCACCGAACCGGTTGGTGGCTCTTCAAGGACCACCAAGCCCACGGAAAGTTGGTCATAACGGCAGCCAACCCTCGCCAGCGAGCTGGCGAGGGTTGGCTGCCGTTTGAGATAGTCCGAACCGGGGTTGGTGGTCCTTGAAGAGCCACCAACCGGGGTTAGACGGTGAGGTCGACGGTGAACAGGCCGGGGCCGTCGGCGGTCACGGATGCTTCGCCGGTGCCGGATTGGTGCAGCGCTCGGATGGTCCAGTCACCCGGTGCGGCGAAGAACCGGAACTGCCCAGAGGCCGAGGTCACCACCTCGGCGGTGAACTCCCCGGTGCCGTCGAGCAATCGCACGAAAGCCCCTCCGACGGGTTGCCCTGCTGTCCGCACCGTGCCTGTCAGCACGGTGTGCTTGCTCAGATCCGTTCCCGGTGGCAACTCCTGGGTCTGTTCCGGTGCTCCGCACACGGCGATCAGGCCTTGCTGCCGAGCTCGATCGGTGCGCCGACCAGCGAGCCGTACTCGGTCCAGGAACCGTCGTAGTTCTTGACGTCGGAGTATCCCAGCAGCTCGTGCAGCACGAACCAGGTGTGGCTGGAGCGCTCACCGATCCGGCAGTAGGCGATGGTCGACTTGCTCTCGTCGAGCCCCGCCGCCCCGTACAGCGCCCGCAGGTCGTCGTCGGACTTGAAGGTGCCGTCCTCGTTGGCTGCCTTGGACCACGGCACGTTCAGCGCGGTGGGAATGTGTCCCGGACGCTGCGCCTGCTCTTGCGGCAGGTGCGCCGGCGCCATGATCTTGCCGGAGAACTCGTCGGGCGAGCGGACGTCGACCAGGTTCTTGTTGTTGATCGCATCGACCGCCTCCTGGCGGAACGCCCGGATCGTCAGGTCCTGTTCCTGGGCGGTGTAGCTGGTGGCCGGCCGGTTCACCTCGTCGGTGGTCAGGGTGCGGCCATCGAGCTCCCACTTCTTGCGCCCGCCGTCGAGCAGCTTGACGTCGCGGTGCCCGTAGAGCTTGAAGTACCAGTAGGCGTAGGCGGCGAACCAGTTGTTGTTTCCGCCGTAGAGCACCACGGTGTCGTCGTTGCTGATGCCCTTGTCCGACAGCAATTTCTCGAAGGCGCCCTTATCCACGAAGTCACGGATCACCGGGTCCTGCAGCTCGGTCTTCCAGTTGATCTTCACGGCTCCGGGGATGTGCCCTGCGTCGTAGGCGGTGGTGTCCTCGTCGACCTCGACGAAGACAATGCCCTTGGTGTCCAGGTTCTGTTCTGCCCAGTCGGGCGTGACCAGGACGTTTTCGCGGCTCATGCGACAGCTCCTCATTCTCGAAGTTGGCTCTAAACAATGGATTGTCTGGGGTTGCCCGGGGGTGCTCCTCGGCTGCGCGCAGGCGCCAGCAGCCGGATGTGGTGCAGATCACCGCCCGGTCAGGTCCTCGGACAGAGGCTGCTGCGCAGCCGGCAGAAATCGACCGCCCGGCGCTTGGTGAGCAGCAAATGCACGAACTTCAGCCTACCCGAGACTCCACGTCCGCGGGACGGATTCCACCGCCCGGACCGACCCCGAGTGGTCCCGCTGAATGCGGGTCGCCGACGGCGACGCCGGCTTTGCGTAGTGAGACGTTGTTCGCGGTGCCTTCCACGACGATCGAGCCGGTCTCCACCCAGATCCTGGTGGGAGTGACGGCGAACGGCAGGCTGCCGGTCTTTACGTCGGTGCTCAGAGTGCTGAGCAGCGTCTGGCGCACCGCCCGCGGCAGGCCCACCGCACCCACACCGTCACCGGCCAGCCGCACATCGCTGGTGGTGACGCGCACCAAGCCCTTGGTGAGTTCGATCACGCCGAGCGCGACGATCTCGGTGCGCTGGCCGGCGAGGTCGGTGGTCGCCACCATCTTGACCGGCGCACGGTTGCCCCGGGGAGAATCGCTGGTGGGCGTACCCGGCGGGAGTAGTTCTTTGATCTCCTGGTCAGAGGGTTGCTGGATCCGCAGATCTTCGATCCCGATGGCCCGGCCGAGGTCGGTGTCCTTGATCCGGACCTGACCGTCGACCTTCGCCGCCCGCACCGAATGCAGGTCGCCGGAGGTCACCTCGGCCAGTGGCGCATCGACGTCGTGCAGCGTCGCCTCCACGTCGAGGTCGTGCAGCGGGTCCGCGGACACCCCGGATGCCTGTATGTCGATGGCGATGTAATGGCCGGCTACGGCCTGGGTCAGGAACGGGAAGCCGTTGATCCGCACGGAGGGGTCGCTGGCCAGTCCGAGTTGTTGGCGCATCTGTTTGGCCACTGTGTACTCGGCGGCTGCGGCAGCGCCGAAATCGGCCGCTACGGCCAGTACCACGATGACCAGCACCGCGATGATCAACTTTCGCACGCAGCCCTACCATTTCTGATTCTGGCTATTTCGTATGGTCCCTGCGACCGGCACGGTATTCTCCGCAGAACGGGCGGTGGGTCGCGGCCCACCGTGGCCTTCAGCCCATGGGGCCTGACCGGCTGGTGACACCGGGCTAGTGACACCGCTGGCCTCCAACGGTAGGACGGAGCGGGCATGGAGCTTCTGTTGCTCACCGCGGATCCTGACCCGCCCTCGATGCTGCCCGCGCTGTGTTTGTTGGGGCACGGCGTGCGGTCGGCGGCCCCGGAGGTCGCCGCCCTGCTCGACGCCGGTCCTTACGACGCGGTGCTAGTCGATGCCCGCACGGACCTCGCAGGTTCGCGCAGCCTGTGCCGGTTGCTGGGATCCACCGGGCTGGATGTGCCGGTAGTGGTCATCATCAGCGAGGGTGGCCTGGTGGCGCTGTCCGCGGACTGGGGATCGGACGAGATCCTGCTCCCCACCGCCGGCCCCGCTGAGGTCGACGCCCGGCTGCGGCTGCTGGTGGCTCGGCGGGCCACCGAATCCGTTGTGGGTGGCGGCAGCTCGCTGGTGCTCGGTGAGCTGGTGATCGACGAGGCCACCTATACCGCCCGGCTGCGCGGTCGCCCGCTGGACCTCACCTACAAGGAGTTCGAGCTGCTGAAGTACCTCGCGCAGCATGCCGGCAGGGTGTTCACCCGGGCGCAGTTGCTGCAGGAGGTGTGGGGTTATGACTTCTTCGGCGGCACCCGCACGGTCGACGTCCACGTGCGGCGGCTGCGGGCCAAACTCGGTCCGGAACACGAGCAGCTCATCGGCACGGTGCGCAACGTCGGCTACAAGTTCGTCCGCCCGGTCCGCAACATGAGTTCCCGGGAGCGAGCTGAACACGAGCGTGCCGCCGAGCATGACGCCGAGGCGGTGGACAGCGATCCAGATCGGGCCGGCCGGCAACAGGCGCAGTCATTCTCGGTGCAGCGGAGTTGACCCTGACGCTGACGTGGCTCGATCAGCTCTCCGACGGGCAGACCGCCGCTGTGGTGAGCCTGCTGGCCGCCGCCGCAGCCACGGATGGCGTGGAGCCCATCTCCGAGGCTGCGGTGCTGCGGCTGCACCATCCTGGTTCGGGCTTTGCACACCTGTTGACCCACGACGATGCCGGCACCCTGACCGGCTATGCGAGCCTGGACGAACGCGTCGAGCGTCGCACCGCCGAGTTCGCGGTGCATCCCGAGCACCGACGCCGCGGGGTGGGTGGTGTACTGCTCGCCGCGCTGCTCGATCGGGTGCACGGGCCGCTGTGGGTGTGGGCGCATGGTGAGCACCCAGCGGCGCTGCGGTTGGCACAGCGAGCCGGGCTGGCCCGTCGGCGGGAACTGTTTCAGTTACGTCGCGGGCTGGCCGATCCGATCCCGCGCCGAGCGCCGGCTGCCGGGGTGGCGCTGCGCGCCTTCGTGCCTGGCGAGGACGAGGCGGCGGTCGTGCGGGTGAACAATCGTGCCTTCGCCTGGCATCCCGAGCAGCAAGGGTGGGATATCGGCGAGCTCGTGGTGCGCGAGGCACAGCCGTGGTTCGACCCGAAGGGATTCCTGCTGGCGGTGGACCAGACCGGCCGCCTGCTCGGCTTCCACTGGACCAAGGTGCACCCCGACGGCCTCGGTGAGATCTACGTGCTCGCGGTGGACCCCGATGCCCAGGCCACCGGACTGGGTGGCGCGCTGACCGTGGCCGGGCTTGCGCATCTGCGCGACCGAGGGGTGCGTGAGGCGATGCTCTACGTGGAGTCCGACAACACCGCTGCCCTGCACACCTACCACAAGCTCGGCTTCACCCCCCACCACACCGACGTGGAGTTTTTGTCGCTTCGCGACTCGTGAGTGGGAAACAGTGTTATAACACTGTTTCCCACTCACGAGTCAGCGCTCGTAGGGCAGGCCGGTGACGAGGAAGCTGACCTGCTTGGCGATCGCGACGGCATGGTCGGCGAAGCGCTCGTAGTAGCGGCCGATCAACGCGGCGTCCACGGCCGGTTCCACCCCGTGCGACCAGCCCTCGGAGAACAGGATCTGGAAGATACGCCGGCGCAACGCGTCCACCTCGTCGTCGGCTTCTGCGAGCCGGTGGGCCGACAGCGGGTCCTGGCTCTCGATCGCCTTCGCGGCGTCCTGAGCCAGGCTGGTGGCGAGCACGCCCATCCGGGCGAACACCGGCCGGACCTCGTCGGGGATCGGCACCGTCGGGTGCTTCATCCGTGCGATCTTGGCGACGTGCTGCGCCAGGTTGCCCATCCGCTCAACGTCGGCCACCGCGTGCATGGCCGCGACCACCATTCGCAGGTCGGTGGCCACCGGCGCCTGCAGGACGAGCAGCTTGATGCAGCGCTGGTCCATGTCGTCGCACAGCGCCATCATCTCGCCTTCACCGGAGATGACCAGCTCGGCGAGGCCCAGGTCGGCTTGGCTCAGCGCGGATGAGGCGTTGGTCATCATCTGGCCGGCCAGCCGTGCGGCTCTGGCCAGGTCTTCGGTCAGGCCGTTCAGCTCGGCATGGAAGGTCTCCCGCATTGCCCGAGGGTACGGGGCGACGCCGCCGAAGTCTCGGCGGTCAGGTGAACCGGAGGTGAACCCGCGTCCGGCGGCGCCGCGCCACCGGCCCTGCTCAGCCGCCGGAATGGGGGAGTTCGGCGCCTGCCGGGACTGCGAGATCCATCGGGTCATCCAGCCAGCCATGAGGTAGTACCACCCGGCCGGGTGAGCCCTGGCGCCCCCGGGGGCCGTCCGCGTCGGGTGGGAACGGGGCATCGGGATCCAGCCGGGCCAGCGCGTCGTCCAGCTCGGCGAAGCTGGACACCATGCCTAGCGCGCGCCGCACATCCCCGCCCACCGGGAAG
>DATAWX010000012.1:0-27989 GCA_036266995.1 Pseudonocardiaceae bacterium | reverse complement strand
AGTGGAAACCGCCTGCGCCCCGTTCGCCACCGGCCGCTGGCTGTTCAGCCACAACGGGATGATCGCAGGGTGGCCGGACACGATGGCCGCGCTGGCTGCCCAGCTGCCGGTGACCGACCTGCTCACCCTCGAAGCGACCACCGACTCCGCGCTGCTGTGGGCACTGGTTCGACGCCGATTGGCGGCCGGTGACTCGCTGGCCCGCGCGCTGACCGAGGTCACCGCACAAGTGCTCGCGGCGGCCCCGGGTTCGCGGCTGAACCTGCTGGTCACCGACGGGACCATGCTCGCCGCGACCGCGGTGCACCACGCGCTGGCGGTACGGGTCGGCGACGGGGCGGTACTGGTCTGCTCCGAGCCCACCGACCAGTCGCCCGGTTGGGTGCCGGTCCCGGACCGCCATCTGCTCACCGCGACACCGTTCACCGCCGACGTTGTGCCGATCCCTACGACCGCTGCCCAGACAACCCCGACTGAGGAACCATGACCGCACCCGTGCTCGAGATCCACCTGTCCGACGCCGATACCGCTGACGCGCTGCATCACGATGTGCGCGTCGGGCTGTCCGCCGATCCCAAATGGCTGCCACCCAAGTGGTTCTACGACGCTCGGGGCAGCGAGCTGTTCGAGGAGATCACCGCACTGCCCGAGTACTACCCCACCCGCACTGAACGGGAACTGTTGCGGCGAAGTGCGGGACAGATCGCGATGCGGTCGGCCGTGGACACCCTGGTCGAGCTGGGTTCGGGCTCCTCAGAGAAGACCCGGCTGCTGCTCGACGCACTTGCCGCGACCGGGTCGCTGCACCGTTACGTACCGCTGGACGTGTCGGAGTCGGCGTTGCGCGGGGCGATGGCGGCGGTGGCGGCGGAGTATCCGGCGCTCGCGGTGCACGGCGTCGTCGGCGACTTCACCGAGCATCTGGAGTTGCTACCGGCCAGTCAGGGTGGGCGCCGGTTGGTGGCTTTCCTGGGCGGCACGATCGGCAATCTGCTGCCGGCCGAACGGGCCGGCTTCTTCGCCGCGTTACGCGCCGCGCTGGACCCCGGCGAGCTGATGCTCTTGGGCGCAGGATTGGTCACCGACCCGGCGGTGATGGTGCCGGCCTACGACGACGCGGCCGGCGTGACCGCCGAGTTCAACCGCAACGTGTTGCGCGTACTCAATCGCGAACTCGGGGGGGACTTCGACGTCGATGCCTTCGATCACGTCGCGGCGTGGAATGCCGCCGACGGTCGGATCGAGATGGGGCTGCGGGCCAGTCACGCGATGACCGTGCGGTTGCCCGCGGTCGGCATGACGGTGCACTACGCCGAGGGTGAGCAGATGCGCACCGAAATCTCCACGAAGTTCGAGCAAAAGGAACTCGAATCCGAGCTAGCTGACGCCGGTTTCGCCGACCAGGCCTGGTGGACCGACTACAACGACCGATTCGCCCTGGTCCTTGCCGAGGCAGCCTGATGGGGGCGGCGGGGCCAAGCCGGCTCGAAGACGAGTGTCACTCAGACTTGGAATGATAATCGCTTTCGTTTAGGCTCGTCGTCAAGCTGCCACCTGTGTGGGTGACACGACGTCGAAGGTGAGGAGCCCCGACGTGAGCGGAGCAGGAGTGTTGGGTCGAGCTTTAGCCCCCGTTGGATCAGCCGCAGCGGCAGCGGTCACGCTCGCCGGTCTGTTGGCTGGTTGCGCCACCGGGACTCCCACCGGAAGCGGTCCGGCGGGTCAGTCGAGCGGCTCTGCGAAGATCGCGGTGGTGGCGGCGGAGAACTTCTGGGGAAGCGTCGCCGCCCAGGTGGGTGGCGAACATGTCGCGGTGCGCAGCATCGTCGCAAGCCCGAGCACCGACCCGCACGACTACGAGCCGACCCCAGCCGACGCGCGAGCCCTGGCGACCGCGCAGTACGTGATCGAGAACGGCGCCGGCTACGACCCCTGGGTCGCCAAGCTGATCAGCGCAAACCCGGCGCCGGCGCGGTCGGTGTTGACGGTAGGGAAGCTGGTGGGGATCAAGGAGGGCGACAACCCCCATCGCTGGTACTCCCCGGATGACGTGCACCGGGTGATCGAGCAGATCGCCGCGGACTACAAGCGCATCGACCCGGCCGACGCCGGGTATTTCGATCAGGAGAAGCAGGCCTACGAGACCCAGGGTCTGGCCAGCTACAACCATCTCATCGCCGACATCAAGAGCAAGTACGGTGGGACCCCGATCGGTGCCTCGGAATCGATCGTGGCCCCCTTGGCCGAGGACCTAGGGCTGAAAATGGCAACCCCAAAGTCGTTCCTGAACGCGGTGAGCGAAGGCACCGATCCGAGCGCGGCGGACAAGACCACGGTGGATCAGCAGATCAGCACCAAGCAGATCAAGGTCTTCGTGTTCAACAGCCAGAACTCGACCCCGGACGTGGCCGCTCTGGTGACCGCCGCGAAACACCAGGGCATCCCGGTAGCAACAGTCACCGAGACACTCACCCCGGCCACCGCCAAGTTCCAGGACTGGCAGGTTGCTCAGCTCCGTGGCATCGAGCAAGCACTGTCGCAGGCAACCGGCCGATGACCGCCCACTCACTTTCGTCCGCCGTGGATCGGCAGCCCGGCAACGCCACCCCACGGACGGAAGATCAACAAGGGTCCGTGATCACCCTGCGCAACGCGGCCGTCGAGCGAGGCGGCCGCAGGCTGTGGAGTGGGCTGGATCTGACGGTTGCCGCCGGGGAGTTCGTCGTGGTGTTGGGACCCAACGGCGTCGGCAAATCCACCCTCGTCCAGGTCATTCTCGGGGCCCTCCCGCTGGTCGAGGGCCAGGTGCGAGTGCTGGGCGGCCCCGCTGGACGGGCCAACGAGCGGATTGGGTACCTGCCCCAACGCCGCAGTTTTGACCCATCCCTGCGGGTGAGGGGCCGCGACATCGTTCGGCTGGGGTTGGACGGTCATCGGTGGGGACTTCCGCTGCCGGCCTGGTGGCCGGGCGGCACAGGCCGGCGCGCGGCGGCCACGCGCGTCGAGGAAGTCATCGACCTGGTCGGTGCCGGCGCCTACGCAGACCGCCCGGTCGGCGAGCTTTCCGGCGGGGAGCAGCAACGCCTGTTGATAGCCCAGGCGCTGGCCCCAGCTCCTGACCTGCTGCTGCTCGACGAGCCCCTGGACAGCCTGGATCTGCCGAATCAGGCCGCCGTCGCCGCCCTCATCGCCCGGATCAGCCGGGCGCAACGGGTGGCCGTGATCATGGTGGCGCACGACGTCAACCCGATCTTGTCCCACCTCGATACTGTGGTTTACCTCGCTCCCGGCGGTTCGAAGATCGGCTCACCCCGCGAGGTGATCACCGGTCCGACGCTGACACAGCTGTTCGGCACCCCGATCGAGGTGCTCACCGCCTCCGACGGCCGGTTGGTCGTCATCGGCCACCCCCAACGGTGCGAAGGCCACGCCCAGCGGCACGCCGGGCCGCAGCCGTGATTGTCGACACCGGTCCGAGTTGGAACCCGATCATCGATCTGCAGCAGATATGGTCGTTTCCGTTCATGGTCAACGCCTTCCGCGCCGGCACCATCGTCGCGGTGCTGGCCGGGGTGATGGGTTGGTTCATGGTATTGCGCCGGCAGAGTTTCGCCGGCCACTCGCTGTCGCTGATCGGTTTTCCTGGCGCAGCCGGCGCAGTCCTGGTCGGCGTCGCTGCCAGCTACGGCTACTTCGCCTTTTGCCTGGCCGGCGCCCTGGTCATCGCGCTGTTGCCCCGCGCGGGACCCGGTGGCTACTCGGAGGAATCGGCGGTGACCGGCACGGTGCAGTCGTTCGCGCTCGCCTGCGGATTCCTGTTCGTCGCTCTCTACAAGGGATTCCTCAACGGCATCAATGCGCTGTTGTTCGGCAACTTCCTCGGTATCGGCACCGGTCAGGTCATTCTCCTGGGCGTTGTCGCCGCATTGTCTCTCACCGTCCTGGGAGTGATCGGCCGTCCGCTGGCCTTCGCCTCGATCGATCCCGACGTGGCAACTGCCCGCAACGTGCCAGTGCGTGCCCTGTCGGTGGCATTTCTGGTGCTCCTCGGCGCCGCGACGGCTGAAGCCAGCCAGATCACCGGAACCCTGCTGGTGTTCGCCCTGCTGGTGATGCCCGCGGCGACCGCGCAGGCGTTGACCGCTCGGCCCGTCCGGGCCCTGGCGCTGACCGTCGCGATCGGGCTGGTCGTCACGTGGCTCGGCCTGAGTGTGGCTTACTACACCCCCTTCCCGGTCGGGTTCTTCGTGACCAGCTTCGCCTTCGCCGGTTACGTGGCCGCCCAGGCGGTCCGCCACATCCGGCCCCGATGGTGGCCCGCCGGCACCGCCGCGCGCCCGAGCTTGACCGGGATCGCGCGATGACCTGGCCGCCGTTCCTGCTCAACGCACTGCTAGCCGGTAGCGCCATCGCCGCGGCCGCTGGACTGGTCGGCTACTTCGTGGTGCTGCGGGCCCAGGTCTTCACCGGTGACGCGCTGAGTCACGTCGCGTTCACCGGTGCGTTGGCGGCGCTGGCACTGGGTGTCGACGAGCGGTTCGGGCTGTTCGCCGCGACCATCGGCGTGGGCATCGCTCTGGGTACTCTCGGCGGCCGGGGCCGTGCCGACGATGTCGTGATCGGCAGCGTGTTCGCCTGGATCCTCGGCCTCGGCGTGTTCTTCCTGACGATCTACACCACCAGCAACAGCGCCGGCAACGGCAACGCCGGCGTCAACGTCCTGTTCGGTTCGATCTTCGGCCTGAGCCAGTCGCAAGCCGTCGCCGCCGCGATCGTCGCCGCTGTCATCGCCGCCGTCATCGTGGCCATCGCTCGACCGCTGCTGTTCGCCAGCATCGACGGCGCCGTCGCCGCCGCCCGAGGGGTTCCGGTCCGCTTGCTGGGCTACTGCTTCCTGGCGTTGGTCGGCGCGGCGGCCGCCGAAGCCAGCCAAGCCGTCGGCACGCTACTGCTGCTGGGGCTGATCGCCGCACCCGCGGGAACGGCCCAACGCCTGACCAGCCGACCGTACTCGGCGCTGATCATCTCCGCCGGCCTGGCGGTGGGGGAGATGTGGGCCGGCCTCGCGCTGAGCTACGCCGTCCCGGCGCTGCCACCGAGTTTCGCCATCCTCGCCGTCGCCACCGGCTGTTACGCCCTCGCGCTGCTGCGCACTCGCAGCCCCCGTCACGTCGCGCCGGCAGTGGTGTGCTGATCGCTAGGCGCGGCGGGCCATGTCGCGGAGCACGTATTGCAGGATGCCGCCGTTGCGGTAGTACTCGGCTTCACCGGGGGTGTCGATGCGCAGTACGGCGTCGAAATCCACTGGGTCGGCTCCTTCTCGGGTGGCTTTGACGTGCACCGTCGCTGGGATGGTGCCGTTGTTGAGTGCGGTGACGCCGGAGATGTGGAAGGTCTCGGTACCGTCGAGACCCAGCGACGAGGCGGATTCGCCCGCCGGGAACTGCAACGGGAGCACGCCCATTCCGATCAGGTTGGAGCGGTGGATGCGTTCGAACGACTCGGCCAGCACCGCGCGCACCCCGAGCAGTAGGGTGCCCTTGGCGGCCCAGTCACGCGAAGAACCCGAGCCGTATTCCTTGCCCCCGAGGATCAGCAGCGGGATCCCGTTGGCGGCGTAGTGTTGCGCCGCGTCGTAAATGGAGACCGGCTGGTCACTGTCGGATTCCGTGGTGAAGTCACGGGTGTAACCACCACTGATGCTGTTGAGCAGTAGGTTGCGCAGCCGGATATTGGCGAAGGTACCGCGGATCATCACCTCGTGATTGCCCCGGCGGGATCCATAGGAGTTGAAGTTCTTGCGCTCCACCCCACGTTCGGCGAGGTAATGACCGGCGGGGGAATCCGCCTTGATCGTTCCTGCGGGCGAGATGTGGTCGGTGGTCACCGAGTCCCCGAGCAGCACCAGCACCCGGGCCGCCGAAATGTCCTGGACCTCCGGCGGTTGCGCTGTCATTCCCTCGAAATAGGGGGGCTTGCGGACGTAGGTCGACTCCGCGTCCCAGGTAAAGGTCTCGCCCTCCGGCGTGGGGAGTGACTGCCAGCGAGCATCGCCGGCGAAGACGTCGGCGTAGTCCTTGGCGAACATCTCCTGGCTGATGGTGGACTCGATCACCTTCTGGATTTCCTTCGGCGTGGGCCAGATATCCGTGAGATAGACCGGGTGGCCGTCGCGATCGTGCCCCAGCGGCTCGCTGGCGAAGTCGATATCCATCGTTCCGGCCAGCGCATAGGCGATTACCAAGGGCGGTGAGGCGAGATAGTTCATCGTGACGTCCGGGTTGATCCGGCCCTCGAAGTTGCGGTTACCGGACAACACGCTGACCACCGCGAGGTCGGCGTCATGGACGGCGTGCGAGACCTCTTCGGGAAGCGGGCCGGAGTTGCCGATGCAGGTGGTGCAGCCGTAGCCGACCAGGTGGTAGCCGAGCTTCTCCAGGTACGGCCACAGACCGGCCTTCTCGTAGTAGTCCGTGACCACCTGGGAACCTGGCGCCATCGACGTCTTGACCCATGGCCTGACGGTCAGGCCCCGTTCGACGGCGTTGCGGGCGAGCAGCGCTGCACCGATCATCACCGAGGGGTTGGACGTATTGGTGCACGAGGTGATCGAAGCGATCACCACGGCGCCGTGGTCGATCTCGTAACCAGCACCCTCGGCGGGTCGCACCGGAGTCGGGGAGCTGGGGCGGCCCGGCGCGGTGGCCGCAGCCGAGATCGTCGGACGCGGTGCACCAGCGCCGTTGCCGCTGCTCACCGAGGAGGCGTCGCTGGCCGGGAAGGACTCAACACCGGCCTCGTCCACCGTGGACTCCCCGGCGCAGGCGTACCCGGCCAGCGCGTGGCGGAATGCCGACTTCGCGTCGGACAGCGAGATCCGGTCCTGCGGGCGCTTGGGTCCGGCGATGGACGGGACCACCGTGGACAGGTCCAGCTCGAGATACTCGGTGTAGGTGGCTTCCCGGTGCGGGTCGTGCCAGAGATCCTGCTCCTTGGCGTAGGCCTCGACCAACGCGAGTTGCTCGGCGGGGCGACCAGTCAGCGCCAGGTAGCGCAACGTCTCCTCGTCGATCGGGAAGATCGCGCAGGTGGAACCGAACTCGGGACTCATGTTGCCGATGGTGGCGCGGTTGGCCAGCGGCACCGCCGCCACACCATCGCCGTAGAACTCGACGAACTTCCCGACCACGCCGTGCCGGCGAAGCATCTCAGTCAGGGTGAGAACGACATCGGTGGCGGTCGCCCCCGCAGGAATGGATCCGGTGAGCTTGCAGCCGATTACCTGCGGGATGAGCATCGACACCGGCTGGCCGAGCATCGCCGCCTCGGCCTCGATTCCGCCCACGCCCCAACCCAGCACGCCGAGCCCATTGACCATGGTGGTGTGACTGTCAGTACCCACCAGGGTGTCCGGGTACGCCTGGCCGTTGCGGATCATCACGGTGCGGGCCAGATGCTCGATGTTGACCTGGTGCACGATCCCGGTCCCCGGCGGGACCACCTTCAGCTCATCGAAGGCACCCTGCCCCCAACGCAGGAACTGGTAACGCTCCCAGTTTCGCTGATACTCCAGGTCAACGTTGCGCTCGAAAGCGTCCGGACGACCGAACACGTCGGCGATCACGGAGTGATCGATGACCAGTTCGGCCGGCGCCAGCGGGTTGACCGCCCGCGGGTCACCACCCAGAGCCGTGACCGCCTCACGCATCGTGGCCAGATCGACCAGACAGGGCACACCCGTGAAATCCTGCATGATCACCCGAGCCGGAGTGAACTGGATCTCCGTGGACGGCTGAGCCTGCGCGTCCCACCCAGCGAGCGCCTCGATATGTTGAGCAGTGACGTGCGCACCGACAGCGCTTGATTCCCAGCGCAGCAGGTTCTCCAACAACACCTTCAGGCTGTAGGGCAAGGCGCGCCACTGGCTGCCGAGGCGCCGGTCCAGCCCGGCCAACCGGAACACCTCGTAGTGGACGGTTCCGACGGACAGCGTGCCACGGGTGCCGAAGCTGTCGGCACTGGCTGATGGGTGGGTCATTGGCACCTCCTCGGGAGAGGGCTAGGCCGAAGCCCTCCACCTGACTCTACGTCTGACCATCCGCCGGTGTGATCAGCGGGCGGGGCCTTAACGATCAGGTGAAGCGCACGAATCATCCTGGTAACACGTCATACCCTGGGGCCCCTTGGGTAACGAGAACACGCAGGAGGTGGCAACCATGCGGGTGCCCTTGACCGTCGCCGACTTCCTGGCTCGCGGTGCGACGGCGTTCGCCCAGTCGATCGCGGTGATCGACGATTCCGACCAACCCGCCCCGCCGGTGCCCCCGTCGACCTTCCGGGAGCTGGGCGGCAGGGTCCGCGCCTGGCAGGCCGGCCTAGACGCACTCGGGGTCGGTGCAGGGCAGCGGGTGGCTGTGGTCAGCCACAACTCGGCGCGGCTGCTCGAGTTACTGCATGCGGTCCCAGCCAGCGGCCGCATCTGCGTACCGGTGAACTTCCGGCTGCGCGCCGAGGAGGTGGCCTACATCGTGTCACACAGCGGCTCGTCGGTGCTGCTGGTCGACCCGGAACTCGACGACGCCCTCACCTCGGTCGCCGTCGCGCACCGTTTCGTGCTCGGCGGTGAGACCGAGGAGCAGGTGATGCGCTTCGACACCGAGCCGCGCCCATGGGCCGAGCCCGATGAGGATGCCACTGCGACGATCAACTACACATCAGGAACCACCGCGCGGCCCAAGGGGGTGCAGCTGACCCACCGCAACATCTGGATCAACGCGGTCACTTTCGCCATGCACACCCGCGTCTGGGAGCGCGACGTCTACCTGCATACCCTGCCGATGTTCCACTGCAATGGGTGGGGCATGCCCTTTGGTCTCACCGGGTTGGGCGCCCAGCAGATCGTGCAGCGCAGGGTCGACGGTGCCGAGATCCTGCGACGGATCGACCAGCACGGCGTGACGTTGATGTGTGGCGCCCCCGCGGTGTGGCATGCGGTGCTGGAAGCCGCCGCGAGTTGGGATGGCGAGATCCCCGGGCGTGGGCGGGTGCGGCTGGTCTGCGCGGGCGCGCCACCACCGACCCGGATGATCCAACGGGTCGGTGAGGAACTCGGTTGGGAGTTCATGCAGATCTACGGGCTGTCGGAGACCGCGCCACTGTTGACTTTCAATCGCGGCGGACCGGGCGATGATGAGCTGCCCGCCGCTGATCGCGCCCGCAAGCTGTCCCGGGCTGGCGCCCCCGCACTGGGGGTGCAACTGCGTACCTCCGAGTCCGGGGAGGTGTTGGCCCGCTCGAATGTTGTGATGGCCGGCTACTGGGACAGCCCGCAGGCCAGCAGTGAAGTGCTCGTCGACGGTTGGTTTCACACCGGCGATGGTGGAGTGGTGGATGACCAGGGTTACTTGTCCATCAGTGACCGGAAAAAAGATGTGATCATCACCGGCGGTGAGAACGTCTCCTCCATCGAGGTGGAGGACTGCCTGTTCAGCCATCCGGCCGTGGCCGAGGTCGCGGTGATCGGCACTCCGTCGGACCGATGGGGTGAGACGGTCACAGCGCTGGTCGTGCTGGCCGAGGGGGAGCAGGTCACCGAACGGGAGCTGATCGCTTACTGCAAGGAACGGCTGGCCCGCTACAAGGCGCCGACGTCGGTGGAGTTTCGCGAGGTCATTCCGCGTACCGCCACCGGGAAGATCCAGAAGTTCAAGCTGCGGCAGGAGTACTGGGAGGGCCGGGACCGCCAGGTGAACTGACCCTACGCCCCGGTCCACTGCGCCTGCGGACCACTGCACCCCACTCATCACACACCGTGACAATCATCTCTGTCTGTAACACATGTGGTTAATGTTGCGAAAGTTATCAAAGAGATGGTTGGTGTTCGCGAGGGTGACATGACAGAGTGCATCCGCATGCCTACTTGACGAGATCTGGCCGACGTCAGGCAGGGCTGGCGCGTACTGAGGGGCACCGGGGAAGGAGTGAGGTGTGAGCGTCCGGACTCGACGTCGCCTCGCTGGCCGTGGGTTCGTCGCAGTGATGCTCGCGGTGCTGGCACTGATGGGACACCCGGGTATTGGGCAAGCGCTGCCACCTCCTCCGCCCAATCCCAGCGACGACGATCTCAAGTCCAGCCAGGGCCACGTCGACGCGACCGCGAGCCGGGTAGGGCAGCTGGCCAATCAGGTCGCCCAGGCCGACGCCGCCCTGCAAGCAAGCCAATCCCAGGTCGAGCTCCGACACGAGCAGGCCAATAAGGCCCTGATCGACCTGCAGACCGCGGACAGCGCCGCGGCTGCGGCGAATCTCGCGGCAACCAGCGCCCGCGCGGAAGCCGACGCTGCGGCGGCGCAGATCGCGCTGGCGCACAAGGATCTCGACGAGTTCGCGGCCGCGAGTTTCCGTCAAGGCAACACCGTCGGATCTCTGTCGGCCTTTCTCGGCTCGACCAGCCCGAAGGACCTCCTCGCCAGGGCCGAACTGCTGGATGCGGTGGGAGGCGCGCAGCTACACGCGGTAGAGAACATGCGGCGAGCCCGCGTCGATGCCGCCAACAAGGACTCTCAGACCCGGGCAGCCCTGGCAGCGGCGCAGGTCGCCAAGCAAGCCGCCGCTGACGCCAAGACAGAGCTCGACACCGCCTACCGGGTGGCCATCGATACCGAGGCAGCGCAATCCGCGAAATCCACGGATCTGCAGAACCATAAGACTGACCTCGAACGGCAACTCTACGACGCGCAGAACGCCGTCGCCGGGCTGCGTGGGCAGCGCCAGCGCTTCGAGCAGTGGCGCGCGGAACGCGATCGCGAACAAGCGGCGGCGGCTGCCGCCGCCGCTGCAGCCGCCGCCGCCGCGGAGAGAAGTTCCGCGGTCATCGGTGGTGGCAACCCTCGCCTGGCCACCGGAGCTGTCCAGTCAGTGATCAATCGGGCGATGGCGCAGCTCGGCGTCCGCTACTCGTGGGGTGGCGGGAACGCCCAAGGACCCACGGTAGGCGTTCGCGACGGCGGCGTCGCGGACACCTACGGCGACTACCGCAAGGTGGGCTTCGACTGCTCCGGTTTGATGATCTACGCGTTCTCTCAGGCGCTCGGTGGGTCGTTACCGCACTACACCGGCTTTCAGTACAATTCCGGCCGTAAGGTGCCGCTGGCCCAGAAACGCCCGGGCGATATGCTCTTCTGGGCCACCGATGGCGACATCCACCATGTGGCGCTCTATATCGGCGGCGAACAGATGATTGAGGCGCCCTACTCGGGAGCCGCGGTCCGCGTCACCTCGGTGCGCTACGGCGATATCATGCCTTACGTCGTCCGGGTGCTCTGACCACCTTCACAGCCGCCACACCGGCCGGGCGGTTGGGTGCGTCTGGCTAGACCCGTTGGATCTGCCTGTGACAGTGGGCCTGTAACAGTGGGATTGTGCGCCCGAGCCGGACCCGTGCGAGGAGGACCCGTGAGTAAGGCCGACGGCGGGGCGCCGCCGCCAGCATCCGGCCAGCCCAACGATCCCAGCCGACCACCCAGCCCGGCCCGGGACGCCCAGCTCATCGAGCGGACGGTCTTCGAGATCCAGCGGGTGATCGTGGGCCAGGATCGGTTGGTCGAGAGGATGCTCGTCGGCCTGCTGGCCCGCGGGCACCTCCTGCTCGAAGGCGTGCCGGGAGTGGCCAAGACGCTTGCCGTGGAGACCATCTCCCGGGTGGTGGGCGGCTCGTTCTCGCGCATCCAGTTCACTCCTGACCTGGTACCAGCCGACATCCTCGGCACCCGGATCTACCGGCAGGGCCGCGAGCAGTTCGACGTGGAGCTAGGGCCGGTGATGGCGAACTTCGTGCTCGCCGACGAGATCAACCGCGCGCCGGCCAAGGTGCAGTCGGCGCTGCTGGAGGTGATGGCCGAACGACACGTGTCCATTGGTGGTACCACGTATCCGATGCCTACGCCGTTCCTCGTGCTGGCCACCCAGAACCCCATCGAGAACGAGGGCGTCTATCCGCTTCCCGAGGCGCAACGCGACCGGTTCCTGTTCAAGATCCTGGTGGAATACCCCACGGTCGAGGAGGAGCGCGAGATCATCTACCGGATGGGCGTGCACCCGCCTGAGCCGCACCAGGTGCTGGATCCCGCCGAGCTGATCCGGCTGCAAGAGGTCGCCGCGCAGGTGTTCGTGCACCACGCTCTGGTTGATTACGTGGTGCGCTTGGTACTCGCCACTCGAATACCCGCTGAGCATGGCCTGTCCGATGTGGCCGGGTGGGTTTCCTATGGCGCTTCCCCCCGGGCCAGCCTGGGGATCGTCGCGGCGGCCCGAGCGTTGGCGTTGATCCGCGGGCGCGACTACGTCTTGCCGCAGGATGTGGTGGACGTGTCAGCCGACGTGCTACGACACCGCCTGGTGCTGTCCTACGACGCCTTGGCCGACGGTGTTCCGGTCGAACACATCGTTACCCGGGTACTGCAAACCGTGCCGCTTCCCCAGGTGTCCGCCCGTCCGCAAGTCGCGGCTGACCCAGGGACGCCGGCCGGGGTCGCGGGCCCGAACTGACGGACCGGATGACGGCGCGCAGCGAGCAGGGGCAGCGGCGGCACACTTGGGCGCCGCCGGGGCAGCGGCACAGTTGGGCGCCGCCAGCGCTCGGCGAGGGCCGCATGGAAGCCGGGCTGCGGGCGTTGGAGCTCACGGTGCGGCGTCGGCTGGACGGGTTGCTACAGGGCAATCACCTGGGCCTGGTGCCGGGGCCAGGCACTGAGCCGGGGGAGGCCCGGCGTTACCAGCCTGGCGACGACGTCCGGCGGATGGACTGGGCGGTGACCGCGCGCACCACCGAGCCGCATATCCGCGACACCGTCGCCGATCGTGAGTTGGAGACTTGGCTGGCCGTGGATCTGTCGGCCAGTCTTGACTTCGGCACCGCGGAGTGTGACAAGCGGGAGCTCGCGATAGCCGCCTGCGCCGCCGTGACACACCTGACCAGGGGCGGCGGGAACCGGGTCGGCGCCGTAGTCAGTACCGGCGCCGATGTGTTGCGGCTACCGGCTCGCGGCGGTCAGCCGCATGCCCGCGGGATGATCCGCCGGATCGCCGAGGTGCCGCGCGCCGCCGAGGGCATCCGCGGCGATCTGGCCGGGGTACTGGAACAGCTGCGCCGCCCACCGCGTCGCCGCGGGCTCGTCGCGGTGATCTCGGACTTCCTCGGCCCGCGGTCTGGGGATGTCTTCGGCTGGGAGCGGCCGCTGCGCGGGTTGTCCGCCCGGCACGACCTGATCGCGATCGAAGTGCTGGACCCGCGCGACCTCGAACTGCCCGACATGGGCACCGTGGTGCTCGCTGACCCGGAGACCGGGCGGCAGAAGGAGGTCGTGACCACGCCGCTGCTGCGCCGGGAGTTCGCCGCCGCCGCGGCCGCGCATCGCGACGAGGTGGCCGCGACGCTACGGCGCTGCGGTGCTGCGCAGTTGACGCTGCGCACCGACTCGGACTGGGTGTCCGACATGGTTCGCTTCACGGTCACCCGCAAGCGCCACTGGTCGGGTGGCGGCGGATGAACCTGACCGGGTTCACCAGCCCGCTGTGGTTCCTGCTGCTGGTGGTGGTGGCTGCGCTGGCGGTCGGCTACGTGTGGATGCAGCGAAGGCGGCGCAAGCAGGTGCTGCGCTTCGCCAATCTCGCCATGCTGGAGCGGGTCGCACCCAAGAACCAGGGCTGGTACCGGCACCTGCCGGCGGCGCTGCTGCTCGGTGCTCTGGTGCTGTTCACGATTGCCCTGGCGGGCCCCACCGCAGAGCAGAAGGTGCCGCGAAACCGGGCGACCGTCATGCTCGTGATCGACGTATCACTGTCCATGCGGGCCACTGATATCGAACCGACCAGAATCGCGGCGGCACAGCGGGAGGCGAAGAGGTTCGCCCATGACCTCACCCCCGGGGTGAACCTCGGTCTGGTGTCCTTCGCCGGTTCGGCCACCGTCCTGGTGTCGCCGACCACCGAACGGGTCTCGGTGATGCGGGCAATCGATAATCTCAAGCTTGCCGAAGCCACTGGCACCGGTGAGGCGATCTTCGCCGCGCTCTCCTCGATCGAGGCGTTCGGCGCCGTGGTCCCAGACGTCCAAGGACCGCCGCCAGCTCGGATCGTGCTGCTCACCGACGGCAAACAGACGGTGCCTACCCCCGACGGCGACGACTCGCGCGGGGGGTTCACCGCGGCCCGCGCCGCGGCCGCGGCCAAGGTCCCGATCTCGGCGATCTCCTTCGGTACCGCCTACGGTCAGGTGGAGATCAACGGTGAGCGCCAGCCGGTGCCCGCCGACGATGACTCGATCCGAAGAATCGCCGACTTGTCCGGTGGACAGTTCTATGACGCTGCCAGCGCCGGCCAGCTCAGCGATGTCGTGAGCACCCTGGGCGAGCAGATCGGCTACGAGACCAAGCGAGCCGACGCGAGTAAGCCGTGGCTGATCGCCGGCACCCTTGCCGCGATAGTCGCTGCCGCCGGCGCACTAGCCATCGGGCAACGACTGCCTTGAGTATGGGACGCTCGTGCCCTCACGAGCCCGACTGCAGGGAGCGCAGGTGCCCCGTTCTGTTCTAGTCACCGGTGGCAACCGTGGTATCGGGCTGGCCATCGCGCACGCGTTCGCCAAGCAGGGGGACCGGGTTGCCGTGACACACCGCGGATCCGGCGTGCCCGACGACGTACTCGGAGTGCGCTGCGACGTTACCGACGGCGCGGCCGTAGAGGCCGCGTTCGCTGCGGCCGAGGAGGCGCACGGGCCGATCGAGGTGCTCGTCTCCAACGCCGGGATCACCGACGACACCCTGCTGCTGCGGATGACCGAGGAGCAGTTCTCCCGAGTCCTCGACACCAACCTCACCGGCGCTTACCGGGTGGCCAAGCGCGCCGCCAAGAGCATGCTGCGGGCCCGTTGGGGGCGGATGGTGTTCATTTCCTCGGTGGTGGCGCTGTCCGGCGCGCCCGGCCAGGTGAACTACGCGGCCAGCAAAGCGGGGCTGATCGGCGTCGCTCGATCCATCGCACGTGAGCTGGGGTCCCGGTCGATTACCGCCAACGTCGTCGCCCCCGGCTACGTCGATACCGAGATGACCGCGGAGGTCAGCGAGACGCGCCGGAATGAGATCCTCAGCTCGATCCCACTGCGCCGCCAAGCGACCCCCGAGGAGGTCGCCGCGGTCGTGACCTTCCTTGCTTCAGACGCGGCCGGGTACATCACCGGCGCGGTGCTGCCGGTCGACGGCGGCCTGGGAATGGGTCATTGACCAGGGGAGAGGACTGAACAGGTGGCGGGGCTGCTCGACGGCAAGCGACTGCTGATCACTGGCGTGATCACTGACGCCTCGATCGCTTTTCACGTGGCGCGGGTGGCGCAGGAGCAGGGCGCCCAGGTGTTGCTCACTGGATATGGCCGGTTGCGTCTGGTGGAACGGATCGCCCAGCGGCTGCCCCAACCCGCTCCGGTGCTGGAGCTCGATGTGGCCGACCAGGGTCAGTTGGACTCGCTTGCGCAGCGACTCGGTGACCACGTCGACGGGCTGGACGGGGTGCTGCACTCCATCGGCTTCGCCCCGGCGTCCTGCCTGGGAGGGGAGTTCCTCACTGCGCCGTGGGAAGACGTCGCCACCGCGCTGCAGGTCTCCGCTTACTCGTTCAAGTCGCTGGCGATGGCCTGCCTGCCACTGCTTGGCAACGGTGCCTCGATCGTCGGGATGGACTTCGACAACCGGCAGGCCTGGCCCGCCTATGACTGGATGGGGGTCGCGAAGTCGGCGTTGGAGTCGGTGTGCCGCTACCTGGCCCGTGACCTCGGCCCGCACGGTGTCCGGGTCAACCTGGTGGCGGCCGGGCCGGTGCGCACGTTGGCAGCCAAGTCCATCCCTGGTTTCGCCGCGTTCGAGAACGCGTGGAACGGTCGCGCTCCGCTGGGGTGGAACATCGACGACCCGACCCCGGTCGCTCGCACCGTCTGCGCGCTGCTGTCTGACTGGCTACCGGCCACCACCGGCTCGATGGTGTGGGCCGACGGCGGCTTCCACGCCGTCGGCATCTAGTTGGCATGCCTTCAAGTACCGCCAACCCAGGCCGCACGGGTCGTCAACAGCCGCCAACCCGGGGTGGTCAAGGGCGGTGATCGACGCATTGCTGCTGCTGTCCTTCGGCGGCCCAGAGGGGCCCAGCGACGTGCGCCCGTTCCTGGAGAACGTCACTCGCGGCCGGGATGTCCCACCGCAGCGGTTGACCGACGTAGCGCAGCACTACCTGCATTTCGGGGGAGTGTCGCCGATCAACCAGTGCAACCGCACCCTCATCGCCGCGATCGAGCAAGCGCTCGCCACCGCCGGACTTGACCTGCCGGTGTACTTCGGCAACCGCAACTGGCACCCGATGTTGGCGGACACGGTCGCCGCGATGACCGCTGACGGGGTGCGCCGCGCACTGGTATTCACCACCTCCGCGTGGGCTGGGTACTCGGGTTGCCTGCAGTACCACGAGGACATCGCCCGAGCCCGGCACGCCGCCGGGTCCCGAGCTCCGGAACTGATCAAGCTGAGGCAGTTCTTCGATCACCCGTTGTTCATCGCGGCCTGCGCCGACGCCCTGCGGAGCGCCCGCAAGCAGGCGGGCCCCACCGCCCGGGTGGTATTCACGGCGCACTCGGTGCCGCTATCGGCGGACGCCGTAGCCGGACTCGCGGCACAAGGCCGTCACCGATATTCCCGGCAGGTCAGTGACGCCGCCCGGCTGGTCGCCGGCGCGGCCCGGGCGGACCGCTACGACGTCGCGTGGCAGTCCCGCTCCGGACCATCACAGGTGCCGTGGTTGGAGCCGGATGTGATCGATCACCTCGACGCCCTGCACGCCCAGGGCGTGCCCGGCGTCGTGGTGGCGCCCATCGGTTTCGTCTCCGACCACCTCGAGGTGGTGTGGGATCTCGATCACGAGGCCCGGCAGCGGGCCGCCACGCTAGGGATGGATTTCGTGCGAGCCGGCACCCCCGGCACCGACCCACGCTTCGCCGAGATGGTGGTGGAGCTAGTCGCCGAGCAGGTGCGCGGCGCACCGGCCCGGCGATGCTCGCAGGTCCCGGCGGCCGGTCAGGGCATCAACGGGGCTCCCTGCGCAACGGGTTGCTGCCAACCAGCGGGGTAGCCGGTTCAACGCCGCCCAGCGCGAGGCGTCAGGGCCCGCACTGCCTCAGCGACCGCCGAGCGGCGCGCCTCCCGTACCGCGGTGAACAGCGGTCGTAGCGCAGCGGAACGGGCCGCCGCCACCGATGCGGACAACGCACCACCGAGGTTGTCGGTGTCCGCGGCGCGCAGGATGGCCTCCACCTCGTCCGCTTGCTCGAGCACCCGAAGCGCACGGGCCGGGGTGCCCTCGGGCCACGGCGGCCGGACTCGGAGCTCCAGCGCTTCGGCGATCTCAGCGCGCACGCCGGGCCGGTGCCGGGCCAGGTCGAGCTCCACCAACGTCGTCGCCGCCTGACGGACCGCGCCGCGCAGACCGTGTTCCGCCTCGGACAGCTCAGGTTCGGGGGCCGGGGGGAGGCAACCGTCGGCGAACACCGTCCAGCGAAGCACTCCCTCGGCGACCGTATTCGGCACCGCCGCCAGCTCCGCTCCGGTGAAGACGGCGACTTCGCCGCTGAACAGCGCCGCGGCGGCCAGCGGCCCTTCGGGTGGCAGTCCCCGCACGTCGCCGGGCACCGGCAACAGCAGCTGGCCGACACCTGCCCCGGCCCGCCGGGCGCTGGCCAGCAGACCGACCACCGAGGTCGGGACCTCGCCGGGTGCCGGCAGGTCAAGTTGCTGTGCGGTGACCTCGTCGACGGCCACCACCTCATGCAGCCCGGCCCAGGTATGCAGGCCGTCGATCACAGCGTCAGGGGCGGCGCAGCCGTGCAGCCAGGCCGAGGCCCACACGGTGAATGTCGCGCTAGGGCATGGCACGGAATAGGAGCGTAGAACGCGGACTCCCAAGATGCACACCCGGCGTGGCTGCGAGGTGGAATTCGGACCTCCGGCTACCGTCGAAGACATGCGCCCCGACGACCTCCCGAGCAGCTCACCGGGTGGTAGTGCACGCTATGGACCGGACGTGCTCCGGCGGCCACACCGGCGCCGCGAGGTACCTCAGCTGCCCGCCGAGGCGGGCCTGGTGGTGGAGGATGCCGCGAGCGGGTTCTGCGGTGCGGTCCTCCACTTCGAACGCGACTCGGTGGAGCTTCAAGACGCCAGGGGGCGGGTCCGGACCTTCCCGCTTCGGCCTGCCGCATTCCTCGTCGACGGCGATCCGGTCACGTTGGTCCGCCCTGCGCAGCGGGCCACCGCGGGAGTGACCCGGTCGGCGTCCGGGTCAGTCCGGGTGGCCCGGACGCGGGCTCGGATTGCCCGGGCCAGCCGGATCTGGGTGGAGGGCAAACACGACGCTGAACTGGTGGAACGGGTCTGGGGTCACGATCTGCGGGTAGACGGCGTGGTCGTGGAAGCACTCGACGGTGTGGACTACCTGGCCGACCGGATCGCGGAGTTCGATCCCGCGCCAGACCGTCGGCTCGGCGTGCTGGTCGATCACCTGGTCGCGGGCAGCAAGGAGAGCCGCCTGGTGGCGGCGGTGCGCTCGCAGTACGTGCTGGTGACCGGCCACCCTTATGTCGATATCTGGCAGGCCGTGCGGCCCGCGACGCTGGGCATCCCAGGCTGGCCTGACGTGCCGCGGGGGGTGCCCTGGAAGGAAGGCGTGTGCCGGGCGCTGGGTTGGGTGGACGGGACTGGGATCGTGGATCCAGCTCAGGGGTGGGCGCGGGTACTGAGCGCCGTGGAGGGCTTCCGCGATCTTGAACCGGCTCTGCTGGGTGCCGTCGAGCAGCTCATCGACTTCGTCACTGTCGGGTAGCGAAACCCGCTCACGATCACCGCAGAATCCGGCCCGAAGATCTGTCAAGATGGGCACATGGCCGCTGTCGTGTGGCTCGTTGCGGGGCTGCTGCTGATCGCTGCCGAAGTACTGACCAGTGGCTTCGTGCTGATCATGTTCGGGGCGGGTGCGCTGGTGGCCGCGGGTTTCGCGGAGTTGGGCGCCGGCCCATTGGCGGACGTCGCCGCTTTCGCCGGCACCTCCGTAGCCCTGATCACCGTGGCCCGTCCGGTGCTCAAGCGCCGGCTGCATACCGCCCAGGTGCTGACTAACGTCGAGGCGTTGGTCGGCGATAAGGCCATTGTGGTCAGCACCGTCGACGTACACGGCGGCAAGATCAAGCTGCGCGGGGAGTTCTGGTCCGCGCGGGCGTTCGACGAAACCGAGGTACTGGAGCCGGGCCACGCCGTGACGGTGATGTCCATCTCCGGCGCAACTGCCGTCGTTTTGGGGGAGCCTTCATGAGCGTTGCTCTGCTCGTGGTCATAGCGGTGATCGTGCTGGCGATCGTCGCCACCGTCGTCAAGGCCGTGGTGGTGATCCCGCAGGCGTCCGCGGCGGTCGTCGAGCGGCTCGGCCGTTACCGCGGCACGTTCACCCCGGGGCTGAATTTCCTGGTGCCCTTCATCGACCGGATCCGGGACCGGATCGACCTCCGGGAGCAGGTGGTGTCCTTCCCCCCGCAATCGGTGATCACCAAGGATAACTTGACGGTCGACATCGACACCGTCGTGTACTTCCAGGTGACCAACCCGAAGGACGCGGTGTACGAGATCTCCAACTACATCGCCGCTGTCGAGCAGTTGGCCACCACCACGCTGCGAAACGTCGTCGGTGGGATGAGCCTGGAGGACACCCTGACCTCCCGCGACTTCATCAACGGGCAACTGTCCGGAGTGCTCGACGAGGCAACCGGGCGATGGGGTATCCGGGTGGGGCGCGTCGAGCTCAAGGCGATCGACCCACCGCCGTCCATCCAGGACTCGATGGAGAAGCAGATGCGCGCGGACCGGGAGAAGCGCGCCACCATCCTCACCGCCGAGGGCCAGCGCGAATCGGCGATCAAGACCGCAGAGGGCCAGAAACAGGCCTCGATCCTCTCCGCTGAGGGCGCCAAGCAAGCCGCGATCCTCACCGCGGAGGCTGAGCGGCAGTCTCGTATCCTGCGTGCCCAGGGCGAACGGGCCGCGAGATACCTTCAGGCCCAGGGTCAGGCCAAGGCGATCGAGAAGGTGTTCGCTGCGATCAAGGAGGGCCGCCCGACACCCGAGTTGTTGGCTTATCAGTACCTGCAGACGCTGCCGCTGATGGCCCAGGGCGACGCGAACAAGGTCTGGATCGTGCCCAGCGACTTCGGCAAGGCGCTCGAAGGATTCACCAAGATGCTCGGGGCGCCAGGGGATGACGGAGTGTTCCGGTACGAACCAAGCCGGGAATATGTGTCCGCCAGCCGGCCAGAGGACGACGACGAGGCCGTCGCCGGGTGGTTTGACACTGCCACCGACCCGGACGTCGCGGCCGCGGTGCGCGCCGCGGAGGAGGTGGCCCGCAGGGAGGTGCCCCGGCCGGAGGTCGGGACCCCGTCGCTGGGCCCCCCGGCACGGCCGGCGTTCAGCGGCCAAGCCGGTACTGCGCACCATGCGCCGCGTCCGCAGACACCACCGGCCGGACCGCCGCCTGATTCGGCCGAGGCCGACCCGTCAGCGGACCAGTAACGGGGGTCGCCGGTATGCCCACGGCTCGACCTGCTCGTAGGCCGCGCATGCGGCGAGAACCCGGTCGTCGGCGTGGCGAGGCCCTACCACCTGCAATCCGATCGGCAGGCCGGTGTCGGTCCATCCGCATGGCATGCTGGCGGCCGGCTGCTGGGTCATGTTGAACGGGTAGGTGAACGGCGTCCAACTGGTCCATCGCTGCGAGTGCCAACCGATCGGCACCTCCTCACCCGCGACGAAGGGTGTGATCGGAACCGTGGGGGTGAGTAACAGGTCGTAGCGATCGTGGAAGGCCCCCATCGTGGCGCCCATCGCCATCCTGGTCGAGGTTGCGGTGAGGTAGTCCAGCGCCGAGCAGCGCTGGCCCTGCGTCACGATCTCCTGCAGCGCGGGCTCCATGAGATCGCGCTCGCGCGGCGTCAGGCGCTCGACCGTCTTGGCCATCGCGCTGAACCAGAGCACATGAAACTCCCGCACGCAGTCGGCGAAACCAGGATCGGCGAACTCAACCTCCGCGCCGAGGTCACGAAACACCCCAGCGGCGGTCTGCACTGCATCGGCCACGTCCGGGTCAACCTCGGCGTAGCCCAGCGTCGGGCTCAATGCAATCCGCAACCCCAGCACTCCGTTGCCCAGCGCACTGGAGTACGGGCGGGTGGTGGGTGGTAATGCGGCCCAATCTCTCGGGTCGTACCCGGATACGACATCAAGCAGCAGCGCGGTGTCGGCCACTGTGCGGGCCATCGGCCCGGGGTTCGTCAAGGTGCCCAGCGGGCTGGAGGGCCAGTGCGGCACCCGGCCAGAGGTCGGCTTGATCGCCACCGTCGCGGTGAAGGACGCCGGTATGCGGACCGCACCACCCCCGTCGGTGCCCATCGACAACGGACCCATTCCCAGCGCCACCGCGACCGCGCTGCCCCCGCTTGATCCACCCGGTGTGCGGCTGGTGTCCCACGGGTTGACCGTGACTCCGGTGAGCGGGCTGTCGGTGACGCATTTCCAGGACAGCTCGGAGGTGGTCGTCTTGCCCAGCAGCACCGCGCCGTGCTCGCGCAGCCGAGCGACCGTCGGCCCGTCGACTGGCCATTCCTGGCCCGGAGAGACCAGCCTCGAACCGCGCAGGGTCGGCCACCCCTGGGTGAGGTACACGTCTTTGATCGACGTCGGTACGCCGTCGATCAGACCCTGCGGCAGGCCCTGCTGCCAGCGCAGCTCCGAGGCCTTGGCCTCCTGTAGCGCGCGGTCGACGTCGACGAAGCAGAAGGCGCGAACTATGCCGTCGAGCTGATCGACGCGATCCAACACGGCCTGGGTAGCCTCGACCGGAGACAACTCGCCGCTGCGGTACGCGGCGACGAGCTCGATGGCGGTGAGGTCCGCGGGGCTGCTCATGACCGCACCGATGTGGCCTTTTCCTGGGTGACCGGGGCAGGGGAGCGTGCCTCATGGATCAGGCCGATCATCCCGATCGCCCCGCCGGCCAGGGAGACCGCGAGCAAGGCCGGCGACGTAGCGCCGGTGAGTGCGTCGCCGAGCACCACCACCGCTACCGTGCCCGGCACGACGCCCACCGTACCGGCCAGGTAGTGGCGGAACCGGATCGACGACAGCGCGCTGCAGTAATTGAGTACCGAGAAGGGCACAGCCGGAATCAACCTCAGGGAGGCCACCGCTAGCCAGCCCCTACGGCGCAACCGCGCATCCACTGCCCGCAGCACTTTGTGATCAAGATGGGGCAACACAAGTCCGCGAGCCAACCGGCGGACAAGACCGAAGGCCAGCACTGCCGACAGCACTGTGGCAACCAGCGACAGCGCTACCCCCAGCACCGGCCCGAAGAGCAACCCGGCAGCAAGTGTGAATACCGTGCGGGGAACCGGCCCCACCGTCACAAGGCTGTGCCCGAGCAGGAACAGCAACGGCGCGGCGATGCCGACCGACTGCGACCAGGCCCGCATGTGGAGTGGGGTAGGCACCGGCAGCACGGCGGCCGCGACGATCACCACACCCAGCAGGAGCACAGTGACCACCAGGCGGTTACGCGGTCCGCGGGGGGGCGTGCGGGCAACCAGGTCAGTCACGGCCGATCTCCTCCAGATGCGATGCAACGCCGTGCCCCTGCGCCAAGCGTACCGTCGCCGGGCGGGCGGGCGTGCAACTGCGGCAGGATCGCCGCTGGAGGCCATGTGCTCGATGGGCTACGCGCGCCGAATCGGTCAGACGGGTTTGATGTTGGCGTTGAGGTGGAAGACGTTGCCCGGGTCGTACTTGGCCTTGATCCGGGCCAGCCTCCCGTACTTGTTCGGGCCGTAAGATGCCCGCACCCGATCCTCTTCGTTGTCCGTCATGGAGTTCACGTAGCCGCCTGAGTCCCTCGCGAACGGACGCAGCGCGCTCCACAATGACCGGACCCAGGCCCGGTCGGCGTTCAAGACCGCAGGGCTCGCACCGATGCCGGCAATGTTGACGACATAGCGCGGAGACCGCCGACCGCCGAAGGCCGTCTGGTCGTCGCCAACCGCCGAATATGCTCCGTCCAGCCGAAAAATCAGGCAGAAGCTCATCGGCGAACGCTTGGCAGGCAGGTGCGTCACGATCCTCGAGATCACGTCGTCGGTGAGTTCATCGAGGTAGATCACTTCCTGATAGCCCAGGAGTCCCCACGGAGCGGTCTCGTCGAGCGTTCGCTGCAACGCCACATATGGGATCGGCGTGACGAGCTCAAACAGCGGCGGCAGGGCGTCACGAATCGGCGCAACGAGGCTGGCGTGTTCCTCTGCGGAGGAGAACCCGACGATGATGAGCAGATAGCCGGGTGTGAAGTGGTATTGCGGGGGCACGAACGGTGCCGGCGGGGCGTTGAGCCCGATCGCGATCTGGGCGCCTGCCTCGACGGGCAAGTGAGGAACGACGTCGCGGGCCAACCGCAGCACCTCCTCGCCCTGATCCATCCCCCAGAAAAACAATCCCAGGTGCACCTCAGGTCCGACCGGAAGTAGCTCGAACTCGAAAGTCGTCACGACGCCGAAATTGCCGCCCCCGCCGCGCAGCGCCCAGAACAGATCGGCGTGCTCGTCAGGGGAGGTATGCAGGTAGCGGCCGTCAGCGAGCACTACATCAGCTGAGACCAGGTTGTCGATGGTCAGGCCCGCCTTGTGGGTCAGCCATCCGATGCCTCCACCGAGAGTCAGCCCGCCGACGCCCGTGTGGCTGATTACCCCGGTGGGTACCGCCAGCCCGTGCACCTGGGTTGCCGCGTCCAGCTCTGCCACGGTAGCACCGCCGGCCACCCTGGCCAGCCGAGCGTCGGCACTGATCGAGACCTGGCGCATCGCACTGAGGTCGATCATCAGTCCGTCGTCACACACACCGCCCGCGGAGAACGCATGACCGCCACCGCGAACCGAGATCTCCAATTCTTGTTCCCGGGCGAAGGTGAGCGCCGCCGCGATGTCGGCTGGCGACACGCAGCGAGCGATTGCTAACGGATTGCGATCGATGTCGTTGTTCCACTGTATACGCGCGGTGTCATAGTCGGCGTCCTCCGCCGTGATCACCTTCCCGGCAAGCACCGTGCGAAGTGCTTCCAGATGATGAGACGAGACTTGCATCATGAAACGGCTCCAGGGGCTTCGGGTGAGCACCCGGCGCTCGCCCGGTGCAGCTTCAGTTAGTTTGCCGGGATCCGAGCGAGCCTGCCAGCACTGCTCTGGTTGCGGCAACCACCATTGTTGCGGCAGGACAAAACACTCATTTCGCTTCGACCTCAGAGCGCGACTGGAGATCCTGACAATCGCACATTTGACTATCTCCCCATTTCGCTACACTCCGTAGTCTGGTGATGACGGGAGGGGTGGCCGCGTCGGGACCCACCCCTCCCTGGCCAACGGCGCCGCACGTGGTCATCCAGCGACACCGCCGCGACTCATCAGCTGTATACGGCCCCGCCGGGACCACCATCAGCGCTGCCGCCCGCGCCACCAGTGCCGTCACCGGCGCTGTTTGTCTGGTCACCGAACGCATTGATATTCAGGGCGTTCACGCCGAGGCCACCCCGGCCCACGCCGCCGTCGCCGCCCACGCCGCCGTTGCCACCCCGGCCGCCGCCGCCACCAGCGCTGAACAGCGACAGGACGGTACGGGCCGGGAGCAGCTCCACATGCTGCCCGTCGATCTCCACAAAGCCCACTGCGTCAGACATCAAATCCTCCTAGGAAAGTCGTCCCGGGGTTAGCCGGGAAAAGCACCGCATCGGTGGCATTCCCGATTCGGCTTCCCATACCCTGCCCACGTGTACCGCCACGGGCAATCAGTAGCCGCACGTAAATCTGCCCGGGCGGCTACGTAGCCGGGAGTTGCTTTTCGAATACGTAGCCGCCCGCAACATCGACGTAGGTGCTAGACCCCGAGTACCTACGGCAACAGTGACTGCAGGAGTGCCCGGAGTGACCGGAGTGCCATCATGCATTATCTGTTCATCCGAAATCGCGTCGACGGAACTGATGACAGAGTGCGAATGATATAGTTATGGGGAACCGCCTGATAGTGGAATGATATAGCGCATCGGCGGTCCGACCGGCGGAAATGCGGACGTCGTTATCGTGTGGCGAGGACGCGGAGGACGGCGACGATCTGGCCGGCAGCCGGCCGCGCCGTCTGTGCAGCATGGGGCACCTCAAGAGGTGTCGCTTCGCACAACGCGGCCGCGGGTGCGTCTTCGCTGCGGCTGCGGTACCGCGTTTGCGCTGCCGTCACCGCAGGGGTCTCGACGACGAGTCGGTAAAGCGACCCTGTCCGAGCCGTCGCACAGGCCGCTGATCGGGTCGCGACACTTCAGGGCGGACCGCAGGTGCGTGTGCAGCCCGTCCAATGGGGCCTGGCCTGGACCACGTCGTCTTTGCGGGGAAAGGACGCGAACAGGGTGCGTTTGGACACCTCTGCGGCCCCGGCAATCTCGGCGACCGGCACCCACTAGGTTTACTTATGCTTGGGATGTGGGAACGTCGCGGAGGCGCCAAGCGACCGAGGTGATCGTTGTCGGCGCAGGCCCGACCGGATTGATGCTTGCCGGTGAGCTGGCACTGGCGGGGGTTTCTTTCGAGGTGATCGAGCGGCAGGCCGTGCCGTGTGGTCAGTCCCGCGGCGGTGGGATCAATCCGCGCACATCGGAAGTGCTAGCGATGCGGGGGCTGCTCGATGCGGTGACCCAGCGCGCTATCCCGCGGAAGTCGGCTGGCCTGCACTTCGCCGGCCTGCCGGTGCCGTTGGACACTCGCCCGTGGCGTACGCGCTATCCCGACGGTGTCCTGATTCCGCAGGATCGGCTCGAGGAAGTCCTCGAGGATCACCTGCGCGTGCGGGGGGTGGCAGTTCGTCGCAGCACCGAGTTGATCGGCATGAGCTGCGACGATGCGGGCGTTGAGGCCACCGTGTCGGGCCCTGGCAGTGAAGGTGTGCTCAGCGGCCATTATCTCGTGGCGTGTGATGGTGGGCACAGCACGGTTCGGAAGCTGATCGGGGTGGCTTTCCCGGGCCGGGCCGGCACGCTGGCCGCCGTCAGCGCGGATGTCGAACTGGCCGCGATGTCGACGACTGTGCCGCGGTCGGTGTCGCACATCAGCAGGCTCACCCGAGCTGGCGGAGGTTATTGGATGCTGATGCATCCGCTGGAGGAGGCCGGCGAGCGCCCCGGTCTCTACCGGGTCGTGTTCGGCGGACCGGAGCAGGAAACGTTGCCCCGTCAGGCGCCGGTGACCGCGGATGAGGTGATCCGGGCGTTGACCGCGGTTCACGGCGCAGAGACCGAGTTGACAACGCTGCGGTGGGGCACCCGGTTCAGCGACGCAAGTCGGCAGTTCACCGACTATCGGTGCGGGCAAGTTCTGTTTGCTGGCGACGCCGCGCACATTCACTCACCCATCGGGGGTCAGGGCCTCAATCTCGGCGTCCAGGATGCGGTGGACCTCGGCTGGAAACTCGCCGCACACGTCCAGGGTCGTGCCCCGGCTGGACTGCTCGACAGCTACCACGCCGAGCGGCACCCAGTGGCCGCCCGGGTACTCGCCACGACGCGCGCGCAGGGTGTCTTGATGAGCCCGCCGCCGGACGCCGACGACGTGCTGGCCCTGCGCGAGATCATCATCGACCTGGCGGGGCTGCCCGATACGAACCGTTACCTTGCCGGACTGATGTCAGGCCTCGACCTGCGCTACGACCTCGGCGACTCCGATCCGCTGGTCGGCGCGCGGATGGTCGACCTGTCGTTGGAGACCGACGACGGCGTGACCACGGTCAGCACACTGCTGCGGCCCGGTCGCGGGCTGCTCCTGGAACTCGGCGGCGCGCCGTGGCGTGCGATGCCGTCGCTCGACGGTGTCGACCGCGTCATCGCGCGTGTCATCGCCTCACCTGTGGGCACCCAGCTAGGCGGATCACCAGGTGTCGACCGCGTGCTGATCCGACCCGACGGGTACGTCTGCTGGGTAGGCGCCGGGCCGGACTCATCACCATCGCCCGCATTACATCGCTGGTTCAACACCGGGTGAGTCACCGTGGGACATACTTCAAGCTGTGGACAAAGGACATTCCACGACCACGGGAGCGAGGAAGGCCGCCGACTCCTGACCCAGTGGGCCAGCGACTGCGCCGAGCACGTGCCGCCTCTCTTCGAGGCGCCCCATTCAGGCGAGGCTCGCAGGGTCGCATCGGCGGCTCACGCCGCCGCCCGCAGCACAACCGATACCGCAGCCCGTGCCTCTGCTCGATCCACCGGGCAGGCAGCCGCCACCGCGCACATGGGCGGCCATGCTCGGCACGCCGCGAACTACGCGGCAACTGCGGTTACCCACGCGTCCTCCGGTGACAGTGAGGCCGGCGCCCGCGAGCAGGCGTGGCAGTACCAGCGCATCCCTGAATCCGTCCGAACTCTCGCATAGCCCAACGGTGACCCGGGATCGATCGATCCCCATCTGGTGACGGCCAGATCGATCATTCCCACTCATGGCGACGATGACGAAATGTTGTTGGACGCATGAGCTGCGATCGGCATCGAGTAGGCGAGTTGGCGGTGAGCTTCCTGGGGCTTGTTCACCTGAACGACGCTAGAGGTTTGATCAGGAGTGTCGGCTGCCCGTGGGCATCGGCGATCGATCCGTCGCGTGAGCGAGGGTAGTCGGCTGCCTCAATTTGTCATAATGTCAGTTATCGGATCACGGCCGTCGACCACGGCGGCGTCCCAGCTCCTGGTCGCACTAATCCCACCAGCCCCAAGAAGTGATGGTGTGATCCGCTACGGGTGTGCCGCTGTGGGCAACTTTCCGCCAAAGTTGCCCACAGCGGCAC
>DATAWX010000011.1:0-13185 GCA_036266995.1 Pseudonocardiaceae bacterium | reverse complement strand
GGGTCTTCGGACTTGACTCGTATCTTGATCTCGCCAGCAGCGCTTACGGCGATGACCACACCGAGCGTGCGGAGCTGGTCGCTATCGCTCAGCACCGCGCCACAGTGCAAATGGGATCCTCGTTCGATAAAGAGCACACCGTACTGATCGGGGACACACCCAAGGATGTGGAGGCAGCACTTACGGCGGGGGTCCGGGTCATCGCGGTCGCTAGTGGCAAGAACAATGAAACCGAATTAACAAAAGCTGGAGCGTCCGCTGCCATCGCTGACCTTACGGACACGGCGGCAGTCGTACGGTTGGTGACCGGGGAACCCAACATTCGCTGAACAGTCGGGTTCAGCGCAGGATGACGACGTCCGCGGCGTCGACGAAGGCGCGGCGGTGGTTGAAGGAGATCTCCACGAGGCGCCGGTTGCCCACGACCAGCGTGTCGGTGTCCGGCGCATCGCCGCCGTCGAACGTCGCGTAGTAATAGTCCCCGCAGTGTGGCTCCACGCCGAGGTAGACCTGCCCGGCGGGGATCGTGTACTGCAGCGGCACGACCTCGGTCACCGGGACCGTCGGTGGGTAGGCGGCGGCCTCCGGGTAGGCGGCGCCGTAAACCGGGATGGCTGAGCGCCCAGGGCGGGGCGTGACGAGAGCGCCGTGTCCCGGTGCGCTCACCTGGCTCTTGCGATCCTCCAGCCAGGCTAGCCGGCCGCCGAACCAGATCGCGGTCCACTCACCACGGTGCCCCGCCACAACGAAGGACTGCCCCGCGACCGCCTTCGCCGACCAGTCCGCGATCCCGGTGGTGCCTGGAGAACTGTCCGGGTGCAGCCCGAAGTCCCCGACCAGTGGGGCGTCAGCCCGCGGCTCGGTGTGCAGGTAGACGACGTTGCTGCCCTGCGGCGGCAGGTCGGTGCAGTTGCCCCGCGCGCAACTGCGCAGTGGCTCGACGTTGCTGGCGAAGCGCGGTGCGATAGTGAGCACCGGCGGGACGGCGACGCGCGCGGCCAGCGCAGCCGCACCGTACGACGGCGCACCGCGCAGCGGTGCACCCAGCAGGTCGAAGTAGTGCGCCCAGTCCCAGTACGGGCCGGGGTCGTAGTGCATCGCGGCGACTCCGGCCGGCGTGAGGCCGGGTATGCCCTCGTGGCCCAGGATGTGCTCCCGATCCAGCGGGATGTGGTAGCGCGCCGCGAGGTAGCGAACCAACCGGGCGGAGGACCGGTACATCGCCTCGGTGTACCAGCGGGCGCCGTCAGCGAGGACGCCCTCGTGCTCGATGCCGATGGAGTGCATGTTGAACCAGTAGTTGCCGGCCTGGTGGGCGATGTCCTTGGTGTGCACGAGCTGGGTGATCTCGCCGTCGGAGGACCGGATCACGTAGTGCGTCGAGACCCTGCTGCGCGGGTCCTGGAACCGGACGATTGCGCGGTCGTAGGTTTCCTCGGTGTCGTGGATGACGATGTAGCGGATGTCGTCGCCGTCGCGCGGCCGGTCGGCCTTGTGGTAGTTGCCGTACGCCGTGGGGTCGTCCGGGTCGGTCTGGGCGTAGGCGGCCGGGGTGAAACGGCAGGCCAGCCCAATTGGACAGTCCGGCTCATCGGCCGGCTGCGCTGCGGCCGGCGGTTCCGCGGCCAGCGCCAGTGCGATCACCAGGACGGCCGTGGCCAGCGATCGGCGTCTGGACATGTCGAGGAAACGAGAGCCGTCACGCACCGTTACGAGCGAGCTTGTGTCGCCGCACTGCGCTCGCCCGTGCCAGCATCAGCATGGTGGCCGCGCCGCACGCTCTCGCCAGACGGCTGCGCGATGTGCTGGTCGCGTCGGACCCCGGGCTGCTGCGGCTGCGGCTCGCCGCCACTGCCACCGCCAGCATGGTCGCCTCGCTGGGCGTGATGACCGGGATCGCCCGGCTCACCGGTCAACCCGTCACGGCGGTGCTGCTCGGGGTCATCGTGAGCATGGTGGCCGCGATCGCGGTCAACGACCCGGAACCCGGCGCGCAGCGCCTCACCACCGCGCTGCTGCCAGTGCCGGCCGCGGCTGCGGTGTCGCTGGGCACGCTGCTTTCCGGGCACCGCATCGCGGCCGACGGGGTGTTCGTCGCGATCATGATGGTTGCGGTCTATGTACGACGGTTCGGGTCACGCGCCACCGCGCTGGGACAGGTCGCGTTCCAGTCCTACTTCTTCACCCAGTTCCTCGGCGCGCGGCCTGAGCAGCTGCCGTGGCTGGTGCTCGCCCTGATAGTGGGCACCGCGTGCACGCTGGTGCTGCGTGGTGTGGTGTTCGCTGAACGGCCGGAGCGGACGCTGCGCCGCACGGTCGAGGCGTTCCGGGCCCGCGCCGCCGCCGTCGTCGACGGGGTTCGCGACGCGGTCGCCACCGGCCGGTTGCCCAAACCGGGGGGCCGCCCGCTGCGGCTGCGGCTCGCCCGGCTCAACGAGACCGCCCTGCTGGTGGTCGACATCCTGGAGCGCGCCGAGGCCGAGCACGCCTGGCCGGGCGTGCCCAACCGGACGCTGGCGCTGCGGATCTTCGACGCGGAGCTCACGGTTGAGCGGCTGGTGGCCGCCGCGGAACAGCTGGTGTGCTCCGAACACCCGGTAGCCCCGGACGAGCGCGCCGCCCTCGTGACGGCGCTGGCCCGGCTTCGGGACGGCTTGGGAACGACCGAGGTACCCGACGTCCTGGCCGGCCGCGACTGCGACTCACCGTCGCGGCGGCTGGCGACCGCGATCCACCGGGCGAGCCTCGCGATGTGCGACGCCGGCTCCCGCGAGGCCCCGGAGCTCGCCGCGATCGAAGAGTCAGGCAGCAACGACGCAGCTGACCACGACGCCGACGGCGAGGCCGGTCTGCGGCCCAGCACCCGGCAGGCGATCCAAGTCGGGATGGCGACCAGCCTGGCGATCGTCGCCGGCGAGTTCATTTCGCCCAGCCGCTGGTACTGGGCGGTGATCACCGCGTTCATCGTGTTCACCAACACCACCTCCCGGGGGGAGATCCTCTCCCGGGGCTGGCAGCGGATCGTCGGAACGCTGGCCGGCGTCGTGGCGGGCGTCGGGGTGGCGGTGGCGGTCGGAGGCAACACGGTCGCCGCGCTGGTCACCCTGTTCTGCTGCGTGTTCCTCGGCTTCTATGTCTTGCGCGTGTCGCAAGGACTGTTCATGTTCTGGCTCACCGCGGTGCTCGCCCTGCTCTATGGCCTGCTCGGCCGGTTCAGCATCGATGTGCTGGTGCTGCGGCTCGAGGAGACCGCTGCCGGTGCGGTGATCGGGATCGCGGTCGCTTTCCTGGTGCTGCCCAGCAGCACCCGCAGCACGGTGTCCGGGCACGTCGCGGAGTTCCTGTCCGGGCTCGACGAACTGCTCGACGCCGCCGTGGGCGACCTGGCGGGTGGCGCGGAGGATGATGGGCAGCGGCTGCTCGACCAAGCTCGCAGGCTCGACCAGACCTTGCTGACGCTGCGCACCGCGGCACGGCCGCTCACCACCGGCCTCGCCGGCCTGTCCGGTCGGGGCGGGTTCCGGCGCATGATGCGCACGCTGGCGGCCTGCGACCGCTATGCCCGCGGCCTGGTCCGGCTGGCTACCCAGGCAGCCGAGGTGCCGGAGCCGGCACGGCTGGCACTGACCCGCGCGGCTGATGCGGTGCGCGCCAATGTGCGGGCACTGCGGGCGCTGCTCGGGCAGCCCCCGGAGCCCCCTGACCGCGTGGAGCTGACGGACACCGCGGAGTTGCTCGACACCGCGGAGGATCTGGCCCCCGACGGCGAGCACGCTGCCGCCGTGCGGTTCCTACGCCGGCTCGACAGTGCGGTCACCGGGCTGGCGAGCGACCGGGGTGCGACCCGGGCCACCGAGCCGTCCCCCGCGCTGCCAACGTAACGCGCTATACCGCGGGATAAGTGGCAAGCGATTATTCGCGACCTGGACGGGTTGACGTGATGCGATTTGATATACCCCGCCCAGGCCGCTGACTGGTTTCAGACAGATGGTTGGGGAGTTACGGCGAACCGGTACTGGTCCTCTTCGCCCTGCATGGCCGGCTGCACGTCCAGGACCTGGTTTCGCAGCGCTTCCTCTGCATGGGGCTCAAGGAACACGGTGGCGCCAGCACTTTCGACAACGGTGTCTTGTTCAGCCGGCGCGGGGGCGACAGAGAGTTCGAGCATTTCGGATCGATCCTGCTGCGGTGCGATCCGTAGCCCAGCTCCCTCGGGCATCTGACTATCGGAGATCAGAGTGTTGATCACCTGTGCTGCTGTCTCTGTAATGGTCAGCATGCATCCCTATCGTAGCGACATCCGTGTCCCTATGCACGGCGTCGCTCTACCCGGATGACGTGGACTACGTGCACCGGACGCCGTCCACCCATGTCTGTACCCCTTCAGCGACGAAGCACAGGTGGCCGCGGATCGCCCGCACTCCGTCCAACGGCTCCGGGTAGTACCAGGCCACGTCGGCGATGAGCCCCGACGGAGTACGCAGGCTGCGGTAGGACGCGGTGCCCTTGTACGGGCAGACGGTGTGCGTCCCGGACAACTCGAGCGCCTCGCTGCGCACATCGTCAGTCGGCAGGTAGAAGCGGTTGGGTAGACTTGTTTCGGACAGCACCACCGCGCGCCGGGACTCGGCGATCACGTCGTCACCGGCCAGCACCCGCACGTGCCGGCTGGTGGACCGGACGTCGACTCGGTGGTAGGGATCGCGCAGGTGCCCGGCGACCTCCTCATCCTCGTCGAACCAGGCGTCCATCGAGGCCCAGTACGGCGCCACCAGATCGCGGAGCCAGCCCGCATCGGGCAGCGGATCAAGGTAGGACCACAGGGCGTTGTCCGCCGTCTCACCCTTCACTGTCACTGACCAATAGCTGGCGTCGCCCTTGAACGGGCAGTGCGTTCGGTGCTCGGTCCGGGTGAGCAGGTCGCCGCGGATGTCGTCGCGGGGTAGGTAGAGCTGCGGGAGCAGGTTGCTTTCGTGAAGCAGCATGCCGTTGGTGGTGTCCAGTACCGTCGCGCCGCCGAAGACCGCCCGCACCCGTCGGGGGAAGGGCTCCAACAGCAGCCGGTGCGCGGGGCCCTCGATGCGGTAGTTCACGGTGTCGCGCGGGCGGGAGGACAGCGGACGGCCGCCGATTGTCAATGACATGACGTCCAGTCTGATACATCAGGCGCGGGCGAGCGCGTGGCGCCGAACATCGGCACCCACTACCCCGGCGGCGACGATCATACCGATCAACGCGCCTGTTCCAGCGGCGATGAGCGGTTGCGGGAACACCACGTCGGGCATCGGGTAGGGCGGAGTCAGTATCTGGGCGTCCGGTCCCTGCTGGCCGGTGAGGTTCAGCGCATCGATCCGGGCCTGGAGCGCCTTCTCCAGGTCCAAGGACGCGGTGAGCTGCGCCCGGGCGTCGTCGAGGGAAGCTTGGGTGGCGGTGCCGGCCAGTACCGCGGGGACGAGTTGCTGTACCCGCGCTTGGAGCTGGGTGGTGTTCGTGTGGGCGTCAGTGAGCTGGGTGTCGAGGTTGCGGGACGCCCCGGTGGGCCGGCTGCTGAGCACCATGTACTCGGTCTCGATGGCCTGCAGTGTCTGCAGTGCGGCCTGCCTGGTGGCACCGTGGGTCTCGACTTCGATGACCTCGCTGTTGTTCAGGATCTGCACGCTGACGTCCTTGGCCAGATCGTCGAACTGGCGACCTTGCTTCTGCGCGACCGGACCGAGCACAGCCCGGCTGGTCAGATAGACCAGCTGAGTGGACAGCTCACGATCCTGCTTCATGGGGTCGCTCTGCGGGTCCTGACTGACGGAGTAGACGATCTCCGAACGGGCTCCGTAGGTCTTCGGCAGGACCAGCGCTGCAGCCAGTCCGGCGGCAACACCCAGCAGAATGATCGTCAACGCCGTGATTACCAGGCGCGTCATGTCGGGGCTGCGTCTCATCCGGTCGAGACGTCGGTGTCCACTGTCCGAGTGTAGCGTCCATGATCGGCGCTGCACCGCGTTGATGCTCACCAATCACCGCCGTCCGGCGCCGCTGCATGCTGACTTCCCGTGCCCGGACCAGGCCGTCGTCGAAGCCGTGCGGCGCCCCCGTGGCAGACTCCTGCGCCTACTTGCCCACAGACATCAAGGACGGCGATGATGCTGGGCCCGTGCTCGCGCAAGGTGGGACTACCTCGATGAGGATCCGATGGGCCGCGAGCTGGATTGCCGCTGGTTCAGTGGTCGTGGTCGGAGGCTGCGGCACCGGCGCGGGCACGCCACCGGAACCCGTCCGATCGAGCCCCAGCCAGGCGGCGAGCCCGATCCCGCCAGTGCAGAACCCCCGTGATGTCGCTGGTGTTGTGCACCGCACATGCGATCTACTGACGTCCCAAGAGGCGAAAGGATTCGGTCTCGACGTCCCGCCGGCACCATCGGAGGGCCTTTTCGGCACGGTGTTCTGCGCGTGGACGAAGACCACCCCTGAACTGGTTACGGTCAGGCGGGTTTCCATCAGCGTCTTCACCAACAACCCAACCCTGGAAGCCGCCTACAACCACGACCGGGGCCTTCCCTCCTTCGAGCTCACCGATATCGCCGGCTATCCCGCCCTCGTATCGAGGTCAAACGCGAACCTGCCCAGCTGTGACATCGACGTCAAGCTCGCAGAGCGGCAGAGTGTCTCGATCAACTACGAGTCAAGAGGGTTGAGCGACAACCCGCAGCGGTCATGCGAGCTGGCCAAGCAGGTCGCTGCCGCGGTGGTGATGAATGTGCCGGCAAAGAGTTGATGCGTGGCGGCGACGTCGCCTCACCCGTCACTCAGTGGCCGCTGTCGCGTTGGACCTACTGCACCCCCCGAAAGGGCGTCACTCGCCTCAGCGTGATATCAACCGCGGTGACCAAAACGGGTCAAATGACTACAGGGAGTAACTATGGAGCGCAGCACGGTCCGTAAGGTGATCAGGGCAGCGAGCTTGTCCCTGCTGCTAGCGACGGCAACAGCCGTGGCCGGCGTGGAGATAGTCGGAGCAAGCCCTGCTATGGCCCAGCCCGATGGCCCCGGCAGCAGTCCCGCCCAATGGGACCAGCCGGACCCCGGCACCAGCCCCGCCCAGGGAGACCCGACGGACCCGTCGGCCACCCCCACGCCCAGCCCAACCCCCACCCCCGACCCCGGCGGCGGCATCGTCCCCGGTGGCGTCGTGCCCGGTGGCCTCGCCCTCCCGTGAGTCCCCGGCTGGCCTAGCTTGAGGTGGCCGCCGCACCTTCGATCGTTGCTGCCTCCGGTTAGCTCGTTCGTCCGGAGGTGGTAACGCAGTCCGGCTTAGGCTGCCGCGCCACCGCGTGCGGTAGCCACGTCCAGTGCGGCCAGATAGCCGCTGCGGTAGCCCGTCTGGTTGGGGTGATACGGCCCGACGGCGGTGGGCACACTCGGACCGTTGATCCACGGGTCGGCTGAGCAGACCGCGTGGCTGGCGAACTGGCCCCGAACATCGGCGAAGTTGAACCCGAACTGCTGGTTGACGGACTGGATGACGCCATCGAGGACGTCGGCGCCTTCGTTGAGTTTCCTGCGGCGGGCCAGGTTCGGCACCTGCGGGTCAGCGCAGCTCGGCGCGAGATCGAACAGCTGTGGATAGCCGAGCACGACCACCTGGGCATGCGGCGCCGCGCCGCGGATCGCGGCGTAGGTGCGGGCCAGCCGGTCCCGCAGTACGGACCGCTCGAAGGCCTCTGCGGTGTCGACGGCGGCGAAGCACGTGCTGTCGTTTTCGGCGGCCGTGCAGGTGTACAGCACGGGCCCGAATCCCGCGTCGTTGCCGCCGATGGTGATCGTCACGAGGTCAGTGTTGGGTTGCAACGCTGAGATCTGGTTGGCGCGCACATCTTCGGTCTTGGCGCCGGAGCAGGCGACGAATTCGAAACCGGCCGGGTGGTGCTCCGCGTCCCACAGTGCCGGGTAGGACAAGGGGCTGCGGGCGCAGGCCCCGCTTGCCGGGTCGTAGACGCCCGTGCCAACTCCCGAGGAGTAGGAGTCGCCCAAGGCCGCATAGTCGCCCGCGCCGGGCGCCGGTGCCGCGGCTGCGGTAGTAGGGACGGCCGTCACCACCGTGACCACGCCCGCTAGCAACGCCACCAGTCGACCCATCCCGCTCAACTGGCCCGCGCGGCAGCCCCCCATGACGCCCCTCCCCTGGAATCGGACCAAATAACGGTCCTAGCGGGGCGAAGGATAGACACCGCCGCTGTGGCTGTCAGTGACCGTAGACGGCGAGTCGGTGCTTTCCATGCCGACGGGTCACCGGGGCCGGGGAGGCTGGAACCCGGGGAATGGGTGCGGCTAACATGACCGCGTTTGTGCACCGAGTGAGAACAGGGCTGCGGGGAGTGACGGCCATGACGGTGGCCTCCGGCGTAACCGAAGAGTCCGAGGGAGTGGCTGTGTGATGCCCAACGAGTCGCGTACGGATGGTGCTCCCGAGTCGGCCAGTCCCTTTCCGCCGGCGTTCCGCTGGGAAACCTCGACCCAGGAGGCGCCGACGCAGGTGATGGGTGAGGTCGGGCGCGGCACCGCCCTGTTCGAGCCGGCCACGCAACAGCCGGCAGAGCAGCACCCGGCAGATCTGTCCCAGCCGGTCGGCACACCCCTCAATAGGCTCAGCGACAGCTCGTCGCCGCCTTGGGCGAGCTTGGAGCCGCCGCCAATCGGCGAACAGCAGAGCGACTGGCTGCGCATGGGACCCGAGGAGTTCCAGAGCTCCGCGCCGCAGTCCCGGTCCAAATACGTCATCGGGATCGCGGTGCTGGCAGTCGTTGTGCTCGGGCTGGTGGGAGTCGCGGTGATGCACTCCATGGCGGGGGGATCACCGAAACCGAACCGGACGGTCAACGTGCAGGTCACGGCACCTCCGACGACGGCCCCTCAGGTGCAGCCTGGGCAGCCCGAGCCGCCCAGCGTCCCCGCGGACGCGCCATCGATGACCGCCGTCGCCCCGGTGACCCCATCCCCGGCACCCCCGGCCGATCCCGAAGCATCGGGGAATCCAGAGTCTCCAAATCCCGAGTCTCCACCGATCGCCCCCGCGGCACCGCCACCCGCTGGGCTCGCACCGAACCCGCCTCTGCACCGATCGACAAGCGGCAGCTCCCAGGGACACGCCACGGCCCCCGCCCCGCACACCGCGAGCAACCCGCCCCCCGCGGCATCACCGCCGGCTCCTCCGGCGCCCGCGTCCGCCCCTGACGGATGGACCGTCGTCCCTGCTAAGCCGTGGAACCCCCAGGCACCGCAATAGACTGCTGGTGTGACCACCTCGCAGGCCATCCGTCCAGCGACGGTAACGCTCGCAGCAGGTGCCGATGCGCTCGCGGTGCTGGTGTTCGCCGCCGTGGGGCGCAGCTCGCACGCCGAGGTGGTGGATGCGTTCGGGCTGCTGACCACCGCGGCGCCGTTCCTGCTCGGGTTGGTCGTCGGATGGCTGGTTGGCCGGGCGTGGCGCGCGCCGCTCCGGTTGCCGGTAGGGGTGGCGGTGTGGCTCGGCACTGTGGTGGTCGGTCTCGGCGTACGCGCGGCCTTCACCCACCGGCTGCCGCTGACGTTCGTGCTGGTCGCCGCCGTGAGCCTGGCGCTGTTCCTGCTCGGCTGGCGGGCCATCGCGCAGCTGGTCGCCCGCTCGGGGCCGTCCGCCTCCTAACAGTCGCTTGTGGACCGGGGGACGGCCGGGTCGCCGGTGAACGTGTGCGCCGTCTTCTCGAACGGGTTGCCGCAGCCGGCCGTGTTGAGGCTGTTCCACGAGCCGCCCTGCACCGATCCCCAGATAGCGCCGATGGTGACGTAGGTGACGTAGAAGCCGAGCTCGCCGATCGCCGCCACGGCCCGGCTGTGCATCGATTCGTGCCGGGCCAGGCTGTCCGGCACGGTTCCGTCCGGGTTGAAGCAGCCCGACTGCGTCCAGGCCACGGCACCGAGTGTCAGCGCTCCCCCGCCGGGACCCATTGCGACGAACAGCATGCCCCGGCGTAAGTGCACTTCGCCGCCCCCGATCGCCACGATCAGCGTTGCGACGACGCCGACGGTGGTCAGCAACGGCGATTGCACCCATGTGATGAAGAAGCTGAACAACCACGCCACCGGGCTGTCGGCGTTGTCCAGGCGGGGACTGACCACGGCCCCGAGTAGGCCCGCCGTCCCGAAGAGGATCAGGCCGGTAGTGGCGATGGTCGGCACGCTCGCGTGGACCTCGAGCAACGCCCCGACGCCGTAGATCATGCCGGTCCAGCCCAGGACGGCGAGCACACCGCCGATCACCCCACCGACCACCCACAACAGGAACTCGTCCCAGACCTTCACCCGGTTCACCGCCGCGCCGACCGCCCCAAGGATCGCCCCAACGAGGGAGGCGATCAGCAGCACGACTAAGACCACCGAGACAGTCCTCCGTCGGTAGCATCCGAGCTTGTCTCGCACTATCCGGCCACAGGAGGACGACGTGCAAGGTGTGCCCCCCGAAAATCTTGCAGAGACAGACTTGCTCCGCGAGCTGGAGCATCTCCACACGACCCGCCACGGCACTTTCCTGCACGGCTCACCTGATGCGCTGCGGGAACACAGCAGCCGCACCGCGCTACTCGAGGAGGAATACCTCCGGCGTCACCCCGAACGGGAAGTCGATCCGGCCCGCACCCGGTCCGGTGCCCGGGGCGAGAACTAGACCTGCCCCGTCCTCGCAGAGCTGACCGACGCTGGCAGGAACATCGCGCAGCGCTTCACTGTTGGCACCGAGCGTGGGCGAACTGACGATGTACACGACCGTGTGGTGCGGATACTGCCGTCGACTCAAGGCGCAGCTGGAGCGTGCCGGGATCAGCTTCCGCGAAGTTGACATCGAGCACGACGCAGCGGCCGCCGAATTCGTGGCAGGCGTCAACGGAGGTAACCAGACCGTGCCGACCATGCTCCTGCCGGACGGTTCGGTGCTGACCAACCCCACTATCGACGAGATCACCGCGGCCACTGCCGCCTAGCTCATAAGCCCAGACGTCCTGGGATTGGCCTTGCGGCCCCAGGCGGAGATCATCGGTGAGGTAGCGAGGTCGAGCCGACCAGTGACGACGTTGGCCAGGTGCTGGTCGATCTCCTCGTCGGTAGCGGCACCGGAGGCCACCAGGCGGTCCCGGATCTGCGCCACGGTGGCCCGCTCCAACAGCGTGCAGGCAGGGTTGGTGATCGGGAAGAAAGCGTCTGCGCCGACGTCGACCAGTCCGGCGTCACGCAATAATCGGGGCAGCGTCCGTCCATAGGCCAGGTCCACACCTCTGCGCGCCATCAACGCGCGGAATCCGTGTTTGAGCTGGTTGGCCAGTTGTTGCTCGGGGCCGTACTCGTCGGGGCAGACGAGGGGCTGCAAGGCCGGATCGGCCTCCTCCACCAGCAACCAGCCACCTGGTCGTAACGCCCTGACCATCGCCGCCAGCGCCTCGGCGCGCTGCACAACGTGGACGAGCACCAGGCGGGCGTGTACCAGGTCGAACCCGTCAGAGCGCGGTTCCTCAGTGCCGATGTCGTGACACCGGACCTCGTAGGTCGGCTGGTCGGTGCTGGTCATCCACGAGGTGTCGATGTCGGTCGCCAGCACATATCCCTCAGGCCCGGCTTGCTGGGCGAGCCACGACGGCACGCTGGGTCCACCCGCGCCGACTTCCCAGCATCGCCAGCCACGTTTTATGCCCAGTGCCTCAATGTGGCGGAAGGTCGAGGGATCGAACAGCATCGCCAGCGCATCGAATCGTGTTCCAGCCTCCGCTTGCTGGTTGTCGAGCAGGTAGCCCTTCTCGGTGGTCTGGCCGGCTCGACTGGCCAGCAGCGCGTGCAGCGCCGTGGTGTAGTCCTCGAATGCACGCCGGCCCTGGGGAGTCAGCGCCACGTGGGTGACCGGGGTCCGCCGCTGGTGGGTTTTGGTGATCTCCACATAGCCGGCGTCCTCAAGCTTGCGCAGATGCGTCGAAAGGTTTCCGGCGGTGATGTCCAGAAGCTGCTGCAGCCGCGGGAAGGTAATCCTGTCCCCGGCGCCGAGCGCGGCCAGCGCCACCGTCACCCGCAACCGCGCCTGCGCGTGGATCACCGCGTCGAGCTCGGGGAGCGAATCGGTGCTCACGCCCGCGTACTTCGCCCGCGTCGCAGGGTGAAGTAGCCAGCGGTGACCAGCAGGCCGCCACCACCGGCCACAGAGAGCACAGCGAAGTTGCCCGGGACACCGGCGAAGACGCTTCCCGCGCCGGTGAGCAGCATCCACACGCCGAGGCCGTACCGGAAGCGGTCCTGCCACAACGCTCCACCGGCCAGGTAGAGCACCCCGCCCAGCAGCAGGGAACTGCCCGACCACAACAGGCTGACCGCATCCTCGGACAGCCCCAGCCGGGTCAGCCCGATGTTGACCCCCACCAGCCCGAGAAAGCCGAGTGTCCAACTCCAGCCGTACATCGCGCCTACCATCCGGGAAGGTCCGTGAATCCCTCGCCCGGCCCGCGCCCCGTAGACCGCCGAGACAACCATCGCGGCGGAGAAGAGCACGGCAGTGATCACTGCGGCGACCCAACTCGCCAGCGGCAGCAGGGGATCCGTCCCGTAGGTCAGGAAGATCGAGCCGAAGCCGAGCAGGTACGCCACACCCCAGAGCCAGAAGAACAGCGCCGGGTTCACCCCCAGCCGGCGGCTGACCTCGGCGCGCTGCCGCTCGATCACCGCCAACGATTCCTCCGCCATAAGCGGGTCTGTCGACCCGAATGTCGTGTCCGCGTCCTTGCTCACCACGTTGTTCACCTCACCCATCACACCTCGGTGGTCGCTAGCCAACTACTTTGTAACACCAAGTACTTCATACATGCAAGCACTCTCCGGGCGTTGATGCGGGTGCCCCGGCGGCGAGCGCATCGCCGACGGTGGCTCGGGGCTACTGCCTGGCCACCGCGACCATGGTGTGGCTGGACTTCCACACCGGCCCGGCCCCCCAAGCAAGCGCGCTGGTGCAACCGGCACCCGACCGGACGGGCCTACCGATACCAACTCGGCCCCATTCGCAAAATCATCCCGACGCGCGACGAGGCGTTCCAATCAGTTCGGCCGGAACAGTACCGAGGTGTTCGGGAACAGTCCCGGGCCGAGACGCCCTGGGTGGTGTTATCGACTTCGCCGACAGCATAATCT
>DATAWX010000010.1:0-11242 GCA_036266995.1 Pseudonocardiaceae bacterium | reverse complement strand
CGACACGAAATGACCGACCGATTCACCACCTGGAACGAGGTCACCGGCACAGCCACAGCGGCCTGACACGGGCCCCGCAGACCGACCCACCCGATCCAGCCATGCCCGTCCGCCAGACAACTTCAGCAAGTTGACGGTGCCGTCCGTAAGCAATCGCTCGCTCATCTCGACAGGGTTGGTCGGCTCCGCCAGCCATATCACCCGGGGCCGACAGGGCGATCCCGAGCGTGACGTCGACCGAGATCGCAAGATCGATTCGCCCATCGGCGGGCTCGAAAGGAGCCAGCTGGTGCGCGGATCGCTCGCGCCACGTGCCAGGCCTCGCAGCGTCGCCGGGCTGCTGCCGGCCGAGCCCTCACGTAACGTGCTCCGATCGGGCTCCTGTGCTCAACGCGGCGTCAAGAGGAACCCTGTTCGCCCCGCGCCGTCCACCTGCCACCAGCCGCGATGCCGGGTTGGCTACGATCAGCGCGCGGGGCCGTTAGCTCAACTGGCAGAGCAAAGGACTTTTAATCCTTGGGTTCTGGGTTCGACCCCCAGGCGGCCCACAACATCAATAAGGCGTTGAGCTGCGGCTTTAGCCACCGCAGTGGATCTTGGCCTAGTCCAGGTGATCTTGTGTGGGGCCGACGTGGGGCCATGACACCCAGTTGCCAACGCTCACACCACGTGATGACGACCCAGGCTGGTCGACCCATCATGCCTAAAGTTTCTCAACCCCGCTGGACCGCGCTTGCGTCCGCTTCAGCCTTCCCCAGGTCCTGATGCACCGTCTCGGCGGCAGCGTCTAAATCGGATCGCGACGTGCTGGCTGAAAGTTGGTAGTCGACAGCGACGTGCACCCACCGACCCAAGTCGTCATGCAGAAAGCTCATGTCATCCACCCAGTCACGGATTGCCCGTGGTTCGTTATCCGTCGCGAAGTGCTTATCGGCCCGCCTGAATGCATCTAGGAAACTCATGTCACGCTCTGGGTTCGAGTTTTTGCGATAGTCCCGGAACCGTGCGGCGGCGGAGGTCGGATCCTCCATCGCCCCCGAGCCCTCCTCACCGTTGGCGTGCTGCGCCTGGCCGATGATGGCCCGGCCTTGCTCGAAGATCCTCCGGTAGTGAGCAATGTTCGCGGTTAGCACCGCGAAGGCGGCCTGTCGGTCAGCAGGCGAAGCCGTTGCGGGTAACGCCACCGTCAGCAACGCTACGGCGTCATTGCTCGGCGTGCTGGGCGCGCCGGCTCCAAACAGGGACGCCGGTTGCGAGCCGAAGACCAGACCGAGGAAGAGCAGACAGCCCGTCACAGGTGGACCACGCCTCTTCGCTGATGACCGCTGCGGCGTTGTCACAACTTGTCATCACCCTTGCGCTTGACGCGTTACCGGCTAGGTAGTGGACGGCGCGCGACACCGAGCACAGCTGACGAACAGTACGCAGACCATTACTAACCATGAACGTACTACGCCATCGCGTGGCGCCGCGGTAGAAGTGCTCACACCGGCGACCCGCAGGAGGTGGCGCCGAACTCCGGCCGCCCACGCTCGGTCCCCCCACAGCCATACCACCCGCCGGGGAAACGGTCCCCACGGGCACAGTTCTCGATCCGTGAACTGGCCCCGGCCTGGCCGCCCGCGGCTACCATCTCGACTCCCAGCGTTCGCAGCCCCTCGGAGGCGCCATAGACCGCAGCCGCCAGACCGGCCGGCCCACCACCCACGACGACGAGATCGAAACAGCGGTCAGGCAGGCTGTCGATGGTCAGCTAACTTCGGCCGGATCTTCGTGCACTTCCGCTGGAAATGACCGACGTCGCCGCCACGCCCGGCAGCGCCCACCCAGGTTGATCTGGCTGTTCAGTAGGGAACCCTATCCAGACACCGAGCGCGCGGACACTCGGCTGCGCTGATCTGTCCACCGAACCCGGCGGCCGCGGCGGGCAGAATCGGTTGGACAGCATGTTGGGGGCGCGGGCCCCACCGCGCGCCTCCACCAGCCACTCGGGCACGGTCTGTGCCGCTACCCGCGCGACTCGCGGCATGACCACGCATTGTCGTGGCGGTCGAGCTGCGCGGTCAGGCAGTCGGGCGGCGGGCGATCTGGGCTTCTTGGGGGTGAGCTCGGCGAGGGTCTCGACCGTGCGTTTGCGCAGGGTTTCCCCGGTGCCCTCTCGTCGTACAGTACCGGACTCCCGACCCTGTACCGGTACACCGGCGACGGTGCGTGCCCTTTCCCTAACGCAACAGTGCCTGCCGCCCGACGGGTTAGCCTCGGCCCCCACCAGCCTCGTAACCTTTGCCACACATCCGGGTGACAGTTGGGCAACATAGGCCACTTACGGTTGTCATAGTGAGCTGATCTAGTACTCCGATCCATACTCCAGTGCGCACGAAGGAGCGAAGGACGATGTTCTCTGACTCCGATGAGGTCCTGCGCTTCATCGCCGACGAGGACGTCGAGTTCGTCGACGTCCGCTTCTGCGACCTACCGGGTGTCATGCAGCACTTCACCGTCCCTGCCGCCTTCTTCGACGCCGAGATCATCGAGGAAGGCCTGGCCTTTGACGGCTCCTCGGTGCGCGGGTTCCAGTCGATCCACGAGTCGGACATGATTCTCCAGCCCGACCCCGCGACGGCGCGAATCGATCCGTTCCGGACACAGAAGACACTGAACATCAACTTCTTCGTGCACGACCCCTTCACCCGCGAGGCATACAGCCGCGACCCGCGCAACGTGGCCCGCAAGGCCGAGGACTTCCTGGCCTCGACCGGCATCGCCGACACCGCCTACTTCGGCCCCGAGGCCGAGTTCTACTGCTTCGACTCGGTGCGCTTCGACACCACACCCAACAGCGCATTCCACGAGATCGACTCGGTCGCCGGCTGGTGGAACACCGGCGCCGACGAGGACGGCCACAACCTGGGCTACAAGGTTCCCTACAAGGGCGGCTATTTCCCGGTGCCGCCGACCGACCACTTCGCCGACCTGCGCAACACAATGACCACGAACCTCATCGGGTGCGGATTCACTGTCGAGAAGGCGCACCACGAGGTGGGCACCGGGGGACAAGCAGAGATCAACTATAAATACAACACCCTGCTGCACGCGGCCGACGACCTGCAACTCTTTAAGTACATCATCAAGAACACCGCATGGGCGGCCGGGAAGACCGTGACGTTCATGCCCAAGCCGCTGTTCGGGGACAACGGCTCGGGGATGCATTGCCATCAGTCGCTGTGGATGGACGGAGTGCCACTGTTCCACGACGAGTCCGGCTACGCCGGGCTGTCCGACGTGGGGCGATACTACATCGGTGGTCTCCTGTACCACGCGCCGTCGCTGCTGGCATTCACCAACCCGACGGTCAACTCCTACCACCGCCTGGTGCCCGGCTACGAGGCGCCGGTGAACCTGGTGTACTCGCAGCGCAACCGATCAGCCTGCATCCGGATCCCGATCACCGGCAACAACCCCAAGGCCAAGCGCATCGAGTTCCGCTGCCCGGACGCCTCAGGCAACCCCTACCTGGCCTTCTCCGCGATGATGATGGCCGGGCTGGACGGGATCAAAAACTCCCACGAACCCCCCGCGCCGATCGACAAGGACCTCTACGAGCTGCCACCCGAGCAGGCCAAGGACGTGGCGCAGGTACCGGCGAACCTGGGCGCGGTGATCGACAACCTCGAGGCCGACCACGACTACCTGCTCGAAGGCGGTGTCTTCACCCCGGACCTCATCAAGACCTGGATCACGCTCAAGCGAGAGAACGAGATCGACCCACTGCGGCTGCGCCCACACCCCTTCGAGTTCGCCCTCTACTACGACGTCTGATCACCGAGACGCCTGACTGCAGCTTCGAGTTGCGGGATCCATAACCAGACCGTCACCAGATGTGCAGTTGCGTCATGCGAACCGGTGGCGAGCGAGATCGTTGATCCCTGCGCTAGTCAGGCGCCAGGTCCAGCTCGTCAACAGAACCGACGCGTTCAAATTTGTCAGGCCATACGGAGTTGATTTGTGCTGGGCCGGACCTCGGCACTCGCATTGCTACGACGTCCAACCCAAAGGTCCTCCGACCGTCACTCATCGGCAGATGAGTATATTGCGGTGATCACTGGCGCCCGAAACTGGCCTGAGACACACCTTGCAGTCGACGCTGGAAGGCTGTGGAGCGCAGCACTGCCCGCAGTGCCGCGATCGGCTGGGTGTAGGAGGCGAGTGCCGGCACCACGAGCACCTCGTTGGTCGAGCCGGTTCGGGCGATCTCGATGACGGTGAGCTCACCGATGCGCCCGGCGAGTGCAGCGATGGGATCCGCTGTATCACCGCCGGCACTGCAGTGCTGCTCCAGCGCGACCGCATGGCACAAGCCAGTCGCCAGTGCGTCGGTGGCGTCTTGGACGCTGACCTCGGTCCAGTGCAGTGATCCCTGGGGCAGCTGATCGTGGCGCAATTCCAGGAGGGCATCTGTTGCCGGCGAGCGCAGGCCGTTGATGATTGTGGTTGCCGTTGCGAACGCGGCATCGGCAACCGGGACGGGACGTACCTCGGCGCCCGCGGGGAATCCGGTCGTTCCGACGGGGATGCGCAGGACCGCTTCGGTTTGGATCATTGCGTTCAGCGCGCCGGCGCCGCGCTGCAGCGGGGCGGCCACCAGAGCCTCCCGGCCGGTGCGGGGGTCGATGATGCGGGCGAGCCGCAGACGCAGGTACTCGTCTAGGTGCTCGGCCGAGCTCACCGCGCAGGCCAACCGGGCTGGCAACCCGTCGCCGGCCGATCCCCTGATCCCGAGTACTCCCGTCCCGAGCATGATACGGAGCAGGGGCAACACGAAGCACGTGAACGCGCGTTCGGCGGAGGCCGGGTAGCCCGGCACTCCGACCACCGGTACCGGGCGCTGGCCGGACAGCACTCCCAGCAGTACCGGATGCCCGGGCCGGATCGCCACGCCATGCACCGCGACGAGGCCGAGGCGGCGCACGACCGCAGCGGTGTGATCGTCGCGGCCGGTGCTCGAACCGGCGATCACTAGCACGACATCGGCATGGTGCGCCGCAGCCACCACGGCTTGGGCGAGCTCATCCGGCTGGTCAGGGGCGATGGGTAGCCGCAGGGCCTTGCTACCGGCTTCCTCGGCCATCCCCGCGAGCATCAGCGAGTTCGTGTCGAGCACCTCGCCCGGCGCGAGTACCGAACCGACCGACCGCACCTCATCCCCGGTCGCCAGGATGGCCACAACCGGTCGGGGCCGGACCTGGACGTAGCGGTGACCGGCAGCGGCCAATGCGGCCATGTCAACCGGCCGGATGCGGTGACCAGCCGGCAGCAGAACCCTCCCACCCTGGATGTCCTCGCCGATGGCGCGGACGTGGCGACCGGGCGCGACGGAATTGTCAATCTCTACAGCACCGTCGTCGAGGTGCCCGACGTGTTCGCGCATGATCACGGCGTCGCGCCCGTCAGGCATCAAGTCGCCGGTGTCAACGAGGTCGAACTCCCCGGGTAGCAACCGGGCAGGTCGCTGCGGTGTCGCGATGCTCGTGCTGGCGGCCTGTACCGCGATGCCGTCCATGGCCGCGGCCCGGTAGGCGGGTACCGACCACACCGCCCGCACCGGATCAACCGTGACGCGCGCACCGGCCGCGGCGACCTCGACGAGCTCGGCACCGGTGGCGGCGACCCACCCGGATCCCGCGCATGTCTGCATCCAGACTCGGAACGCCTCGGCCACCGGGTCCGCGCCATCCCGCGGTGACCGCGCGTCGCCGGTCGGGGTGTCGAGGGTTGGCCACGTCACCGCCACAGAAGTACCTCCAAATGCCACGAAAGTGTCAAAAAGATCGCGCTTCGATCACTCTTGCCACGCTAAGCGCTGATGGCAACATCGGCAGGTTCCCATCGCCGGACCTGGCGACAAACTCCCATCTGCGGATTCATGGCCGCAAACAATGTTCAACATCGGAGACTCTTCACGGTATTTTCCGCTCTTGCGGAAACCGGCCGAGACTTGACACCCGTGAATTAGCGGGACGGTTACTCCTGTGTCACATATGAGTAACTCGCTCTTGCCTCACTTGATGCGTCGCTTCGGCGATGTGGCCATTCAACTTCATCGTCCCGTCCGGGGAGGCGCTTCACGATGACGCTTGCACCAGAAGTCGATTCCAAGGAGCTGACAATCGTTCGCGGCGCCTGCCCGCACGACTGCCCGGACACCTGCGCGATGCTCTACCACGTCCTCGACGGCAAACTCGTCGACGTCCAAGGAGATCCAGACCACCCCATGACGCGCGGCGGCCTGTGCGTCAAACTCAAGAACTTCCCCGCGCACCACTATCAGGCCGACCGCCTGCTGTACCCGATGCGCCGCACCGGGCCGAAGGGCTCAGGACAGTTCGAGCGCATCTCGTGGGACGACGCGCTCGCCGAGATCAAAGCTCGGTGGACTGAGATCATCGACGAGTACGGTCCACAGGCGGTCATGCCGCACGCCTACCTAGGTCACCAGGGCGTGCTCAACGGTCTCACCTCCGGTGATGCGTTCTTCAACCGTCTGGGCTCTAGCGTGGCGGAGAAAACCTACTGCGAGTCCGGCTCATCGACCGCCTGGATCATGACTGTTGGTCCCACCGGCGGGCTCGACGTCGAAAGCATGGCCTACTCGAAGTACATCATCGTGTGGGGCATGAACATGACCAGCACGAACCTGCACGCGTGGCCCTTCGTGCTGGAAGCCCAGAAAAAGGGCGCGAAGGTCGTCGTCATCGACCCGATACGCACCCGCACCGCCCGCCAGGCCGACTGGCACATCCCAATCCGGCCGGGCACCGATGGCGCGCTGGCCATGGGTCTCATCCACGAGATCATCACCCAGGAGCTGGTGGACGTCGACTACGTCGACAACTACACCATCGGCTACGACGAGCTGGCCCAGCGGGCCGCCCAGTACCCACCCGAGCGTGTCGCAGAGATCACCGGTGTTCCGGCCGAGACCATCCGCACGCTGGCACGTGAGTACGCCACCACCCAACCGGCCGCGATCCGCCAAGGCGTGGCGATCGAACGCAGCAGGGGCGGCGGCCAGGCGATCCGCGCCATCACCTGCCTGCCCGCGCTGGTCGGCGCCTGGCGGCACGTTGGTGGTGGCACGGTTGAAATGCCCATCTGGGAATTTCCCACCCAGTTCGACAAGATCTGCAAGCCCGAATGGATCCCCGAGGGCACCCGGGTCATCAACGAACTCGATCTCGGTCCGGCCCTGACCGGCGAACTGGCGCTCGACCCGCCGCTGAAGTCACTGTTCGTCTACAACTCCAACCCGGTCTCGCAAGGCCCGGCGCAGGCCAAACTCGTCCGTGGCCTGGAGCGTAAGGACCTGTTCACCGTGGTCAGCGAGCACTTCATCACCGATACCGCCCGCTACGCCGACATCATCCTGCCCGCGACCATGCAGGCCGAACAGCTCGACATCATGGTCACTTGGGGACACCTGTACATCTCACTCAACCAGCCGGCGATCCCCGCGCCGGGCGAGTGCGTACCCAATGTGGAGCTGTTCCGGCGGCTGGCCAAGACCATGGGTTTCAACGACGACTACTGGAGCCGTACCGACGAAGAAATGTTAATCGATTTCCACGACTGGGACGCTCCGGCCATGGAAGGCATCACCTGGGACAAGCTCAAAGAACACGGCTATTTGCGGATCAATGTCGGCGCCCCCGAGGTCCGGGCTCCGCACGCCGAGGGCAACTTCCCGACCCCGTCTGGCAAGTGTGAGTTCAAGTCCAGCCTCGCTGAAGGCGGCAACTTCGTGGTCCCGGTCTGGCGGTCGATGTACGCTGCCATGCAGCCCGGCGAGCCCATCGACCCGCTACCCGATTACGTGGCGCCCTTCGAGTCGCCCGACTCCAACCCGGAGCTGGCCAAGCGCTACCCACTCAACATCGTCTCCCCGAAACCGCACGCTTTTCTCAACAGCCAGTACGGCAACGCACAAGACAAGCAGCGCGTCCAAGGAGAGCAGCGCGTCTTCCTACACCCCGACGACGCGGCCAAGCGCGGCATCGTCACCGGCGACCTGGTCCAGGTATTCAACGACCGCGGCACATTCCAGGGCCCCGCACAGCTCGACGACGCTCTGATACCCGGCCTGGTCATGGCCAACGTCGGGTACTGGGCCAGTTCCAGCCCGGGCCTGAGCTCAGTCAACTCGATCACACTGGATCAGCACAGCACACTGGGCAATGCCGGGGTGTACTCCGACAACCTCGTCGAGCTGACCAAACTGAACCAGACCAACTGATCCCCAGCGTGATCAACGAAGCGTAACTGCGCAGGAGAAGGCGCATGTCCCCAGCCCTACAAGATCAACTAAACGCACGCTTCTCGGCAGGTGAGGACATAGCGGCGAAACACGGTCCGGCCCCAGCCGCACAGTCCACGAGGGCTTTCGTTTGCTCGGGTTCCTCGCTCGTACGATTGTACCCAATCAGGTGATCCGCCAACGCAACGGCGCCCCTTGCCAGGCGGGGTCAGAACGATTGATTGCCGGAATGGGTACCCAGCGCGTTGAGTGGGGCACGTCATGAATGATCCCACCGAGCCTGCCAGACTCTCACCAGCGCAGCGGCGGGCCGCAGAAGAGCTGATCGGCGAGGAACGTGTTCGTACGGTGCGACTGATCGACTCGTTGATGCGCCAGTGGGATGACATCGTTGAAGCGTCAGCCCTGACCATCAACGATGACGAGCACGATCCGGAGGGCGCCACGGTCGCGTTCGAACGGGCCCAGGTTCAGGCCATGCTGAGGCGCGCACGTGTCGACCTCGAGGACCTCGACCGAGCTGCCAAGCGGATACTGACCGGTCAGTACCGGGTATGCGAGCGCTGCGGAGGTCCGATCTCCACGGACCGGCTTACCGCCCGCCCAGCGACCAGGACCTGCATCACCTGCGCGAACAAGGTCACCAGGTCACGCGCCCGGGAACGACCATGATGCTGATATTCCTTCCCACGCAGCTTTGGTATTCCCTAAACACGCTTCCGGAACGATACGATATCCCCCAAGCGTCGCCTTCGGCTCAATCTCGGTCGATCACCTACGATTCTCAATCCGCGGCTGGTCAACCAGGCTAACAGCGACGCTTTATAGTCGGATCCTGACCACCGATCGGCCCCCGATGGGCTGGCGGTGCCTCCTGCACCAACCTGACCAGGTCCTAGCCAGCGCAGAGACGGTCATGGGCGAGAAGGGTTGCGAACGGCTTTTCACTCCAACCGGGACCCTTCGTCGCCTCGACAACAGCCGCGTTGGCAACAGGAGAAGGCTGGTTGAGACGAAGGACCTGTCGGGTTCCAGAAGTCGGCCACGGCCGTGAGCTGTGGATTCATGCTGCACGCTCGTAGTCGTTGATCAGACCACCAAGGATCAGTCGACGTGCGACTCGCCTGTGATTGAGATCGGCGACGGGATGATCCGGGCGTGGAGGACGGAGCTGCCGGGAACGGTGAGGCCTGCGACCGTTGTAATACCGGACGTACTCAGCCAGCACAGTCTGCAAGTGTCGCTCGCTGAAGATCAGTATCCGGTCGGTGAGCTCAGTTCTGACCGTGAGTACAAATCGCTCGGCGAAACAGTTCGCCCTTGGACAGCGCGGAGGGATCTTCACAACGTCGATGTCCACGTCGGCCAGGACGGCATCGAAGGACACTGTGAACTGGCCGGCCCTGTCACGAATGAGGAACCGGAACTGGTCGGCGCGATCACCGAGGTCCAGCACCAGATTCCGGGCCTGCTGAGTGGTCCACGGCCCGTCCGGGTTCGTGGTCGTGCCGAGGATGTGCACATCACGACTGCCGACCTCCAGCACGAAGAACACGTAGATCCGCTTCAGCGTCACCGCGCAGTCCACAGGGAAGAAGTCGCGGGCCAGCATCGTCGAGGCCTGCGTGCGCAGGAACCGCCGCCAGGTTGTGTCGGTGTGCCGGATCGGCGCCGGAGGTATCCGCAGGCGCGCAAGGACACGCCGGACAGTTGATGCCCCCACGCGGTGGCCCAGTTTGAGTAACTCACCCTGGATCCTCTTGTATCCCCAGGTCAGGTTCTCCCTGGCCATCCGCTCGATCAGCAGCGTGATGACCTCATCGACGGGTGGACGCCCGAGCCGGTGCGGGTAGGTCCACTTCTTCGCCACCAGGCAGCGATGCCAGCGCAGGATCGTGCCCGGCGTGACCAACCGGCACTCACGCGGCGTCTTGGGCAGCCATCGGAGCAACGCGGCGAACACCGCTCGATCCGCCCAATCCAGGCGAGGCTTCGGATTAGCTCTGCGCAACACGGCGACCTCGTGGCGCAGGACAAGCAGTTCGGCATCCTTGGACGCCGACGAGCGACCGAGCAATACCAACCAGCCGAGTAACCGGACGAAGATCAGATAGAGCAGCCGCAACGACACGGCTCACGATCATGCCTTCCCAGGCAGAGCACCCCAGTCACGGCAGGTCGGAGGTGCACTCCGACTTCTGGAACCCCACACGGGGTACTTGGGCAGACTACGTCCAACGCCGCAGCCCGCGAAATGGTCACGAGTTCGCCCGCGTCGCCGGTGTAGACGGCGCGCGCAACGGTTCCCATGGCCGATCGGCTATCGGATCAGGTGTCCGACGGACTGCGCCCCCAAGCGGTGATCATTGGTGAGGTGGCGAGGTCTGGTAGCCCTCCGCGGGCCACGTTGGCGAGATGCTCGCGATCCCGCTGGCGACGAGCCGAGCCCGGACCTGCTCGACAGTGGCCCACTCCAGCTTGGCGCAGGCGGCTCCGGTGATCGGGAAGTATGCATCGGCCGCGACGTCGACGAGCCCCGCGGCCCGCAGACGGCGAGGAAGGGTCCGTCCGTAGGCTAGGTCGACGCCTCGCTGCGCGAGCAATTGGCGGAATCCGGCCTTCAGTCGGTTGGCCAACTGCTGCGCCGGGCCGGTCTCATCGGGGCAGACCAGCGGCTGCAGCGCCGGGTCCGCCTGAGCAGCTCCGCCAACCGGGTCAGACCCTGGGCCACCCAGTCGGCATAGGGATGCTCAGCGGCGAGCCGGCCTTTGATCTCGTCGTCGCCGACGATCCGGCCGGCCGCGGTGTCGGCGAGGAACATCCGGCCCGGCTCGAGGCGCCCCTTGCGCACCACCGTGGTGGGGTCGATGTCCAGCACGCCAACTTCGCTGGCCAGCACCACCAGGCCGTCTTCGGTGACCCAGTAGCGGG
>DATAWX010000009.1:0-32312 GCA_036266995.1 Pseudonocardiaceae bacterium | reverse complement strand
GTAAGTATTCAGCCCGTGGGTTGGCCTGGGCTGATGCGCTGCTGCCGGTGTGCTGATGCGGTGGTCGGCGATAGGTGCGTGTCGATCACGCTGTGATCCGCTGGTGTGCGGTGTGATCTTCGGGTGCCCGGGGCGGAGGAGATGTCGCGCGAGGAGCTGATCGTCGTGGTGCGGCGCCAGGCCGGGCAGATCACCGTGCTGGATCGGCAGGTCAGCGAGATGGCTGGGCAGCTCTCGGAGTTGACGGAAGCCAACGAGGCCCTGGCCGTCAAGCTGGCCCGGCTGGAGCATCTGCTCTCGCGTAACTCGGGGAACTCCTCGAGCCCTCCCTCGCGCGATGACGATCCGGGCAAGCCCGTACCGCCAGAGAAGAAACAGCGCGGCACGGGTGGGCCGAAGCGGTCGCGGGGCAAGCAGCCCGGGGCGTCGGGGACGCACCTGGCCTGGATTAACAACCCCGATGAGCGCCGCGACCGGTTTCCCCAAGGCCGCTGCGAGTGCGGTGATGACCTGGATGATGCCCGGGATCTGGGTATCGTGGACCGCTACCAGCAGCACGAGATCCCGCGGGTCGCGGTGAAGGTCACCCAGTACGACCAGCACCAGGTCCAGTGCGGCTGCGGCAAGCTCCACACCGCCCAGCGGCCGACAGGGGCCCGAGTGGGGCCGGTCGGGTACGGCCCCAACCTGGCCGCGTTCGCGGTGTACCTGATGGTGGTGCACTTCATCCCCGCGCACCGCGTCGTCGCGCTGCTGGAGTCCCTGACCGGGACCGCCCCCTCAGTGGGGTTCGTCCACGGCATGCTCACCCGCGCGGCGGGGCTACTCACCGAGACCCAAGCGCGGATCCGCGCGCTGATCACCCTGGCCCCCGCGGTGAGCTGCGACGAGACCCCCCTGCGGGTCGGCCCCAAGCAGCCACCAGCGGGGAAGAAGAAGGCCGAGCGCTACCTGCTGGTCGCCTGCACTGAGCTCTACACCCACTACCTCGTCGGCGACCGGTCCATGGCGACCTTCACCGCGTTCGTGGTCAAAGACCTGACCGGCTCGGTGATCGTGCACGACCGCTACCAGAACTATGACTCCGCGAAGCTCGGCACGCTGGTCCACCAACTTTGCTGTGCTCACCTCCTGCGCGATCTTGCTGGCGCCGCTGAGGTCTACCCCGACGCAGTGTGGCCAGACCAGATCGCCGATGCGCTGCGCGAGTTGATCCACCAGGCCAACCTGGCCCGCGACCAGGGCCTGCCCGCGATCCCCGCCAAGCTCGGCGACCCGCTGCTGTCCCGGCTACGCAGCGGGATACAGGTCGGACTGTCCGACACCACCTCCCCCGGCACCCGCCCCGGGCAACGCAAAGCCCGGCTCCTGCTGGAAGTCCTGCGCGACCGCCCCGACGACGTGCTGCGCTTCACCCACGACCTCAACGTGCCCCCCACCTCCAACCAGGCCGAACGTGACCTACGACCCAGCAAGGTCCAACAGAAGATCTCCGGGCGCCTGACCAGCGAGAAACGCACCCAAGACCGCTACACCATCCTGGGCTACCTGTCCACCGCCACAAAACACGGCCTCGACAAGATCACCGTGCTACGCGACGCACTGACCGGTCAACCCTGGATGCCAGCCCTACCCGCACCCACCTAACCCGGACCCCACCACCCGACCACACCCGAGGCCACCAGCCGATCGGCGACACCGTCATGCGCCGACCCGCTGATCATCAGGGCTGAATGTTTGCAGGGTGGCGTCCAACCCGGTGATTGCCAGGATGCGGCTGGCCATGCGGCTCGGACGAGTCAGTACGAGCTCCCCACCGGCGGCCCGCAGCGCCTGGTCGACGCGAACGAACACACTCAGCGCGGAGGCGCCCAGGAATTCCAACCCGGACATGTCGAGGATGATCTGCCGGTAACCGTCGCGGCACAGCTCGTCCAGCAACCGTTCAAGGCGAGGCGCGCTGGTCAGGTCCAACTCGCCGCGAAGTTGCGCCCAGCTGCGAGTGGTATCGGTGGAGAGTACGACCTCGAAACGCGACAGCTGCCCGTCCGCGCCGTTGGCCGCGCAAGTCATCCGCTAGGCCCCGATCCTGAAGCGGCGCGGCGTATCTGCTGACCACCGCTATCCCGGTACACTTCGTCGACGGCTGGTGGCTCAACCACCTCTGACTCTACCCCCAACCGATAATGAAAAACATTCAATGGCGGGTCGAATTCGGCTCGGGCTGCGCTTCGAAGCGCCCGAGAGTCTCGACCAGCTCGGCAGCCACCACCCGCAGCTTGGTCTTGCGCCGCTGCGTCGACCGACGATCTCCTAGGTGCGCAGGCATCGGATCTGAAGACCGCAGCCACAACCGACGCTGCGAAACAGTGCCGGGTCTATCGCGGATTCGGTAGAATCAGAGCCCGTGGCGACCGGCCGGCCTGCGGGAGGTCTCGATGGGTCGCGTCGTGGCCGCATGAGCTCTGACGCAGGGAGGCATTGTGGGAGAGCAAGCACGAATTGGATTGTTACTCACGGCTACCTCCTGTCTACTGACCGTCATGGTGGACTGGATCATCGAAGAGCTCTGACCCCTGCACAGGCGAGAAACGAAACAAGGCTGCTCGCTTCAGACAACGGTGACTTTTCGAATCAATAGTGTGATTCGAATCACGACGCCTCGACTGTTTGATGCTGTTGTGGCCAGCTTATTCCAAGGGGCTCGCCGACCGGCCGCCGCCGGAGGCGGCGTATCGGTCTGTCCACCACTCCAGCGGAAGGATCGAGACCCATGAGCTGGACCGACGGGCAGCTGTCCGCGACGGTAGGGGTCAGGCCAGACGGGCTGCCGATGCTGGATCGAGGTGGCCACCGCAGCCCGGAGCAGGGCGCGTGCCTGATGGAGTATGTCTCGGTGCTCGCCGGAGCCCGGTTCAGCGATCATCCCAAGTGCACCCATCCGGCCCTGGCCCAGCTGGCCCGCGTGGTCAACGACGAGATTGTCGATCCCGCGGCCCGGTCCCGGCTGGCGGTACTGGCTCCCGACCTGATCGGCACCCGAAGCCGGGATCCACGCATAACGCTTACCGTGATGGCGGGCTGCCTGCGCGCCGCTGTTGCGGCCCGCCCGCAGGGCCATGACGTGCGGCAGGCATTGGAGCGCATCGAAGCCCAGCTGACCCGGCTGGAAGCTCAGCGGGGCCGCCGGTGGGCGCGGCTGCGCAACGTGGGATGGGAACCCGGGGCACTGTCGGTCATCTCCACGCTCCGCGTGGTGTTGCGGCACACCCACCGGTTCCGCGGACCACGCCACGATGAACAACTCTGCGAGCTACTCGAGCGGGCGGTCGCGGATTGCCGTGACCTCCTCACCCAGGATCAGGGCCCGCCCGCCCGGCAGCAGTCCCAGCCAGCAGTACGTTGAGATCGGGTGTCCTGCTAAGGGTAGTCAACGGCTGGGGGGCGCGCTGCTGATGACCGAGACCTCCACAACAGCCGTCACCGCGTCGGTTGGGACCCCACCCGGCGGGTATGCGCATCTGATCCCGCTGCAGCGCCGCTACGCCGAGCTTGCTGCCGACGATCCTGACCGGCGGCGCCAGCGCGAGCAACTGATCAGCGGTTATCTCCCGGTGGCCGAGCACATCGCGCGCCGCTTCGCCGGCCGTGGCGAGCCGCTGGACGACTTGATCCAGGTAGCCACCGTGGGACTGATCAATGCCGTGGACCGCTTCCAACCGGCCCGCGGCTCGCATTTCCTGTCCTTCGCGGTACCGACGATCACCGGCGAGGTGCGCCGGCACTTCCGTGACCACGGCTGGTCGACGCGGGTCCCGCGCCGGCTGAAAGATCTGCACATCGCCATCAGACGCGCGCTGGCGGAGCTGTCCCAGCAGCTCGGCAGGGCGCCGAGACCCAGCGAGATCGCCGATCGGCTGGGCATGCCGGTCCCAGAGGTGATCGAAGGGCTGCAAGCTGGGGAGGCTTACCGGAGCTCGTCTCTGGATGAGATGCTCGGCGCCGGGGAGGGCGCCACGACTCTGGGCGAGTTCATCGGCGGCCTGGACGACGAGCTGACTCTGATCGATGATCGCGAGGCGCTGCGCCCACTGCTGGCCGAGCTCGCCCCCCGGGAGCAGACGATCCTGGTGCTGCGGTTCTTTCACCAGCTGACCCAGACCCAGATCGCCGAGCAGGTCGGTATCTCGCAGATGCACGTCTCGCGGGTACTACGCCAGACACTGACATTCCTCCACCAGCGCATCTCCAGCGCGGATTGACCCCAGGGCCGGTCGAAGCCGATCCGCGACGGGCTGGACAATGCTGTGGCCATGGAGTTCCAGCAGATCAGCATCGGTCACCCCGCCGTCAAGGACGTCGTGGCGATCCAGCACAACACGGCCCCCAACCGCTTCAGCTTGTTCGTCGCCGAGGGGCTGTGGGCAGCAAAGGTCGCCCTCGACACAGGCTTGCGAGTGGACACGTTCTTCTGGTGTCAAGAACTTGCGCATTCTGACGAAGCCGGCAAGCGCGCTCATGAGTTGGCCAACCGTGCCCGGCGCACGTTCCAGGTGTCAGAAAAGACCCTGTCGCGCATGGCCGAGCGCGGCAATCCGGACGGCATCGTGGCCACCGTTGAGATGCCGCACTGGCACCCGGATGCGATCGAGCTCGGGGACTCCGCGCTGGTACTCGTCACGGACGGCATCGAGATCCCAGGCAACCTGGGCACGCTGATCCGGACGCTGGACGCATGCAAAGCAGATTTATTGATCCTGACGAACCGACGTACGCGGATGTCACATCCCAAGGTCCTGCGGGCCAGTCAGGGCATGTCGGTACGTGTGCCGCACATCGAGTTCGACGACACCGGCGAGGCGATCTCCTGGTTGCGGGACAAACACTTCACGGTGTATCTCGCCGATACCGATGAGAGCGTGAATTATCGCCATCTCGACTACGCAGGGCGAACGGCCCTCGTCGTGGGAAGCGAACGGTATGGCATCTCCAAACCGTGGTATCAGCACGGCTTCACGCGGGTTGGCGTTCCCATGTTGGGCTACGCCGACAGCCTCAACGTATCGGTCTCGGCATCAGTCCTGCTCTACGAAGCCCGCGCCCACAAAGACACCTGGGCGTGACGCGGTCCGCGTCGTGAACTCGACAGCACGGACATTCTCAAGGGAGACACAAAGTCCGTCACGTCGAGTTCACGGAGCCTCCACCGGCGGGCGACAGGGTGACCCGGCCCGCCGGTGGAGGTGCGCTTGATGCTCCGGGGCGGCGGGGCTACTTGCCGAAGATGTCCTTCACGGCATCCTTGACCTTCTCGCCGGCCTGCTTGATGTGGCCCTCGGCCTGGTCGCCCTGGCCCTCAACCTCAAGAGCAGGGTCGTCGGTGGCCCGGCCAGCGGTTTCCTTCGCCTTGCCCTTGAGCACGTCAGCCTGGTTTTCAATCTTGTCGCCGATTCCCATACGAGCCTCCTGTCGTCGGACCGTGGAGAAGAACTGCCCAAAATAGGCCACCACCAAACCTACGTCGATCCCGAAAGTGCGGCGAGCGACCTGACCGCAGCGCCCGCAACCAGGCGTTGACCTTCAGGTAGTTGGAGTCGACCAGGGTGGGGGTCGATGTCGAGCAGGACTGCACCTGGCCAGGCGGAAGCGGTCACTGATTCACCCACCTGACAGCTGTAAAAGGTGGGCCGCCTCTCCGCGGTGGCCCTAACCTTCGATGGTGACGCAGCGCACGGCCGCCGAGCCTGATGTCCCCCAGCAGGACAGCGAGCAAACATTCGACCGGCTGGTCGAGGAGGGGGAACAGCGGTTGGGCCGGTCTTGGATCGGGCTGGCTGCGACCGGTTTTCTGGGCGGTCTCGACGTCGGTATCGGCGTGCTCGCCCTGCTACTCGTGGAGCACGCTACGCACAGCGTGCTGCTGGGCGGTCTGGCGTTCTCGTCGGGACTCATCGCGCTGTCCTTGGCGCGTAGCGAGCTGTTCACCGAGGACTTCCTGATCCCGGTGGTCACCGTGGTCGCCAAACGCGGCACCCTGGCGGGCCTGGCCCGGTTGTGGGTGATGACCCTCCTGACCAACCTCATCGGTGGGTGGGTCGTCACCGGATTGGTCATGGCCGGCTTCCCAGCGTTGCGCGGCAGCGCCATCGAAGCGGCCCGATCCTATATCGATCTGGGCATCGGACGGTCAGCGTTCGCGCTCGCAATGGTCGGTGGGATGATCATCACGCTGATGACCCACCTGCAGCACGCCACCGAATCCGACGGGGTACGGCTGGTACCGGCGGTGCTCGCGGGCTTCCTGCTCGGCGCCGGCAAGGTCAACCACGCGGTCGTCACGTCGCTGGTGTGTTTCGCGGCGCTGCAGGCGGGCGCACCGTTCGGCTACCTGGACTGGCTCGGGCTGTTCGCCTTCGCGGGGCTCGGGAACATGCTCGGCGGCCTCGGCTTGGTCACCGTCCTGCGCCTGCTCCAGGTGCCGCACAAGGTGTTGGCCGAGCGACACCAGAACGACGACTAAGTCCGGTCCATCTGGAGCCGGATAGTGGTGGGCTGCGGCCATAGGTAGAACTGGTCGCAAAGCTGGTGGGCCATCCACAGACCGCGGCCCCGGCGGTGGATCGTCGGCGGGGGTAGCAGCCCGGCTAACGGCTGGGTGTGCCAGCCGGTGTCGGTGATCTGGCAGATCACGGACGTCAAGGTGGTCCAGAACTGCACATCGGCAGGCGGGACGCCGTGTTCGATGGCGTTGCTGGCAACCTCGGTAACGGCCAGCACGAAATCCTCGCACCGGTGGACGGGCAGCCCGGCGTGAGTGGCGTGGCCGGCCACCACCTGACGCAGCCCGGCCAGCTGCACCGGGTGGTCGATGGTGTTGGTGAGGGCGGGTTCGCCCAGCTCGACCGGCGGGGGCAGCGGGTAACGAGTCACGAACTGTTCCGCTGGCAGATGGTTCGGATTGGGCACGCTCGCACCGTTGAGCAGGCTGGGGTGCGCCCGGCGGATGGAATCAGCCGTGCTGGGGTCGTCGGAGTAGACGCAGATGAGCGTGAGGTCGCACTGAGCCAGGGCCACCGTGGTGACGGCGTCGATGTGCATCCACAACGCCGCGCGGTGGGCGTTGTCACCGTCCCGGTCAGGAGCAGCCACGATGGTGACCGGCTCGCCGTGGGAGCTCGTAGCACCGATCCAGGCCCGATAGTGGCCCAGCACCCGGCCGGGATGCCGGTAGACCTCGGCTGGGTCGGTGGTGTGTAAGCCGGTCACGGCGGGCAGCCGAGCCCGCAGCCGCTCGGCGGTGTCGGGAGGCAGCACAGCGAGTACCGGCTCGCCGTGGGCGAGTCGATCGGCGACCAAGGGAGCAACGGTGGCGGCCAGATTCGCGGTAGCGGGGTGAAGCAGCCCGTGATGGACCAGTCCCCGCCGATCCCCGTGCATGTCGCCTCGCTGTCCTCGTTGTGGAGCCCCTCGTGGTGGAGCCGGTGACACCGTGTAGTTGGATACGAATTCCCGAATCCTCGGCGCGCAAACCTTGAGTCGTTGTACCGGGCGCGCTGTCCGGAATCCAGCCATGCGGTGGGCCGGCCGGCTAGCGGGTAATCTCGATCGCGGCACGTCGGCGGCAGCGCAGACGCAACGAGGCGCCCCGGAACCTGGGGAGGTGGTGGGGTGGCTCCTGAGCTGCCGGGAGTGTTCGCTTGGTTGGCGCCGATCCTCTCCTCGTACGGCTACCTGGCGGTCTTCGGGTTCCTGTTCATTGAGAGCTTCGGCGCACCAGTTCCTGGCCAGACCATGCTCATGGCCGCTGGGGTGTTCGCCGGGGCCGGTCGACTCAATGTGATCGGCGTGGCCATCCTGGGCTTCCTCGCCGCTGTCGCCGGCGACAACGTCGGCTACCTGATCGGGCACTTCGGCGGCCGGCGGCTGGTCCTTCGCTACGGCCGTTACGTCTTTGTAACCGAAAAGCGCCTCAGCAAGGCCGAGGATTTCTTCCGACGCAACGGCAGCAAGATCGTTGGCGTCGCCCGGTTCGTCGACGGCCTGCGCCAGCTCAACGGCGTCGTCGCCGGCATCGCCGGGATGCCATGGCGGCGGTTCCTGGCTTTCAACGCGCTGGGTGCCGCGGCCTGGGTCGCGGTGTGGACTTCCGTCGGTTACTTCGCCGGCGGTCATCTGCCCGCCATCTACCACGGATTCCACCGCTATGAGCCCATCGCCCTCGCCGCTGCCGGCGCCGTGATCGTCGCCGCAGTGGCCCGTTGGTCCTGGCGCAAGCGACACCACCCCGACACCGCCAACCACCCGTGATGCCCCCGGTATGCGTCGTGAACTCGACAGTACCGCCCTTTCCAGCGCCCGAAACGTCCGCGGTGTCGAGTTCACGGCGCACAGCGATCCGGCGGGTGGGGGCGGTCGAATGGTGGGGGGTTGGGGCACGGACTTTAAGCTCCGTGCTGGCTGGCTCAGCGGACTATCCCGAAGGGCGATGATGGCATCCAGCGACATGATCCAGCGGGTGAGTGACACACAGGGTCGGCCCGCCTGGCTGGTGTCCGGGCATGAGCGGGTGCGTGAGCTGCTGGCCGATCCACGGCTGAGCCGGTCGCACCCGAACCCGGGGCACCCGGTCCGGCTCACCCAGCCTGGTCTGTTCGGCGGACCTATCCCCGACCCGGAAGGGGAGCTGTCGGACCTGCTCCGGATGCGCAAACTGCTGACGCCGCCGTTGTCGGCTCGTCGAATGGAGAGCCTGCGACCGCGCGTCGAGACAATCGTGGAGACCCTGCTCGACGAGCTTGCCCGCGGCGGATCCCCGGCCGACTTCCACACCGCCGTCGCCTTCTCGCTGCCCGCGCTGGTGATCTGCGAACTGCTCGGCGTGCCCACCGAGGACCGCGCGGACTTCTGCCGGTGGCAGACCGAAGCCAAGGAGGTCAGCAAGCCCGCCGTCGCCCGCGGTGGCCTGCAATCGCTGTGGCGCTACCTGGGCACCCTGATCGAACGCACCCGCAGGATCGGTAGTGACAGCGACATTTCGATCATCTCGGACCTGCTGGACGCAGCCAAGCTGGATCCGCAGCTCAACGACGACGGGATCGCCCATCTCGCCGCCGGCCTGCTGTTCGCCGGGCATGCACCCGTGGTCGCCATCATCGACCGGGGCATGTTGCTGCTGCTGACCCATCCCGAGCAGCGCGACGCGCTGCAGAGGGAGCCAGCGCTGGCCGCCCAGGCCGTCGAAGAGATCCTGCGCTTCGCGAGCCCGATCGAGCGGATGCGAGCCGCTCGGCGCGGCGGCCTGACCCGGTACGCATCCGTCGACGTCGAGGTCGACGGTGTCACCCTCCGCGCGGGGGACACCGTGATGTTCGCCGTGCAGGAGGCCAACGAGGACGAGAGCGTCTTTCCCGATCCGAAGCGGTTCGACATCACCCGCGAGCGCATCCCGCACCTGTCACTGAGCCACGGCGCGCACTTCTGTCTCGGAGCTCACCTGGCCCGAGTGGAGCTGCAGTACCTGTTCGTCCGGCTCCTGCAACGCTTCCCCACCCTGCGCCTCGCTGTCCCCCTCGAGGAGATCCAACCCCTCCGCGAAGCAGTGGCCGGCGCAGTCAGTCAGCTTCCGATCGCGTGGTAGCGAACGCTTCGTAGCTGACCAGATCCACCTGCTCACCGTCTTCGATATCGACCCGCGTTCCGCACTGGCGCATGCCCGCCTTCTCCATCACGCGGCGGCTGGCGGTGTGTCCCACCAAGGTCTCGGCCACTACCCGGCGGATCTCCGGGGCGGCGAGCACGTGAGCGAGCAACGCCCGCAACGCCTCGGTTGCGTACCCCTGTCCCCAACAAGGTTGCACCACGGTGTAGCCGATGTAGCCGGTGTCCGAGGCGTCCTCGACGGTGCACCCGATCTCCCCGACGATCGCGCTATCAGCCTTGCGGACCATGAAGTACGGTCCGAACCGGCCTGGCCCCCCGGCAGCGACCACCGCCTCCATGACCTCAAGGGAAAATCGAGACGGGTATCCGGGGGCGAAGGTCAGCGCCTTCGGGATGCCGCCATCGAGCAGCATCCGCGCCACCGGCCGAAATATCGGCGCCAACACGAGCCGGCCGGCGTCGATCTGGTTCACCACCGCAGCATCGCACTGGCGTCCATGCGGGCCTCGGGTGCCGTGGATAACATGATCGCGACGACCGCCAGCGAAAGGAAGCTCATGGACATCGAGGACCCCGAACCGGACGTCGCCGAGCAACTGCGACCCCTGATCGATCTTGACGAGGACAACGATGTGGACGCCACCCAGGCGCCCCTAGAAGCCGACCCCGCCGACTTCGCCGACCAGCACCGCGCCATTCCCCTGCCTGACGATGACCACTGATCATCGCCAACTCGGCCCGCGTCGATGCCAGCCTCTTACGGTCGGGAACTTACCGGGGGCGGCGGGCGACTACCTAGGTGAGGTTGAGCGCGGGAGGTGAGTGCGGTGGCGGGCGCGGAGTGGGTGCGCTGGGTTTTTGCTGCAATGTTCGCCGTGCTGACCCTGTTCTACGTAGCTCGGCTCTGCACTCCCCGCCGGGATGCGTCAGCGTGGGGCGGTACCGCCCACCGAGACGTGGATGTCTCGCGCGGCGTGATGAGCGTCGGCATGGTCGCCATGCTGGTGCCCTGGGTTGATCCACTGCCCCGGCTGTACTGGCAGGTGGTCTTCGGCGTGGCTGCCGGGTACATCGCCGCCCGGCTGATCCGGCGGCAGGTGCGGGCAGGTCCGGTACCGCCACCCGACCTGGGTGGCCACCACGAACTGCATCTCGTGGTCGGCGGGCTGGCAATGGTGTACATGCTGGCGGGGATGCCGGCGGGACATGCCATGGCCGCGGGGATGGAGATGGCCGCGACGGGCTCCGCCGGCGTTGCGCTGCCCCTGCTCACCTGGGCGTTCATCGCGTATTTCCTGGTGTTCGTGGTGCGGTTGGGGGCCCGGTTGGCGATTCCCGCGAACACTGTGGCGACCGAAAGGCTGGCGGTCGCCGCTCTGGGTAGGGGAACCCGCGGCGTGGTCATCTCGCCCCACCTGCTCGGTTCCTCAGAGCTCGTGATGGCAATCGGGATGAGCTACATGCTCCTGACGATGCTGTGAGTGCCTAGCCCATGGAGGGTCGCGAAATGGTGATGGTCCGGTGGCGGCTGGGACGTCGGTTGGTGCGACGGATTGCCGCGATCGGCACCGTCTGCGCCCTGGCGCTGATCGGCCTTGCCGGCGTCGCGTGGGCGCACGTCACGGTGAATCCCCATACCGCCCCACAAGGCGGCTACACCAAAGTGTCCTTCCGGGTTCCCAACGAACGGGACAACGCCGCCACCACCCAGCTGGAAGTCAATCTTCCCGCCGACCACCCGATCGCGTCGGTGCAGACCCGCGCGGTGCCCGGCTGGACCTCGACCGTGCAGAAGACCACGCTGGCGAAACCGATCACCACCGACGACGGGCAGGTCACCGAGGCCGTCACGAAGATCACCTGGACGGGGGGCAGGATCCCACCCGGATCGTTCGAGGAGTTCGATGTATCGATGGGTCCATTGCCGACCGACACCGATCAGTTGGTGTTCAAAGCATTGCAGACCTATGACAACGGTGAAGTGGTGCGGTGGATCGACACCGCCCCACCGGGTGCGCCGGAGCCGGCCCATCCCGCACCGGTGCTCACGCTGACACCGGCCGACGCCGCCCCAGCGGCTGACGCCGGTTCCTCGGTGGGCATCTGGGGAGTGGTGCTCGGCAGCGTGGGGATCGTGCTGGGAATCATCGGGCTCGTTGTCGGACTGCGCAACCGTCGTAACGCCACCGCCGGCTGAGCCTGCCAGTGCGTCTTCGGCAAGCACTGCGGGCCTGCGCGGTGTTAGTGATCTGCGTGGTGCTCGAGTTACTCGCCGGCGCCGGTCCGGCCGCGGCCCACGCGGTGCTGATCTCCACCGATCCCGGGCAGGGTGCGGTGGTTGCGACAGTGCCCGCCACGGTGTCTCTGACGTTCGGTGAGCCGGTGGTGGTGGCGGCCGATGGTGTCCGGGTCTTCGGGCCGAATGGTGCCGAGGTGGACAACGGCCATACCGCCGCACTGGGCCGTCCCTCGACCGTGGGAGTCGGGCTACCTGGTGGCAATCATCAACCCCAGGGCACGTACACCGTGTCCTGGCGGGTGATCTCAGCCGACTCTCATCCGGTGGCAGGCGCCTTCACCTTCTCGGTGGGCCACCCCTCACCGAGCCGGGCACCGGCAACCGCGCAGCCCAGTGGCAGCCCCACAGTTGGTGTGGTCTATGCCATCGCCCGGGCTGCGGCGTATGCATCCTATGCATTGCTGGTGGGATCGATCGCGTTCGTCCTGTTGTGCTGGCCCGGCGCGATCGCCAGACGCGACGTCCGCCGCGTCATGCTGGTCGGCTGGGCCGGCCTGTTGATCACGAGCATCGCGAATCTGCTGCTGCAGGGGCCCTACGCCAACGGACTGGGTCTTGATCGACTCTTCGATACCACGATCTTCGCCGAAATCCTGAACAGCCGGTTGGGTGCCGCGTTGACCGTCCGGCTGCTGCTGCTGGCGCTCGCGGGCGGTTACTTGGTGCTGCTGTGCGCCTGGCTGGACCACCTCACGCGGCGAGGCCGGGCGTGTTTTGGTGCGCTCGGCGTGGCACTGGCCGTCGGCTTGGCGTGCACCTGGGCGGCCGCAGACCACGCGGCGCAGGGACTGCAACCAGCGCTGGCGTTGCCGATGGACGTCGTGCATCTCCTGGCAATGGGCCTGTGGCTTGGTGGCCTGGTCACCCTGGTGGTCGTCTCGCGGCCAGCGTCCACCACGAACGCCGATGCCCAAGCTATGCCCGAGCCCGCCGTGTACCGGTTCTCCTCGATCGCGACCGGCTCGATTGTGACCCTCATCGGCACCGGTAGCTACCAGTCGTGGCGCCAGCTCGGCGGCTGGGCGGCGTTCGGCTCCACCGACTACGGCCGGCTGCTCCTGGTGAAGCTCGGGGTTTTTGCCTTGCTGCTCTGTGTCGCCCTGCGATCCTGCAGAGCCACACAGAGCAGCAGAGCGGCTCGTGAGTGGCAAACAGTGTTATGGCACTCAACGCCACTCACGAGCAAGCTGCGGCGCAGTGTGCTCGCTGAGGCCGCGCTCGGTGCCGTCGTGCTCGCGGTCACCGCGATTCTGGTCAACGCCGAACCCGGTCGAACCGCGACTACCGCGCCGCTCGGGCCGGCCCACCACGTCATCCGCTACGACACCGGAGGACCCGATGGGCGGGGGCAACTCATCGTGGACGTCGATCCGGCCGCCACCGGGCCGAACACGGTTCGCGTCACCGTCGAAGACCCCCACGGGGCCCCGCACGACGTCGCCGAACTGCACGCCGCGCTGCGCCTGCGGAAACTCGGTCCATTCGCGGTCGCGCTTGAGCACCCCGGACCAGGCGAATACGCCGCCCAGGCAGTGCAACTGCCCTACAGCGGGATGTGGCAACTCGGGATCACCGTGCGCACCTCCGACATAGATGAGACCACCGTGGCGACCCCGATCGACGTCAGGTGACCGGGTCAGCTCCGGGGCAGCGCTCGGAAGGATTCGACTACCCGGTTCACCGGCGGAAGCACGACCTTCGGGTCTGAGTCCGCTGCGGTGAACACCGCGATGCCGTAGTTCGTGGGATCGTTCTGGACGGTGATCGCCAGGAAGCGGATCTGGGTGTTCTTGGCGTTGCTTCCGACGCCGCCGTATATCAGTGCCTGCGCGGCACCCACCGTCTTGGCTTCGGGTGGGAGTACTTGCACGTCGTGATAGTTGCCGGCAACCTGCTGAAAGAACAGGGTACCGGCCACCGGCAACGGTCCGACGCGGCCGGCGCCGAGCGTGATCACGGTGGTCTGATCCGGGCTGGTCACCGTCGTGGTGCGGCCCTGCTGACTGGTCGACCACCCGGTGGGAGCCTCGAAGCGGTACTGGCCGGCGGCGTTGACCACTTCTTGAGTATCGACCGCACCAGTGACACTGCCGCTGCTCACCCAGGCGATCACGCCGAACGTGACGGCCAGCAGCAGAGCCACGACACCGATGAGGGAGGTGATCGGTCGGCTACGCATCCGGGAGAGGGGCAGCTTAGAGATCAAGGTATTCATGAGGGCGCCGATCGTACGGGGGATAGTGAGTCGACATGCCAGCGGGGGCCGACGAGTTGCTCGCCGACCCCCGCTGAAGGTGTACCCGTCAGACTGCTGTGCGCTCAGACGGTGTGCTTGCCAACCCGACGGCGGGTAGCCGCCACAGTCAGCGCACCCAGCCCAGTGAGCAGGAACCCACCGGCGAGCAGCCCAGCGACATCGGCACCGGTCTGGGCGAGTTGCGGACCCTGACCGCCTTGGTTCTCACCGTTGCCACCGTTGCCATTGTTCTCACCGTTGTTGCCGTGGTCCTCACCCTTGTTGTGGTGATCGTTGTCATTCGTCTCGTGGGCGAGCGTCTCGGCTTGGCCGAGCACGACCAGCAGGGTGCGGTTCAGCACATCGAGGTGCAAGGCTTCTACCGCACTGCCAGCGCCCTTGGGGTTGTGGAAGATGACCGACCTACCCTGGTTGAGCAGCAGGCAGAGCAGCGCGGAGTCACCACAGTCCTTCGGGAATCCTAGGTCCGAGTCCTGATCGCCCAGGAAGGTCCCGTGACCGCCGCTGTCGATTCCGAGCAGGAACGAGTGACGCTCGGTGTCCGGCTTGTCCGACCTCGACTTGGAGTCTGCATGCACGGCCTGCACACCAAGACCGTCACAAGGCTTGGTCAGCTTGTCGCGCTTGCCGAGGCAGAGGTTGAGCAGTTCGTTGGCGGAGTCGGCCTTGGTGTGGCCGTGCTCCTTGTCCCGCTCGGCGATGCCGAGACCCTCGGCAACACCCAGGGACAGGATGCCGTTGCACTCGTAGGTGGCAGTGGCGTCCTTGTCGTGACCGCCCAGGCACAACGCCGCCACGCCACCGCGGGCAGCGGCAAGTGACGAGTCGTGGTCCTCGGTGGCCACAGCGTTGTGGTACAGCAGGCTTAGGCACAGCACGCCACTGGTGGCGTTGCAGAGCTTGAGGGCGTCGCCGTTGTCGCCCTCTTTGTTGTGGTCCCTCGACGAGGCGCTGGAGCCGATGATCCGGCTGCCGCCCAGGCCGAGCACCGTCGAGTCGGAGTGTGCGTCCCCGTTGTCCTCGATGGTGCCCTTGTACTTGGTGATGTCGAGCAGGTGCGCCCTGAGCAGGTCGATCTGCGCGACAGCACCGGAGGCGTGGTCGGGGGGCTCCGGGTCGTCGATCTCGTGGCTGCCCGATGTGTCGTCGCGGTGTTCGATGTCACCCTCGTGGTGGTCACCGTCGTGGTGCTCACCATCGTGGCCATCGTGGTTGTCACCGCCGAGCAGACCAGTCGTGTGCGAGCCGCCACCGAGGACATCGCCGACGATGGGAAGATCGCCGGTACTGGGTGCACCGGGCGCACTGGGCGCTCCACCAGCACCACCACCGGCTCCGGGGCCGGGCTCGGTGATTTGTGGTGTACTTGGCGTCCCGGGAGCACTAGGACTGGGCACTACCGGCTGCGCGGATGTGCCGACGACTTTCTGCACCGAGTGGACCACCTGCGCAGAGGCAGCACCCGGCAGCAAAACCATCGCGGCTGCCGTGCCGGCGGCCATGAGAGCCAGGCGGCGGTGCCTCCTGGGTGTGCGTGACGTCATGTTCCGGTGTTCCTCCTCGTTCGAGATCTCTCCGCGAGAGGGCGGTACGGCCTTCCCCTCGGCGGCCGCGGATCCCTCGTACCTGGCAATAGACGCTCCGGCTCCACCGTGTGGTGGCCGATCTCCGGGCATCCAGGTACCGGCTCAACGAGGTGGGAGTCGACGCAGATACGACCGGCACCCCGACTACTCCCCGAACGGTGACCGCCCCTCACTCAGGACCGCAGCTAGTCGCACGCAACGTAGATAATGGCCACACTGCGGCTGCCACAGATGCCTCAAATGAGACAAGGTGGTCTAGAACCATTACTCTCGGTAATTATTCGGCGTTTCGAGCGGGATCGACGACACCCGGGGAGAACTGACCACTGCCCGGGCTGATCGCGCCAACCCAGTCATGATTTACTGCGCTCCGACATGTCACCATCGCGCCGCTGCAGGCCGGTCATCGTCACCCTCGCGGCTGGGCTGCTCTCCATCGCGACCGTCGCCTGTGGCGATCGGCCCGGCACCCCGACCCCGATCCAACATGCCGGGCCGGCAGCCACGACGCCTCCCGCAGCGGCCCGGCCAGTGCCACCCCCGGCACCTCAGCCGGTCGCCGACGGGCCGTGCCGTTACCTGCCAGCTGCGGCGGTAGAAGCCGCTAACGGCGAGCGAGTCATCGCGGTGCGGATCTCCGGCACCGGCCCGGACCAGCCGCGGCCAGCCTGTTTTTTCCTCACCTACCACGACACGGTGCAGCTACGGACCTGGATCGTGGTGTCCACACCGCAGGTGGCGCGAGCAACCGTCGATGCCGTTGCCCCGGTGGCCAGCTCCGATCTGGCCGACCTTCCCGGCGGCTGGTCGGGCGGCTCACAGCCGACCGCCGACGGAGCGGTGTTCGCGGTCAGCCGACAAGGCACCGCCGTGGTGATCACGACCAATCAGCGGCAAACGATCGGCGCTCGCCAGATCGCCGAACAGGTGATCACCGCACTGGGTCTTTAAGACCCGGAACCGTGCTGTCCACTCAGTCGGTGCCGGCCGAAGGACGTTGCGCGCGGACGATGCCGTTGCCGGTCGGAGAGCGTCCAGTGGCGACCTGGTCGAGGTACTGCCCGGTCGACCGCTCGTCCGGCCGGATCGCCAACCACTCAGGCTCGAGCCGTGGCAGCCGGCGCTTGCGCAGTACTACCGCGGCGACTCCCGCGATCCCGAGCAACATCGAAACCACCCACGGCCACCGTCGGACGGTGCGCTGTCTCATCACCTCGTTCACGTCCTTGGCCTTTCGTCGATCTCCGGTAGATATGTCCATCCTGCCGCGTCCGCAACCGCACTGGCGTGCTGGCAGGATGGGTCTGGTGACTGAACGGACGACAGACCAGACGCAGGTTGTCCTGCATACCAGTGAGGGTGACATCCGCATCACCCTCTTCCCGAACCATGCCCCGAAGACCGTGTCGAACTTCGTGGGCCTCGCCGAGGGCACCAAGGACTACTCCCAGAACAACGCCAAGGGTGAGCGGTCTGGGCCGTTCTACGACGGCTCAGTCTTCCACCGGGTAATCAAGGGCTTCATGATCCAGGGCGGTGACCCGACCGGTAGTGGACGGGGTGGACCCGGCTACCGCTTCGGCGACGAGCCACACCCGGATCTGCAGTTCAACCGGCCGTACCTGCTGGCAATGGCCAACGCAGGTCCGAACACCAACGGCTCGCAGTTCTTCATCACCGTCAGCACCCCGACTCACCTCAATCGCAAGCACACCATCTTCGGCGAGGTGACCGACCAGGAGTCCCGCAGCGTGGTGGACAAGATCGCCACCGCGCCGACCCGAGGGGACCGTCCCGATAAGAACATCGTGATTGAACGAGTGACGGTCGAGCCGGCCGGAGTATGACAGCGATGGTCGGTCCAGTGTGTGCGCGGCACCCGGACCGCGAGACTGGGGTGCGATGCACTCGCTGCGACCGGCCCGCTTGTCCCGCCTGCCTGCGCGAAGCGTCGGTCGGCTACCAGTGCGTGGACTGTGTCGCCGCGGACGCGCGGACGCGCCCGCGGCGCAGCACCCGCTCGCGAGGGCCTTCCAGCACCGTCCCGTGGGCAGCACCGACTGGTCGCTCGATAGTGATCCCGGTCCTCATCGCGATCAACGTCGCGATCTACGCGTTCACCGTCGTTCAGGCCGGCAGCCTGTCGAACAACGCCGAGGCGCCGCTGTTCGGGCAGTGGGCACTGCAGCCCGCAGCGGTCGCGCAGGGTGCGTGGTGGCAGTTGTTCACCTCGGGGTTCCTGCACATCGGACCGCTGCACATCGCCTTCAACATGATCGCACTGTGGGTGATCGGCCGGGACCTCGAGCGGGTGCTGGGCAGGGTGCGTTTCTTGGCGGTGTACCTGGTCTCGCTGCTCGGTGGTTCGCTGGTGGTCTTTCTCTTCGCGAACCCAATGAGCGACACCGCCGGCGCGTCGGGTGCGGTGTTTGGGTTGATGGGGGGCCTCGCTGTGGTACTCATGCGGCTACGGCTGTCCCCGCGCCCGGCGCTGACCATCATCGTGCTCAATGTGATCATCAGCTTCGTGGTGCCGAACATCTCTATCCTCAGCCACCTCGGCGGTCTGGCGTTCGGCGCGGCGCTGACTGCCGCCATGATCTACGCCCCAAAGCGCCGCCGCTAGCGTCGGCGATGGCGGCGGCGTGAACTCGACCGTGCCGACATTCCCGTCGAGGCGAAACGTCCGGGGCGTCGAGTTCACGCCCAGTACTCCTTACTCCGCGGAGCCACCTGTCCACAGGGGTTGTCCACAGTGGGGATGAATCTCAGCGGTGTTGTTCGGGTGGTCAGCGCCAGCGCATGGTCATCAGCAGGCCGGTGACCATCAAAGCGAAGCCGATCAGGAAGTTCCAGTTGCCGAGGCTGTTGAGCAGAGGAATCTTGTCGATGGCGAGGTAGTTGACCACCAGCCACAGCAGGCCAAGCAACATTAATCCGAGCATCACGGCCACGTAGAACGGGTGCGAGGGACCCGCGACGCGGACCTTCACCGTGCCGAGAGCCTCGGCCGGCGGGGTGTAGACCGACTTCTTGCGGACCTTGGACTTCGGCATGGTCATTCCTCGTTCGACGTGCGGATGTCTGCGCGCCCTCACCATCCACAGCGGGGCGCTCGGCGCACACGTTACGGCACCCACTACCGTCTCGGTGCTGGTGTCGGTGCTCGCCGTCTGGTGCTGGCGCCGGGCTGGTTTCTGCGTTGACGTCTGGCTGAGCGAGCGATGACGCCGCTGCCCTGCGAGGAGGTTTCGTGAGCCATGCGCAGTCCCCGGTACGGGGGTCACCGCCATCACTCCGGCGCGGAGACCGGCGCGGAGACCCCGTGCGGACGACCGTCCGCGGGCTGGGTGAGCTGCTTGTGACAGCAGGCCTGGTGGTACTGCTCTTCGTCTTCTACGAGGCTTACGTCACCGACTGGACGTCAGCTCAGAAGCAGCGCCAGGCCACCGCCCAGCTGGATAACACCTGGCGCAACGGTCGGGGCTTGGTGGACCGGCCGGTCAAGGGCGCCGGCATCGCCAAGATGTACATCCCCGCGTTCGGACCCGATTTCGTGTTCACCGTGCTGGAAGGCACGGACCAGGACGCCTTGGCGGTCGGACCGGGGCACTATCAGGGCACCGCGTTGCCCGGCCAGCTGGGCAATTTCGGGGTGGCCGGGCACCGGGTCGGCAAGGGCTCTCCCTTCAACTCCCTGGACCTGCTGTCCTCCTGCGACGCCATCGTGGTCGAGACAGCGGACCACTGGTACGTCTACCGGGTGCTCCCACTGCAGGGCGAGTCCGACGGCTGGGCTGCCGGGAAGGGGATGCAGCCGCAGTGCCGAGGGGTGGAACCGCTGCCTGGTCGCTACGCGGACGTGGTGGGCAAGACGATCGTGCTGCCCAACCAGGTCGACGTGATCGCCCCGATTCCCGGCCAGCCGGGGCGTGTTCCGGCCAACCGGCTGATCACACTGACCACCTGCAACCCACAATTCTCCGCCCGGGAGCGGCTCATCGTCCACGGGGTGTTGGTCGCTTCGTATCGCAAGGCTGACGGTCAACGGCCGGTCGAGCTGACCGCTGGCGCCTGAGGAGGCTCATGTACAGCTGGATCTGGCGGCATCTGCCTGGCTCGCGCGCAGTGAAGCTGCTGGAAGCTCTGTTGCTCGTCGCAGCCGTGTTGGCGCTGTTGATGCTGGTGGTATTCCCGTGGGTGGAGCCCCGGCTGCCGTTCAACGAGGTGACGACGGGGTAGGCGGCGCCGCGGCAGCGGCGCCGCCTCGTGAGTGCGTAACAGTGTTAGGACACTGTTACGCACTCACGACCATGTCGGGCAGCTACGCTGCCCGACATGGTCATCCTCGTGATCGACAACTACGACAGCTTCGTTTACAACCTGGTGCAGTACTTGGCTCAACTGGGATGCCAGTGTGTGGTGCGGCGAAACGACGCGGTCGAGCCCGGGGACGTCGCCGCTGCGGACGCAGTGCTGATCAGCCCCGGACCGGGTACACCGCAGCGAGCCGGAGCGAGCATGCGAATCATCCGGGACTGTGCTGCGCAGAGCCGCCCGTTGCTCGGCGTCTGCCTCGGCCACCAGGCAATCGGAGCCGTCTGGGGCGCCACCGTGGCGCGGGCCCCGGAGTTGCTGCACGGTAAGACCTCGCAGGTGCACCACAACGGTGCTGCAGTCCTCGCCGGGTTACCGCAGCCGTTCACCGCCACCCGATATCACTCGCTGACCGTGCTCCCCGAGACCATCCCCGATGAGCTTGAGGTCACCGCCCGCACCGAGTCGGGGATCGTGATGGCGCTGCGGCACCGGGAACTTCCGGTGCATGGCGTGCAGTTCCACCCGGAGTCGGTACTCACCGACTCCGGGCACCGCCTGCTGGCGAACTGGCTACGTATCGCCGGAGCCGAGGTGGACGAGGCACGGGTAGTCGAGCTTGAGACTCAGATGCGCAAGCTCGCCTCCGCCGCAGCGGTGCGCTGACCCCTTGAGGTTAGCCTCCTGGGCCGGGGAACGCTGGGGTGTCGCCGAAGATCCCGCTGGTGGTGGTCGTGCTGGTAGCCGTGTTGTTCTGCCCGACGGTGATCGTGATGGTCTGATCGCGAGCGAAACCGGTACCCGCGGGAACGTCCTGGGTGACGACGAACCCGACCTGGGTGGCGTCCTCCACCGGGGCGAAGACCTGCTTCAGAGTGCCTGTCCAACCGAGCTTTCGCAGCGCGTTCTGCGCCTGGGTCGGGGTCAGACCGTGCAGGTCGGGCATCTGGAGCTGGTTGCCTCGGGACACCGTGAGGGTCACCGTACTGCCTGCCTTGACGGTGTTGCCCCCGCCGGGGCTCTGCTTCAGGACCTGGCCCTTAGGCGCTGTGGAGTCGACGTCCTGGACCGTGGCGCTGAGGTGGGCGACCACGATGTTGCGCTGAGCCTGGTCGATATTGGTACCGACGACATCGGGCACACCGACGGTCTCCGGCGCTACGCCGACGGTGATGGCCACCGATTTGCCCTTGGCAATCCGGCCCCCGGCGGCCGGGTCCTGGACGAGCACCCGGCCGATATCCTTGTCGTCCTGGGCGACCTGCGTGCCCTGGTCGGGCGATAGCGTCAGGCCAACCTGCTGCAAGGAGGCCTGGGCCTGCACCCGGTCCAGTCCGAGCAGGTTGGGCACTTCCACCTCGGCCGGTCCGGCGCCGACGTCCAGCCGGATCGTCGTCGCCGGTATCGCCTGGCCGGCGGGGTTCATGGCCACCACCCGGTCGAGGTCCTGCGGGGTTGACTCGACCGGATGACGCTCGGTCTGAAAGCCGGCGTGGTTGAGCGTCTGCTCGGCAGACACCACTGGCTGGCCGACCACGTTGGGCAGCGGGACGGGTTTCGGGCCACCGCCGAAGACGTCGGTGAACAGCAGCAGGAGCAACCCGATGATCGCGGCGATCACCACCGTGGTGAGGATTCCCAAGCCACGTCCGGACCGGCGCTCCTCGGCCGGCGGTCCGATCGGCTCCGCGTGCCGCCGACTGGCCCGAGTGGGTCGGATCGGCCGGATGGCCACCGTGGGCCCCGAGTCGAGCATCAGGTCGCGGTCCGCGTCAGTCATGATCACCGGTGCCAGCTGCCGCTGCCCGGACAGCACGCGGACCAGGTCCGTGCGCATCTCCGCAGCGGACTGGTACCGGTTGGCCGGATTCTTGCTCATCGCCTTGAGCACCACAGCGTCCAGCGCCGCGGACACGTCGGGATTCTGCCGCGATGGAGGTATGGGGTCTTCGCGGACGTGCTGGTAGGCCACCGCGACCGGAGAGTCACCGGTGAACGGCGGCTCTCCGGTGATCAGTTCATACAACACACAGCCGGCGGCATAGACATCCGACCGGGCGTCGACGAGCTCCCCTCGGGCCTGCTCGGGGGACAGGTACTGGGCGGTCCCGACGACTGCGGCTGTCTGGGTCACGCCCTGCCCGTCGGCCAGCGCCCTGGCGATGCCGAAGTCCATCACCTTCACCGCGCCGGCATTGTTGATCATTACGTTGGCGGGCTTGACATCCCGGTGGATGATGCCGTTGCGGTGGCTGAAGTCCAGCGCTGCGCAGATGTCGGCCATCGTCTCCATCGCGCGCTGCTCGTCCATCGGGCCTTCGGTCTTGACGATGTCGCGCAGCGTGCGGCCCTCGACGTACTCCATCACGATGTAGGGCAACGGACCGTAGTCAGACTCGGTCTCACCGGTGTCGTACACCGCGACGATGGCGGGATGGTTCAGTGCGGCGGCGTTCTGTGCCTCCCGGCGGAAGCGATGCTGGAACTGCGGATCCCGGGCGAGATCGGCGCGCAGCACCTTGACCGCGACGTCGCGGTCGAGCCGCACGTCGCGCCCGCGGTGCACTTCGGACATGCCGCCGTAGCCGAGCGTCTCGCCGAGCTCATAGCGATCCGACAGCAGTCGGGGAATGGTCATTCCGGCGCCGTTCCGCTCCTCGTTCGTGATCCGTGCCGTGGTGCGGCCCGGCCCGGAGTCCATCATGCCCTCCGTCCGGCTGTCACCCGATGGGGGCCGACCGCTCACTTCCCCTCCCGGCAGGTCAGCTCCAGGGTTGATCCGCGGGGGACGTAGCCGGACAGCGGGTCCATTCCGATGATCCGGCACTGGGACCGCAGGTCCGGGTCGACCTGGTCGCCGTTGTCGTCGACCACTTGCGGTATCAACCCATGGACCTTCGCGGTCACGGCGGCATCGCTGCCCCGGTGGCCCCAGTAGTCAGTCGGAATGATGAGCACCTCCGGAGGAGCGTCGCCCGGGTTGGTCGACTCCGGGTCGGGTTGAACCTTGGTTGGTTCGGGCTGAAACGGCTGCTGCGTTGTAGACGGCGCCGGCTCGGACGGCGAGGGTGTCGCGGGCGGCACAGGTGCGACAGTCACGTCAGTAGTGCCTGCCCCGGAGGCCACCCCGGTGGGAGACGCTGTCGAACGCAGCACGTCGCGAGCCAGGTAGCCGCCCAGCCCCAGCGCGAGCACACAAAGCAGGACAACCCAGATTCGCCCTGCGCCGCGACGTTGGGGGTGATACTGCTCCGGTTGGCCCTCCAGTGGAAGGGCCGGCAGCAGGGCGGTTGGTGGCGGTCGGTTGGTGTGCAGTCCGGCCGTGGCGGTGCCGCTGGCCACGCCGGTGGGCAGCGGCACCCGGTGCCCGGCCTGGATGGCGGCGACCGCAGCGGCGAATTCACCGCCGGTGCGGTAGCGCTGCCGTGGGTCCTTGGCCAGCGCCGTCTCGATCAGCTCGCAGACCGCCGGCGGCACATCCGGCGGCAACGGCGGTGGCTGGTCGCGGATGTGCATCATCGCGATAGTGACGGCGTTGTCCGCCGAGAACGGGCGCCCGCCGACCAGGCACTCGTATCCCACCACGCCCAGCGAGTAGACGTCCGCGGCTGGACCCGCGTCGTCGCCGGACGCCTGCTCCGGGGCGAGGTAGTGCGCGGTGCCCAGCACCATCCCGGTGCGCGTCACCGGGGCTGCGTCAACGGCTCTGGCGATGCCGAAATCGGTGAGCTTCACTTTCCCGTCGGGAGTGATCAGGATGTTTCCGGGCTTGATGTCTCGATGCACCAGCCCGCGCTCGTGCGCGGCCTGCAGCGCAGCACCGGCCTGCCCGAGAATGTCCAACGTCCGGCTGACGCCCAACCGCGGATGGCGCATCAGGATCGCGTCCAGCGGGTCCCCGGCGACCAGCTCCATCACCAGGTAGGCGACCAGATGGTCCGCGGAATCCGGACCGCTGGCCGCTTCGCCGTAATCGTGCACCGCCGCGATGCCGGGATGGTTCAGCGAGGCGGTCATCCGTGCCTCGGTATGGAACCGGTGCCGGAACTCCGCGTCTCCGGACAGCTCCGGCTTGAGCACCTTGACGGCGACCTGGCGGTCCAGGCGGGCGTCAGCAGCCTCCCACACCTCGCCCATCCCACCGATGGCGATGCGCCGCCCCAACCGGTAGCGCCCCGCCAACACCTGCCCGGACATCACCATCAGCGGGCTCCTTGCAGGGCCGCGCCGATCACGGCTCGGCCGATGGGAGCGGCCAGGGAACCACCCGTGGCCTCGAGGTTGCGGTCGCCGCCGTTCTCTACCAGCACCGCGATCGCGACCTGCGGGTTGTCGGCGGGCGCGAAGGCCACATACCAACCGTGCGGGGGGGTGTTCTTGGGATCAGCGCCGTGCTCGGCGGTGCCGGTCTTCGCCGCGATACTGACACCGTTGATCTTACCGTCGTTGCGGTAGCTGTTCTCAGCGGCGACCATCAGGTCCCGGATCTGGTCGGCGGTGGTGCGAGACATCGCCGCGCCGACCTCCTCGGGTGCCGTCCTGTCCAGCACGGACAGGTCCGGGGCCAGGATGTTGCGCACCAACCGGGGTTTCATCCGCACCCCGCCGTTGGCGATCGTCGCTGCGATCACCGCGTTTTGCAACGGGGTCAGCGCCACATCACGCTGCCCGATGCCGGACTGTTCCAACGCGGCGACATCGGGAATGGCACCCAGGGTCGACGGTGTCACCGGGATCGGGATGGAGAGGTCCTGCTGCCCGATCCCGAGCAGCTGGGCCTGCTTGCGCAGGTCGGTCTCGCCGACCGTGCCGGCCAGTTCGGCGAAGGCCGCGTTGCAGGAACGCACCAAGGCCGTCTTGAGCGTGACGGTGGCGCCAGGTCCGCACCGCTCGTCGGCGAAGTTGTGCAGCATGGTCGTGGTGCCCTGCAGCTGCAATGCCGAAGCCGCCGTCAGCGGGGTGTCCGCGGTGGCCTTTCCCGCCTCCATCGCGGCCGCGGTGACCACCAGCTTGAAGGTCGACCCCGGCGGGTAGATCGAGGCCACCGCCCGGTTGGTCAGCGGGATGCCACGCTGGGCCGAGGTGTCCGCGTTCCAGGCGGACTCCTGCTGGGCGCCGTCGTGCGAGGACAGCTGGTTCGGGTCGTAGGACGGGGTGGAAGCCATCGCCAGGATCTCCCCGGTGCTCGGCCTGATAGCCACCACCGCGCCGGTGTAGCCCCGCCGGGTCAACTGGTCGTAGGCAACCCGCTGGACGGCCGGGTTGATGGTGAGTTCGACGCTGCCCCCGCTGGGCTCCCGCCCGGTGACCAGATCCGACAGCCGCCGCACGAACAGCCGGCCGTCGGAGCCGTTGAGCACGGAGTCCATCGCGTTCTCCATGCCTCCCGAGCCGTAGCGCAGCGAGTAGTAGCCGGTGACCGGGGCGTACATCGCGCCGTCGAGGTACTTGCGCAGGAAGCGCAGCTGCCCGCCGGTTTCCACGGAGTTTGCTACTGGCAACCCACCGGCGATGATCTCGCCGCGCTGGCGGCTGTACTCGTCGAGCAGCACCCGCCGGTTGCGCGGGTCGGTGCGGTAGGTGTCGGCGTTGACGACCTGAATGTAGGTGGCGTTGGCCAGCAGCAGCACGATCATGCCCATGACGGCCAGCGCGACCCGGCGAAGCGGAGTGTTCACGGGCGCTGCACCATCTCGGTGCGTGCCTCGGCCAGCGGAGCTACCGGTTTGCGCGATGCCGGGGACGCGGCCGGCGACCGGGCCGCGTGGGAGATCCGCAACAGCAGGGCCACCAGGACGTAGTTGGCCAGCAGAGAAGAGCCACCGTAGGCCAGGAACGGCGCGGTGAGCCCGGTCAGCGGGATGAGCTTGGTCACCCCGCCGACCACGATGAACACCTCCAGTCCGATCGCGAACGCCAGCCCCGCGGCGAGCAGCTTGCCGAAGGTGTCCCGGACGGTCAGCGCGGTACGCATACCCCGCATGACCACCAGCAGGTAAGTGAGCAGCACCGCGGCCAACCCGACGAAACCCAGCTCCTCGCCGATCGCGGCGGTGATGAAGTCGGTGTGCGCTTCAGGCACCAGGTCGGGACGGCCAGCACCCAGCCCGGTGCCGAAGACCCCGCCGGTGCCCAACCCGAACAACGACTGGGCCATCTGGTAGCCGGTTCCGTCGTAGTCGGAGAACGGGTTGATCCAGGCGGTCACCCGCTGTTGCACATGCCTGAAGATCATGTCCGAGAGCGTCGCACCACCGAGAAAGAAGATCAGCCCGATTACCAGCCAGGCGATTCGTTCGGTGGCGACGTAGATGAGGACCAGCACGACTCCGAAGAACAGCAGCGAGGTGCCCAGATCCTTCTCGAGTACCAAGACACCCAGCGAGATCCCCCAGGCCGCCAGCAGCGGGGCGAGGTCTCTGGCTCTGGGCAACTCCATGCCCAGCACCTTCCGGCCCGCCGTGGTGAACAGGTCACGTTTGGTCACCAGGAATGCCGCGACGAAGATCATGATCAGGATCTTGGCGAACTCACCAGGCTGGATGGAGAGTCCGCCTAACCGCAGCCAGATCTTGGCACCATTGACCTCGGAGACGGCACTGGGTAGCAGGCCAGGCAGGGCCAGCGCGGCCAGCCCGACCAGCCCACAGGTATAGCCGTAGCGGGCCAGCACGCGATGGTCACGGACCAGTACCAGCACCGCCACGAACAGGGCAAGGCCGAAGGTGGTCCAGGCGATCTGGTGCGGGAGGTTGCCGGCCGGTACCGGGTCGCCGACCGAGGCGGCCGATGCCTCGTCGGCCAGGTCGAGCCGATGGATCATCACCAGCCCCAGCCCATTGAGCAACGCGACGCAGGGCAGGATCAGCGGGTCGGCGTAGGGCGCGAACCACCGCACCGCGATATGGGCGGCGCCGAACAAGGCCAGGTAAGCGGCTCCGTCGTAGAGCACCGACCGGGTTACCCCCTGCGGCTGGTTGAGCTCCACCAGTACCAGTGCCGTGGTCACCACGATCGCGGCGAAGGCCAGCATGATCAGCTCAAGGCCGCGTTTGTTGGGCGGAGCGGACCCGGGCAGCGCGCCCGCGTCCTGAGGGGGAACCGACATGACCATCAGCCCACCGTCCGGCAGTCCACTCCGGGTTCCGAGGGCTTATCCGGCAGTGGCGTACCGGTCGTCGTCGGCACGCCAGCACTGTCCGTGGCGCCGCCGGTCGGAGGTTCGGCGGCCGGGGACGGCGACGCCCCGACGGGAAGGTTGCCGATACCGGTCCGGGGGCACAGCGGAAGCAGATCATTGGTGCGGAGCCGGCCGATGATCTCGCGAGCGCCCTCCAACCCGCTGTTACTGATCATCCCTCGGCGCACGTTGCTCCGCGCGTACGGTTGCAGGTCGCGCAAGAACACCGTTTCGCAGCCGCGCGTACCGTCGCGGCAGCTGCCTTCGGCCCAGGTGTGCAACGGCAGGCCGAGGAACTGACCCTGGACGCCATGGAAGACGGTTACCTCGCCGGTGCTGGCGGCCCCCACGTAGTACTGGCCCAACACCAGGATCGAGCTGATGGCGACGACGGCGCCGAGTAGCACGGCGCCCACCGCCAGACCGATCAGCGCGCGTCGCTGCTTGCGACGGCGCAGCTGCGGATCAGGGGGCTCGGGCTCGACCCGTTGGGGCTCCACCGGACGTGGCAGCGTGGTCGTCGCCGCCCGGGAGGCCGCCGAATCGGGCTGCGGTTGCTCGATTCCGTCGCCCGCCGCCCCGGCGATGATGGGCGCATCCTCCCCGTACTCGACGTCCACCACGTCAGCCACGATGCAGGTGATGTTGTCCGGGCCGCCACCGCGCAGCGCCAGCTCGATAAGCCGGTCGGCGCAGGCCCGGGGTTCGGCGATGGTCAGTCCTTCGGCCAGTGTCTCGGCGCTGACCACACCCGAAAGGCCATCGGAGCACAGCAGGTAGCGGTCCCCGGCGAAGGCCTCCCGGACCGTGAACGTGGGCTCCACCTCGTGCCCGGTGAGTGCCTTGAGGAGCAGCGAGCGCTGCGGATGGTGGCTGGCCTCGTGCTCGGAGATGCGTCCTTCGTCGATCAACGACTGGACGAAGGTGTCGTCGTGGGTGATCTGGCTGAACACGCCGTCGCGTAACAGGTAGGCGCGCGAGTCGCCGACGTGCACCAAGCCGATCTTGTTGCCGCCGAAGAGCACTGCGGTCAGTGTGGTGCCCATGCCTTCGCGTTCGGGTTCTTCGCGGACGAGCTCGCTGATCGCTGCGTTACCCGCGAGGGTGGCCTCGTGCAACTGGTCCAGCAGGTCGTTGCCGGGTTCGTCGTCGTCCAGCGGGGCAAAGGCAGCGATCATCACCTTGGCGGCCATGTCGCCCGCCGCGTGACCACCCATTCCGTCGGCCAGCGCCAGCAGGCGCGGGCCCGCATACACCGCGTCCTGGTTGTTCTGTCGAACCAGGCCGCGGTCGCTTCGGGCTGCGTAGCGCAGAACCAGAGTCATGAGCGCAGCTCTATCACCGTCTTGCCGATGCGGATCGGGACTCCAAGAGGAACCCGGGTAGGTCCGGTGACTTTAGCTCGGTCCAGGTAGGTGCCATTGGTGGAGCCCAGATCCTCCAGGAACCAGTCCCCGCCCTGCAGACCCAGGCGTGCGTGCCGGGTGGACGCGTAGTCGTCATCGAGTACCAGTGTGGAGTCATCCGCCCGACCGATCAGAATGGGCCTGCCATCCAGCGAGATGCGGGTGCCGGCGAGGCCGCCCGCGGTCACCACCAACTGGCGGGGCGTCCGGTTGCGCTCTGCTGCGCGAGCCCCACGGCGGGACATCGGCAGGCTCGCGCGCAGTCCAGAGGCCACGAACAGGTCGGAGCGAACGACGCGTAACGCGGCCACCACGAACAGCCAGAGCAGCAGCAGGAAACCTGCTCTGGTCAGTTGTAATACCAGCTCCGGCACGCTGTGGTTATCCCTGGGTACGGAAGACGAGTCGAGACTGTCCCACCCGAACCACATCGCCGTCGACGAGCTGCCAGGTCTGTACCGGGGTACCGTTGACCGTCGTGCCGTTGGTCGACCCAAGGTCAGCGAGCATCGCGGTCTGGCCGTCCCAGGTGATCTCCACGTGGCGCCGGGACACGCCGGTGTCGGGCAGCCGGAACTGGGCGTCCTGGCCACGGCCTACCACCGTGGCGCCCTCGGTCAGCTGGTAATGGCGATTGGACCCGTCGTCGAGCGTGAGCGACGCCGAAAGCTGGCGGTAACCTGCTTCGTTACCCTGGACCCCAGGGCCGTAGCCGCCGTACCCCGGCTGCCCGCCCTCATACTGACCGTAGCTCTGCTCGTAACTCTCGTCGTAATTCTGGTAGCCCGGCTGGTAGCCGCTCGGATCCGGGACATACCGGGAGTCCGGAAGGTCATAGCCGGCTGGTTGTCCATAATCCGGTGCGGGTTGCTGGGTCATGGCTGAGTCTCCTGAACTACCTGGGTCTCTAGCACTACGAGGTTGCGGTGTGTCTGGATCGACGGACGAGCTGGTGCGGAACTGTCCCGTGTGCAGCGTCCCAGACCGCTTCAGAGCAACCATAAGGTCCCCGTAGATATCCCAACCCTGTTCTGCGAGGTGGCTCTGAATGCAGCCCTTGAGCATCCGGATCACCCGCTGCTCGTCGTCTGCCAGCCTGTCGTAGTCGGTCGCCCCGAGCCGCACGGTGTAGCGGTTGGGGGCGAGCACCCGCCCGCCCGCGAGCGGGCGAGCGTTGTCGTCAGCCTCCCGCGCAAGCGCCTGCGCCACCTCCTGTGGCACCACGTTACCCCCGAAGACCCTGGCGAAGGCGTCGCCGACCATACCCTGCAACCGACGCTCGAATCGCTGCGCCTTGCCCACGGCGACCTCCGTTCCCAGGTTCGCGCCGGCTCTGCTGGCGGGCTGTCTCGATGGTATCGGGGACGGCCAGCAGGTCGAGTCCGCTGCGTCAGCGTTCGACAATGGTGCGTGCTAGGCTGCCGCGGTCACCCGGGCGAGTGGCGGAATGGCAGACGCGCACGGTTCAGGTCCGTGTGTCCGTAAGGACGTGGGGGTTCAACTCCCCCCTCGCCCACTTCTCACCTCGACCTCCCCGCTGGAGGAAGTTTCTCCCCGCAGCCCAACTGTCCCACCAGCCCCGCTCTGGGGCGGTATAGGTTTCGTCGTGGACGTGCCATCAGCGGCAACTCTGCGCGGAGTTGCCGCTGATGGCACCTTCGTGCGCTGAGAACGGGCTGGAGGACGGGCTGTGACTTATGTGTTCGCCCAGGAATGGCACCGCGAGCGGAAGCGACTGGCCGGTATCGAAGCCTGCGCTGACCCGGTCAGCCGTGACGTGCTCGCCCGGCTGGGGATTGGACCGGGTTGGCGCTGCGCGGAGGTCGGCGGCGGTGGTGGTTCGCTCGCGCAATGGCTGGCCGATCAGGTCGGCGACACCGGGCAGGTGGTCGCGACCGATCTGGACCCTCGGTACCTGGTCGCAGTCGAGGCACCGAACCTGCGCGTACTGCAGCACGACCTGATGGCCGATGATCCCCCTGGCGAACCTTTTGACCTGGTACACACCCGGCTGGTCATCGAGCATCTGGCTGACCCGGAGGGCGCGTTGCGGCGGCTGGCGTATTGGGTGAGGCCGGGCGGCTGGCTGGTCATCGAATCCGGTGACTGGTCAACCCGGTATGAGATCACCTCGTCCGAGGTGTTCGAGGCGGTGTTGGTCGCAGTGCAGAGATTCCTCACCTCGGGCGGTTTCGCACCGATGTTCGGCCGCCGGCTGCCGGTGCTGTTCCGCGCCGAGGGGCTGATCGACGTCGGTTGTGAGGGCCGCAGCCGGATGGTGCGCGGTGCTACCCCGGAGATGGAGCTCTTCACGCTGACCATCGAGCGGGCCGCGGACGCCATGGTGGCGGAGGGTTCGATCAGTGAACGGCAGGTCTCGGCAGCGCTTGCCTGCTGTGCGGACCCGGCCTTCGCCGTCATGTCACCGACTCTGGTCTCCGCGTGGGGCCGCCGCGGGCCAGCCAGCGACCGGTGAGCTCAGCCCGAGCCGCCACATCACCCGAAGACCGCAACATCACTTGAAAAGCGGGGAGGGGTGGCCCCGTTGCTGGCCACCCCGTCCACTGCCGACGGCACCGCGCCCGATCATCAGGCTGATCGGGCGGCGGCACTGCACGACCGCATCGCAGTCGGCTGCCCCAGCACCGCCCGAAGCGTCGCCGGCCACGCGGTGCCGTTCCCTAGCAAACGGCACCGCAACACATCACTAGCTCAACTCAGCGTTGACTCAGCCGCCGTTGGCGTCGCCGCCAGCGCCGCCGGAGCCGTCACCACCGGAGGCGGTCCCAGTGCCCAGGACGCCCAGGCCGGACAGGACGTTAACGCCGACGCCGCCCTGACCGTTGCCACCATTGCCACCCGAGCCACCGTTGCCGCCAAGGCTGAACATGGACATGACAGTACGTGCGGGGAGCAGCTCCACGTGCTGGCCGTCGATCTCAGCAAAGTTCAATGCGTCAGACATGCATATCCTCCTCAAAGAGGCCCTCAACGGGCCGGGAACAGAACCACCTCATCGACGGTGTTGCCGATTCGGCTTACCTATACCATGGTCAACGGCAGCCCCTATGGCAACATCAATTCGCCACCTAAAACCACTTCCACGGTACCTAGTTACGATCGGTGGTCTCGGGCTGTCCGGCTGCCGCGAAGGGTCACCTATCACTCGTCTTACCGGTTGACCTAGACAGTTTTGCCAAGTCGTTGCATCACTGCCTAGAAACCAGCACCGCGACTACGTACTTTCCACACTGCTTCGGAGCCAGCAAATAATAAACGGAGGGGTGACCAATTTCTGGCCACCCCTCCGTTACCAACGGCACCGCACGATTGTTCGATCTCTGACGGAACTGCCACGACTGGCATTGCAGTCTCTTGCCCCAGCTCCGCCCTAAGCGCCGCCGGACGCGTACCGCACCATTACCGACTCGACTCAGCCACCGTTGGCGTCGCCGCCGTTGCCGCCGGAACCGTCACCAGCGGAGGCGACGCCGGTGCCCAGGACGCCCAGGCCGGACAGGACGTTAACGCCGACGCCGCCCTGACCGTTGCCACCATTGCCACCCGAGCCACCGTTGCCGCCAAGGCTGAACATGGACATGACAGT
>DATAWX010000008.1:0-6479 GCA_036266995.1 Pseudonocardiaceae bacterium | reverse complement strand
CCGGTTGGCGTTCCAAGGCCTTGCCCCGGCGTTCCATCTCGGTGAGTAGGTCGGCCAGGCCCTGCATGGCGGCCTCAGCAACGCTGTCATCCATGCCCATCGCATACCGGGACAACCGCGCGGCGAAGGGCGCGAAGTCCGGGGACTGGCCCATCACGAACACCCACAACTCCGCCGTCGGATCCAACGCGGCACCGAGCAGCAGCGTCCGGGCCGCTGCCGTCTTGCCCTGCCCGGGGCGGCCACCGATTAAATAGTTGGCCTCGGGCAGCGGGGCGTAGATCACCGCGCCGCGTTGGGATTTACCCAGCGGCACCCCCTCGAAGACATCCACGCTGCCGTCGTGCAGCAGCGGCCACGGCCCCGCCCCGGCCCCGAGCTTGCCCTTATCGGCCACCCACAGATCCAGCATGCCCGCTTCCTCGCCTTGGGTGGGCCAGGTCTCCAACGCGGCCCTCCCAAGGTTGGCGGCCAGGGTGGTGCGTTTGGCGGCGACCATATCCGCCGTGACGCCCATGGGCAGCCGGATTTGGGCATACGTGCCGTCCCCGTCGACCCGGGCGGGCACGGTGTAGACCAGCTCCCCAGCGGCTCTAAAGAACCGGTCCAGCGGCCCGATCCCCAGGTGCGCGAGGGCTTGGGAGATCATCCGTTCATCCATCCAGGAGTCGGCGTCGGCCCGGTTCGGGCGGTGCAGCCAGCTCGCGCCGGGGGTGCGGTCGCGGCCCTCCCACACCGCGGCGACCAGCCACCCGATCGGCACGGCCTTGAGCACCCATAGTCCGGCCGCACCGGCGACTCCGAGCACCGTGTAGACGGTGGCCAGCCACGGCCACATGTCCGCCCGGGTCACCTGGGAATCGACCAGCGTCAGGACCCCGGCGAGGAAAGCGACTCCCAGCCCAGCACCGAGCCCACGGCGCAGCGCGAGTCCGACCTTGGTCCAGCGGGCCCGGCTATCGGCCCGGATCGTTTCCTGCGCGGTGCGGCGGGCCTCCTGGTCGCCGGCGAGCCGGGCGGCGCGGGCGTCGGCTCGGAGGTCGCCGTGGGTGGTGTAGGTCCAGGCCTTGGTGATCCACCGACCATGGCCACGCAGCGCGAACCAGCACAACCGGGTCACATCCCGGGGTGCCTTACGCACCCGGTAGGCCGCCATGGCCGTCACTTGGACGGTCCTCGGGTGCCGGCAGACTCCCCGTGCCAGCACCGCCACTCGCGGTGGCAGCCGATCCATGCCCCGCCCCGAGAAACGGCGGGCGACCGCGTCGTTTTCTGCATCGGTGAGAAGCTCCCCGTCGAGCACCTCGGGTGCCGAATCCCTCGGTTCACCGGCTGGGGTAGGGAACGGGATCAACGTCGCATCCCTCCCCGGTTGCTGGCTGTCGTTCTGTTCGGGCTGCTGGTGATCCATCACGCGGCCCTCCCCTCAGGTTCGGTCTGGACGGTGGTGTGGTGGCGGCCAGCGGGTAGCTCGGCGGTCAGGGCGGCGGCGACCTTGGGCGACAACCCCCGGGAGCAGCCGGTGACGTGACGCACCCATGCCGGGCTCACCACCACCCCCGGCGACCACGCCGTCCGGGCCTCGGCGAGGTAGTCGGCGAGCAACTTGCGCCGTACCGACCCAGCGGACCGCTTACGCGGTGCACGGCGGGGTTCACCAACCCGGCCCGCTGCCCGACCAGCAACCGCCGTGGCCGGGTTCACCGAGTGCACCTGCGCCCGTTCACCAGCCGCGCCGGTGAACCGGTCCCCGACGCCGCATGCCGGGTGGTCACCAACGCCGCCCGCGAGGACGGGACGGGCCGGTGTGCTGGTCTTCACCACGACCGTTTCCGGCTGCGTATGTGCGGCGCGGGTGGTGGCGGTGGTGTGGGCGCGCTGGACGCACTCGCTGAGCGCGTATTGCAGGTCGGTGACAGCCTCGGCGGCGATGACCACCACCAGCGGCGCCACCGTGTGCAAGATGACGCCGGATGCTGATCCGGCGGCCCAGGACACCCAGGTGTTCATCACATACGTCGCCGACAGCAACGCCCACTTCGCGACCCGGGGCCATACCCCGGTGGTGACTTGGTAGCGGGTAGTGACCTGCTCGGCGCGCAGCACCGCCAGCAACACCAGCGAGACCATCGGGTCCAGCAGCCACGCCGACCACCAGGCCAGCGATCCGATCGCCGCTCCGGTGGCAGCGAACTGTTGAACGTTGGTCATGGTGAAGCACAGGCCGAGCACGATTCCGGCCCACATCAGCCGGTCGACCTGGCCACGGATGTGTTCCACGCGTAGGGCGACGACATCGGGGTCGGTGCGGTAGGTCCGCAGTTCCGCAGCGGCCGCCGCCTCGGCCGCCAGCCGCTGGGCCTGGCTCACCGGCGGGTGCATCGTCGCGGTGCTCATCGGCGTCCCCCCTTGCGTGAGGGTTGGGTGTGGGCGAGTTCGGTGACTGAGAACATCCGGGCGATCGCGGTCCCGGCGAACAGCGCTGGTACGCCCAGGGCCACCCCCCAGGCGCGGGGGTCGGTGCTCAGTGCGACCACGGCCCACTGAATGGCGACGATCACCGCGCCGGTGCCCAGCGCCCGGGTCAGGTTGCCGCTCATCCGGGTCACCTGCTCGGTCTGCCGAGCGACCTTGTAGGCGCCCCGGGCTCCGCTGCGAAACGCCACGATCGAACCCAGCCCCGCCAGCACGACCAGAACGATCAGCGCTGCGGTGTTAGCGGTGGGGTTCATCGGTACTCACCTCCGGCGGGGTCAAGGTCGCTAGCGCGGGTCCGCAGCTCGGCGGCGACCCGGCGCAGCTCAGCGGCCACCACCAGCGGGGCCGATGCCCGCACGGTCTCGGCCACCAGGTCATCGGGGTAGGCCCGGTGCAACAACCCCCCGGCCCGGTCCACCACCGCCAGAAATGCGACCCCGCCTGCGGTCAGCGCCTCCATCGGAATCGCCAACACCTCCGGGATGGTCTCGGCCCGATCAGCGCAGTCTCCGACGCAGGCGAAGACCTGCGACCCGGTGTGTGAGCGGCCCACCGGTACCCACGCCCGGCCCCGGTCGCGTGGGCCCCGGCCGCAGATCACACACGCCACCCCATCCGCAGCCCGAGCATCCAGACCGGTCCAGATCCGCTCCGCCATCACGCCACCTCCCCCGCCACGTCGGCCGTGGTCAGAGGCAGCGCGCTGGACTCAAACAGGCAACACAGACGGCAAAACCGGTACTCGCTACCGACGAGTAACCCCCGACCCGGTTGCGGCCCACGCCACTCGATGAACTCGTGACCCTCCGCCTCACAGCCCAGCACCGGCCCGCACGCCGAACACCACAACCGCCCACCTAGGCCAACCACCCAGCCCTGCGCGGCAGCGGCGTCGAGCGCGGCATCTTCGGTGGGGTAGTGCGCCTCGAACCCGAGCCCGGCGGGACTGGCCCCACACTGGCCACAGTGGACGCTTACACAGGTATGGACCTGTACCATTCCGATCTCCTCGATTGCTTTCGCGGGTGATTCAGGAGCCCCGACCCGGCGGGCACGTGCTTGGCGGTTCGAGCCGCCGGGTCGGGTGACACCAACATCAATCCAGGGCACGCGCAGTCGTGGTTTCACCGGCAACACCCCCCGTGCGGCGGGAGTCCGGCGTTACCGGACCCGGTCAGCGCCCGCAGAAACGCCAGCCCGGTCACCACCACCGCAGCCATCCCGACGCCACCGCCACCGCATGCGCGGTCACCCACGCCACCAACGCCAACAACGCAATCACCAGACAGGCCACCAACGTCGCGACAACCACGACGGCCACGACCAGGCCGCCAAGCGTGTAGGGATTCCGCGTCCAGTGCCCGTACCGGCCCGCCGCCCGGTACGGCTGAGCGGGCACGAACTGGTTTGGGTGCATCCACGTCGTCACCGGCATGAGCTGCCCAGCAACCCGCACGGCGTCCAGCGGTTGCCCCGAACAAAACGGGTTGACCACGTAATCGGAGCCGACGGCCGCGTCGGGGATCTCCCGACCCCGTACCCGGGCCGTCACGCCGCCCACCCACCCGGGCCACCAGCGCTACCCTGCGCCGGCAACGCCCGCACCACCGCCGCCACCGAACGCCGCGCCCGACGTCGATAACGCCGCTGCGCCGCCGTCTCACCCATCAACGCCGAACTCGGACGCGGCTTACCCACACCGGCCACATCCACCTCCCGCAGCAGCGCATCGATCAACTGCTCGGTCAGCCCATCCGGGCTGAACCTCACCGGAAACTCGTTACCGTTCAACGACTGCTCTCCTCGTGGTAGGCCCCCGGCAGGTCCGGTGGCTGTGAGGTGGAAAGCTAACAGTTGATATGTAACCAAGTCAACTGTTAGGCACAAAATGTGCGTCTTACCTGCGGAAACGCAGTGGCCGGTGCTGTTAGGTATCTGGTACGCTGGCCAGCCCAACCAGTTCCAGCGCCAGGAGGCGGCATGTCGGGCCAGCGTTCCCGGATCTCCCGGACAGAGTCACTACCCCAGCAGGTAGCCCGCAACGTCCGGAACGACATCGCGGCAGGCGCGCTGCGTGACGGGCAGCCTCTCCCCGCGACACGCGAACTTGCCGAGCAGTGGGGAGTCAGCGTCTTCACGATCAACGAGGCGATGAAGCTCCTGGCACATGAGGGACTGATCGTCAGCAAGCCGCGAGCTGGCCGGGTCGTCAATGCACCTGAACAGATGCGACGAAACGAGATTCGGACCAGCACACCTCACGTCATCCTCATCGGAGGGTACGCAGGAAGCGGAAAGACCGAACTCGGGCGAGTTCTCGCCCGAGAGACAGGCTGGCCGATGCTCGACAAAGATACGCTCACGCGGCCTGTAGTGGAAGCAGCCCTAGAAGTACTCGGCTGCTCGCCGCATGACCGTGAATCAGAAAAATATCTGAACATCATCCGGCCGCGTGAATATGAATCTCTGATCAGCGCAATGACAGAAAATGTACAATGCGGCACCAGTGCGATCGTCACGGCGCCGTTCATCCGCGAACTGCACGATACAGCCTGGATCAACAGGATTACAGCCACGTGCCAGGATATGAACGCGACGCTCTCCATAGCCTGGGTATACTGCGACGCAGCTACCATGCACACCTATGTCCGTCACCGTGGGGCGGCACGCGACGCCTCTAAGCTCGAAAACTGGGGCGCATACCTTGAGGCGATCGATCTCGAATTCCGCCCGCCCGTCCCGCACACCGTGATTGATAACTCAGCATCCGGTGTACCATTGCAGGTGCAGGCGAAAAAGCTACTGGCCGCGGTCATCGGTACAGGCGCAAGCTAATGCCAGCGATGATACTCTACGGCCCGCCGGCAGCCGGGAAAAACACAGTAACGACCGCTCTGACCAGGCTAGATGGCAGTTACCAGCTTTATCGTCGTCTGAAGGTGGGAGCTGGCCGTACGGATGGTTACCGGATGACCACGTCGTCTCACGTCAACGCGCTACGAACTGCGGGGGCCATAATCTGGAAGACCAGCCGGTACGGCGCACTTTACATGGTCGACCGGCCGTCGCTGACCGAAATGCTGACAGTTTGCATTCCTGTCCTGCACCTGGGGCAAGTCGAGGCAGTGAAAGCCGTAACCAGCGCTCTGGCGACACAATGGCTGACCGTGTGGCTGTGGTGCCCCCGCGACGTCGCTGCCAGAAGGATCGCCATGCGTGGTACAGGAGACGCGCCAGCTCGGCTACGGGCATGGGATGACACACAGCCCCTGCCGGATGCCGACGTTTCGCTGAATACGGCAGAAATATCCCCTGCTGACGCTGCTGCAACAATTCACAGCGAAGTTCGAAGTCGGCTCAGCGAGATGCCCTGAGGTACTTGTGAGCGAGGCCCTACGTAATGCACCGTGCCGGTCACATCACTACGAAATGGAGAATCATGGAGATGCGATTTCTGGGCAAGGAGACGGAGCACTTAAACTCTCCGACCCTATACGCAACAGACCAAGCCACCTATCTCATTCAAGGATGGAAGGTGGGCGACCCGGAGATCTTAACCAAACTGAACGTGCCGGAGAGTGAGACGGTCGTGGAGATCTACGCTCGTCTTATGACCCACCTCGCTAAGGATGGCCTCAGCGGCGTCGTGATGAGCTGGACCCCTCCGATCGTTCACGTGAAGGAGAACGGTAACCTAGTTGTCCAGGGCAAGCGGGTGACAGATCCTAAGGCCCGCCTAAAGATGAACATCCCTAGCCACGAGGACGTAATAGAGGTCGATAAGGCAGCCATTGAAGCACTTCTTAGCAAAGGATAGACTCTTGAAGCTTGTTTCTGAGGAAGAGCCGCTTAATCTCATCGCGACCTTCAAGCGCGAGGCGTTGCATCTAGAGATGCGGGACGTATACGCAGTCATGGATGAGGCACAACGGTTCGCGCGGTTCCTTGAGAAGGGGCACCGGGATCACGACGCCGAGGCTGAGGAGCGACGGCCCTGGATG
>DATAWX010000007.1:0-33233 GCA_036266995.1 Pseudonocardiaceae bacterium | reverse complement strand
ACTCATCTCCGCCGAACTCGGCCGCCCCGTCGCCATCGACACCGACCCCAAAGCCGCCATCGCCCTCGGCGCCGCCCTCTGCGCACTACCCACCCCCACCACCGACACCGCACCCGAGGCGCCGATCAAGGTCGACATCGCTCCCGAGCCGCTGTCCTCTGAGTCCAACGTGCCCATGTTCGCCCCCGTAAACACCGCGCAACGACCATCCCTGACGGCTATCCCGCTGGACATCGAACCCGCGACGCTCCAGTGGCGCCGAACCAGGTCTCGGCTGGTGAAACGGGTCGCCGTAGCGGGAGCCCTCTCCCTCATCGCGGCGGCGGGCGTGGCAGCAGTCCCGTTCCTCACCTCCCGGACCGGACCGGTCCCGCAGGCGACCGCAGGAACCCCGGCACCCACGAGTGCAAACCCACCCGCGAGCCCAGCCAGCATCAGCAGTGGAGGCTCCAGCGGGGCTGTCCTTACCGTGCCGGTCGCTGAATCGACCAAACCGGCCAGCGAAGCCGCCAATCCCGCAGCCGTCCGCGCACAGTCCGCTGGGCTCCAGACCGTCGGCTCGAGGCCTGCTATTTCGTCCCGCACTACTCCGGAACCCCTGAGCACTGGCTCTGGTAGCGCCACGAGCCCCACGCCCCAGCCCCAGCCGCAACCCCAGCCGCAACCTCAACCCACGCCCGAGCCGCAGCCCCAGCCGCAACCCACACCCACGCCCACGCCCACGCCCACGCCGCAGCCCACGCCCACGCCCACGCCCCAGCCCACGCCCACACCCACGCCCCAACCCACGCCCACACCCACGCCGCAGCCCACGCCAAATACCCCTGCTCACGCCTGAGACAGTGGCGGCGGGATCGGCATCCCCGGGTACAGATCGCCCGCAACGTCAATGCCACGGTCATCTCGCTGGACGCCGCCCCCGACGGCCACGCAGAGTTCGACTCTGGTGTTCCGAAGAAAATTCGTCCTCGACCCGCACGGCATGCTCGGCGCCCGAGCAGACCGACCTTGCGGCGGGAACTTCCGGCTAGCTGGAAGGCGCGCCGGCCACGGCCCTGCGATCCTGGTCCGATGACCCTGCGCTGTCTCATCGTCGATGACAGCGCCCGCTTCCTGGACGCCGCCCGGAGCCTGTTGGAACGCCAGGGGATCAGGGTCGTCGGCGTGGCGTCGACCAGCGCCGAGGCCCTCCGGCGCGCCGCACAGCTGCAGCCGGACGTCGCCCTGCTTGACATCGACCTCGGCGGGGAGAGCGGCTTCGACCTCGCCCGGCAACTGTCCCGACAGGTCAGCCTGGCGCCCACCCGAATGATCATGATCTCAACCCACGCCGAGCAGGACTACACCGATCTCATCTCAGCTAGCCCGGTGGTCGGATTCCTGCCCAAATCCGCATTGTCGGCCGATGCAATCCGCGCGCTGATCAGAAGCCACGGCGACGGCAACTCGGTCGATCCACTCAGCGGGCCTCCAGGAACGTGACCACCTCCAGGACTCGAGGGTGATCGTCGTCGGCCTCCGGAAGACACAGCTTGGCCAGAATGCTGCGCACGTGCTTCTCGACCGTCCCCTTGGTGACCCACAGCCGCCGGGCGATGCCCGCGTTGGAGCGCGCTCGAGCGTCTCGACGAACTCCGTCACATCGGTGACCCGGCTTTTGAGCAGGTAGCCGATTCCCCGGCCGGTGGCCAGCAACTCCATCGCGTGCTCAATCCCGGCATGGGCCGACAGGACCAGGATGCCGCAGCCTCGTCATGGCCGGAATTATCGCCCTAGCCACCTGCTGTGAACACGATGAGTCGCTTGCGCCGCCGGAGTCATCTTCAACAGCGGCGGCGGCACCTCGGCGTCGTACCCGGTTGGCTGATGGAGGAAAGGACACCAACGCCATGACGGCCCTAGGCACACAAGACGTCGGCAACCACACCGCGACCGTCCCCGTCGCTCGTGACATCGTGCTGCTCCTGGCCCGGATTGGGCTCGGAGTGCTGATGGTGGCCCACGCCAAGCTCGAGTACGACTTCGCAGGCGGCAGCATCGCGGGGGTCGGGGCGCTGTTCGAGAAGTCCGGCGTCCCGCTGGCGGCGATCACTGGGCCGGCGAACATGTTGTTCGAGTTCGTCGGCGGTGCCGCGATGATCCTCGGCTTGGCGGTCGTCCCGGTCGGCGTCCTGATGGCGCTGAACATGGCGGGCGCCTGGATCCTCGTGCACCACGGTGGCCTCTACGCGCTCGACCAAACCTGCCCCGAGATGGTCATCGCACTCGGACTGCTGAGCCTGATGCTCGCCGTGTCGGGCTCTGGCCGGCTGGGGCTTGACCACCTCATCGTCCGACGCGTCCGCCACCGGGTCAGCACCGCATGAAGACGATGTGTGTGGGAGTACCTCAGCCGCCCTAGCCGGCCTGGGAGATCTCGGCGTAGTCGTCGTCGCTCAACATGAGGTTGGCAGCCGCCACGTTGTCCTCGAGGTGCGCCACCGAGGCGGTACCTGGGATCGGCAGGATTACGGGTGCGCGCCGGAGCAACCAGGCAAGCGCGAGCTGGCTGGCGGTCGCACCCAACCTGTGCGCGACGGCATCGAGTGGGCTTCCGTGCGCGGCGAGTTTGCCGGTGGCCAGTGGGAACCAGGGGATGAACGCAATGCCCTCCCGATCGCAGTAACTCAGGACGTCCTCGGCGCCCTGGTCGACCAGGTTGTAGAGGTTTTGCACCGAAACGATTTCGGCGACTACGCGGGCGGCGATGATCTGCTCGACCGACACCTGGGACAGTCCAATGTGGCGGATTTTGCCCTCGCGCTGGAGGCTGCCCAGCTCACCGACCTGGTCCTCGATCGGTACCGCGGGGTCGACGCGGTGCAGCTGCAACAGGTCGATGCGCTCGACGCCCAGGTGGCGCAGGTTCAGTTCGGTCTGCTGGCGCAGGTACGCCGGCCGCCCGACCGGCGCCCACCGGCCTGGGCCCTGCCGGGTAAATCCGACCTTGGTGGCGATGACCAGATCATCCGGGTATGGCCGCAGCGCCTCCTTGATGAGCTCATCGGCAACGAAGGGCCCGTAGGAGTCCGCGGTGTCAATGAGAGTGACCCCTAGTTCCACCGCACGCCGCAGCACGGCAATGGCTTCTTCGTGATCGCGTGGCGGTCCCCAGACACCGGGTCCGGGTAGCTGCATCGCGCCATAGCCCAACCGGTGCACCGGCAGGTCGCCGCCGAGGGCGAAGTTCCCGGACGCGGCGGCTGGTCGCTTGCTTGACTGAACGGTCATCAGTGCTCCTCGACGTTCCGTGGCTGCTGTCCCGCGGCCCCCGGGCCCGATCCGATGATGCCGATCGTCACCACCTCGGCCATTGTGGTCTCTCCGCTGAGACGTCGGGGAGCTACGGCGTGGTGACCGCGCGCACGTCGGCCGACTCCGTGGGCAGGTCGGCGGCGAACACGGCGGGATACTCATTTCCAGTTCAGCTATTTTGACTTCTGGGAAAACCGGGACGACCATGGCTCAGAGAATTGCGCCGGCACTACTGTCGGTACCGGAATCAGGTGGTAGTACCTGCAGTCTAGCCGAGGCGGTACGCCTCGATGTCAGACCTGTAGCCCGGTCCAGGAGAATCGTACGCCCTCCTTGGGTGAGAACCCCGAGGCCGTGGCAGAGTAGGTATCGCTGATCTTGACCCGGAAGGTGGACAGCACTAACCGGACGCTTGGCTGATTCTGTAACACGAATGCTGTGGTGAGTAGTAGCCGGCGTCGATGTTGGCGACGATCAGTGGTGGACGCGCGGCCGTCAGGTGCGCGGTGCATTCGTGCGAGTATGGCGCAAGGTTCTGACGGCGCCCAGAAAAAAGCTGCGAGCCTGGCCCGTGCTTACTCACCGTCGCTAACGGCGTCGCTACGTGATGGAGGCATCGTGACCGTTGCCTCCTGTTGCTGCCCTGGCCGCACCCTTGATCAGCGGTTTCACCACAGCGGAGCCGTCGCACACGCGTGAGCATGGTCGTGGGACTGAACCAAGAACGCCCGCCATCCGAACGCTAGATGGGTAAGAGGTGACTGCGATCACTGCGGTCGCCATCGGATGCCGAATGGACGGAGTATAGAAATGCACCAGTTCCAATGCGGGCACGAGGAATGCGGAAGCCAGTTCACCGCAGAAAACAAGGCTGACCTGATGGCCCAGGTGGCACAACATCTGAAGGACGTGCACGCTGTCGACAACGCGACCCAAACCTTGATGGGGTACCTCGAGTCGACGTGCGTGACGGTAAAGCCTTAAGGCCGCCGCTCGCCTCGGTGAGCGCCCGGTGTCGGTCTCGGTGCTGCCTCCCGGGCTAGAGACCTACACATGGGTCGCCGGGTGCCACCCCCCGGCCGACCTGCCTCGAACCAGGCGTGCTCGAAGAAGTATTGGTTCACGATCTGGGCGAACGCCATCGGATCGGGATCGTCAAGCAGGTCGCTTTGGGTGAGGGGTCTAGGCTGAGCAGTCGCCGTGCAGGATGCGCAGCTCGGTGGTGTCGGCGATTGCCGCGCCGAAGTGTCGGAGGTGGCGAGCATTTCGAGAGCCTGCTGCGCTAGGCGTTGCTCTTGTGGCGCGCGTCTATCGTTTCAATCTTTGACGCAACGGCCTTACCGAGATCAATATCGTGCGAGCTGGCTAGGACAGCGACGCAATCATCACGTCAGCAAGTTCGCGGGACATTGACAGCCAGCCTGACCAAGAACTTCGGCTTGCAACTCCCCCCGGGTACCAGGTCGGAAAACTCGGCGATGGCCCGGCGTCGTCGGCGATCAACTCCGCGACGACCGGCAGCGCGGCGACATGCACCGCCGATTCCCCGTCCTCGCCCAGACCGGCGGCCACCGTCAGCTCGTCGGGGTCTAGACCGGCCACAACCAGCCCGCTGTGCAACCGGTTAGCGCCACGCATGGCACGCCGATAGGCGGCCAGAAGCTCGGGCACCTCACCCGCGGCCACGGCCCGGCGCTGCACCTCGTCGTCCATCCCGCACGCTCCCGTTCTGCACGATCGGGAGCCCCGCCCGTGCTGTGGTTGCCACTGGCGACACGCAGCCGAGGTTGCCCGACCCCGGGGTCACCGCCGTGAACGCGACACCGCCGACGTTGCTGGGCGCGCTCACAGGTCGGTCGTGTCGAGTTCATGGGACGGCCAGGCTCATGGGGTGGCACTAGGTGGCGAGGTGGTGGGTGACGAAATCGAAGACGCGTTTCCAGCCTTCGACGGCGGCTTCGGGGCGGTAGTTCGTCCGGTCCACCGCGAAGAACGCATGCCCGGCGCCGTCATAGGTGTGGAACTCGTGGGCCTTGCCCAGCCGGTCCAGCTCCGCGCTCAGCGCAGCGGTCTCCTCCGGTGAGGGGTTGGAGTCCTCAGCGCCGAACAAGCCCAGCAACGGGCAGGAAAGTTGCGGTGCCAGGCCGATCACGGGCTTCATCGCCACCGGCATACCGGCTGGAGGTTCGTTGACGACGAACGCGCCGTAGCAGTCCACGGCGGCGTCGATGGTCAGGCTGCAGGCCACCAGGAAGGCCTGTCGCCCACCGGAACAGTGCCCGATCACCCCGATCTTGCCGTTGGACGTCGGCAACGACCTGAGGTGTTGCACCGCCGCCTCGACGTCGCCGACCAGCCGTTCATCCGGAACCCCGCCGGCCGCTCGGACGGCGGCGGAGGCCTCGGCAGGGCTGACGCCGGGGGCTTCCCGGTAGTGCAGGTTCGGGCACAGGGCGGCGTAGCCGGCGGCCGCGAAGGAGCGGACCATCGCCTTGGTGGCTTCGTCGTAGCCGGGCATGTGGTGGATCACCACGATGCCACCGCAGGGCCCGCGGTCCAGCGGGCGGCCGAGGTAGGCCTCGATCTCGTCGCCACCGTGACCGGTGATCCTGATCGTCTCGGCGGTCATGGCGTCGGACATAGCGACTTCCCTTCCGGGGACTGTGAGCAATCGTGGATGTGGCGGGTGCCGCGCAGCAGCGACGCCAGCGCGGCGACGGCGGCCATCACCGCCGCGGCGGTGAACACCACCACGAGGCCGTGGTGGAACGGCCCGGAGATCAGCTCGGGGAAAAACCGGTTGCCGGTGAGCACGGCAACGTTGGGTGCGGACAGCCGGGTCAGCACCCCGGTGGGCGCCAGCAGGTGGGCGATCGGGTTGCTGCCCAGGAACGCGGCGAACAGCGTGCTCACCGGCGGCAGCTGGCCGACCCCAGTGGCGATGTCGGCGGGCACGCCTTGTCGCTGCAGTCCCACGCCGAGGGTGGCGGGCAATGAGGTGGCCAGACCCACGATCATCAACGAGAAGAACACTCCGATCGACAGCGAGGTGCCGGAGTTCTGGAACGTCGAGCGCATTCCGGAGGCCACGCCACGCTGGCTGGCGGGCACGCTGCTCATTATCGCCGAGGTGTTCGGCGCGGAGAACATGCCCTGACCGATACCGCTGAGCACGAGAAGAGCGGCGAACTCCGGGTAGCCGAAATTCACCGGTATCGCCAGCAGTCCGACGAACGAGCCGGTCACCAGGACCAGTCCGCCCGGTGGCCAGTAGCCGGGTGCCGAATCGGTCAGATAGATGTCCGGACAGCGGCCCTGCTATCAGGAAGCCGCCGGTCAGCGGCAGCAGGTAGATCCCGGCCCACAGCGGGGTGTCGGCGTACTCGTAGCCGTGCAGCGGCAGCCAGATGCCCTGCAGCCAGATAATGAGCACGAACTGCAGGCCGCCGCGGGCGATCGCGGTAAGCAGGGCGGCCAGGTTGCCTGCGGCGAATGCGCGGATCCGGAACAGTGCGAGTTGGAACATCGGTTCGGCGATGCGGGTCTCCACAATGCAGAAGGCCATCAGCAGCCCGATACCGGCCGCGAGGCCACCCAGCACCCAAGGATTGGTCCAGCCGGTGGGGTACCCGCCGTAGGGCTGAATACCGAAGGTGATCGAGGCCAGCAGCAGGCCCGTACCGGCGGTGAAGGTCACGTTGCCGAGCCAGTCGATCCGGGCCGGTCGACGGACACCGATATCGCGCAAGCTGCGGTAGGACCACAGGGTGCCGACGATCCCGATGGGCACGTTGATCCAGAACACCGCGTGCCAGTCGATCACGGCGAGCAGGCCGCCGGCGAGCAGGCCGATGAACTGCCCGGCGAGCGCGGTGATCTGGTTGATGCCCAGTGCCATACCGCGTTGCTCGGCCGGAAAGGCATCGGTGAGGATCGCGGCGGAGTTGGCGGTGAGCATCGCGCCGCCGACGGCTTGTACGACCCGGAACCCGATCAGCCACATCGCGCCATCTGCGCCGGTGAACGGGTCGACCGACAGGGCCAGCGACGCGACACTGAACACCAGGAAACCCAGGTTGTACATCGGTACCCGGCCGAAGATGTCGCCGAGGCGGCCGAACGTCGCCACCAGCACCGCCGCGGTCAGCAGATACCCCAGGATCATCCACAGCAGGTAGCCGATATTGCCCGGCGCCAATGGATCCAGCCCGATGCCGCGAAAAATCGCCGGCAGAGCGATGATGACGATCGAGCCGTCCAATGCGGCCATCAGCACACCCAGGGTGGTGTTGGACAGCGCCACCCATTTGTAGCGGTCGGGCGCGCCGGCTCGCGATGTGGTGGCCGCCGGGGTCACAGCCGCTCCGCCAGCTTCTCCAACAGCGGTATCGCGGCGACCAGCCGGTGCTGTTCGCCCGGGCTGAACTCGGCCAGCGCGCGGGCCATCCGTTGGGTATTGGCGCAGCGGCGATCGACCAGAATTCCTTGGCCGGCCGGGGTCACCGACATCACGACGCAACGGCCGTCATCGGGATGTGCCCGTCGCTCGACAAGCTGCCGCTGCTCCAGAGTGGCCAGGGTCGCGCCCATCGCTTGCGGGCGCACCCGCTCCTCGTCCGCGAGCGCCCCAGGAGTGGCCGGGCCGCCGCGGTCCAGCCGGGACAACACCGAGATCTCCGACAACGTCAGGTCGCCGGCCGCGTGGGCCTGCCGCAGCCGGCGCACGATCCGGCCCAGCACGACCCGCAAGTCACATCCGGTCCGAAGCAGATCAGCCGATACCGTCTCATCAACGCCCACGGATATTCAACATAGACTTATCAACCTGAGTTGACTAGTTGGCCTAGCTTCGAGGAGGTGACAGCGGTGACGGAGCTTCTGGTGGTGGTGGACATGCAGAACGGGTTCCTCCGCGAGGGCAACCTGGCCAGCGACCGGTGCCTGGCCGTGCTCCCGGCGGTAGCCGAGGCCCTCAGCGTCAACCGCCGGGTGCTGTTCACCGCTGATACTCACGAGATCGACGACGCGGAGTTCACCGTGTTTCCAGAACACTGCGTCCGGGGCACCCACGAGGCTGATCTAGTCGACGAACTGCTCCCGCTGCTGGCTCAAGACGATGTTCTGCTGTTGCGCAAGCGGCGGTACTCGGCGCTGTTCGAGACCGAGATGGCGGGTCACCTGCACCGCTTCGGTATCGACTCAGTGCGAATCTGTGGGGTGTGTACCGACATCTGCGTGCTGCACACGACTGCGGATCTGCGCAATCGGGACTTTCCGGTGACGGTGGCTGTCCACGCCACTGGCACCTTTGACAGTGCGGGCCACCCGGCGGATGCGGTACAGGAGTTCTCCCTCATGCACCTACAGCGGGTGCTGGGAGCGAGACTCGATTACGGCTAGGCGAACTACTCGGCTGGCCTTCGTCGGCACCGGACGTTGCTGGGCTAGGGTGGCAGCCCCAACAGCTACCGGGAGCTCGGAGGGTGCGACGTGGAGCTAGGCCGCCAGCCAGCGGAGCTCTCGAAGGAGGAACGGGAGCAGCTTCACCGTGCCCACCAGCGCGTGCGCAATACTTCGCACGCGCTGGAAGCGTTAACGGTGATCGAGCCGGTCCGCGGCCGATGGGTTGCCGCGCCCGCGCCTCCCGAGGCTCTCGAGGCTGCGCAGAATGACCTCTATAACGCCTGCCAGGAATTGTGGCGTGTTCACCAGGAGCTGTTGCGCTGCGATCTTCCCGCTGGCGCTCTCGGTGAATAGGAAACCCCTTGTTCACTCGGCCGGAAACCTCTAGTTCACCCTCGGCGTGGCCACTTTCCCGGCCACGCCGAGATTCTCGTTCTTCGCTAACAGACACGCTCGTCAATGTGATATCAATTAATGCATCATGGATTGCCTGCGCGGCCCGCCTCGACGGGGCCGACGAGGAGGAGCGATGATCGAACCGGAGCGCGTCGCGTCCGATCTGCCGGAGCTGGACCGTTCCGGTGACCCCAGCGGCGGGGCTGCTGCCTGGGCGTTGCTGGCGATGGGGGTGACCCTGATCTTCAGCAGCGTTTCTGCGGTGGTCTGGGTGTGGTAATCGAATCATTTTCTACCAGTGCTCGGCCATCCACCGCACCGTCGCAAGGATGCCGGTAACCAGACTCGCACCCACCGCTAGCACCGCCCAGGCCACCGCAGCGCCCCGAGGATCATCTGTGTGGCCCCGCTCTGGCAGATCGGACAACAGGGGCTCTCGCTCGATCATCACTCCTCCTCGTCGGCTCCTCCCGGTGTCCGGGGGTCCGGCAGACGTTATACCCGCGGCAGTCTCGATGGTGACTAAGGTCAACAATCGTCGGCAAGCGGCCGCCTGGTGAGGATGATCACCTCGTCAGTGGCGTGACCGGTAGGTCGGCTTTGAAGGTGCTAATTACAGCCTTCCACGACCCATCGGCCTGCTTCTGCCAGACGTCGACGAATTCTCCCTTGTCGATCGGGGGGTTAGCGAACGCATAGGTTCCTATGGCGTAGGCCAGGTCACCGGAGCGGGACACGTCCACCTTGGTGGTCTCGCCAGAGAAGGTCGCCCCTGCCGGAAACGGACGCGAATATCTGCATCAGGTCTGGCGAATCTGCTCTTTGGTCTGGCGATCGGAGCGTTGGGTGCCAGCAGCAGCGCTCCGTCGCCGTAATAGGAAACGGTGGCGTCGATCTGCCCGGCCGCGAGGGCCTCGATCCAGGACGTTTCTTCTTGGCGGATCGTCGCCGCCGCCGCGGCGGCGGAATCAGCCTGCGCCGGGGAGCAGGCCAGCACGGACGCGGTCAGGCCTGTGCAGCTGATCATCAATGCGATGAGGCGCCATGCGCGTTGCTTCGCCATTGTGTCGTCTCCAGTCCGATCTGAGCTTCGGCGTCGGAGCTGAGGTCGGTCCCTGGCGCCCACGGCTACCGACCACAAAGGTACGAGTGGCGCGGCGCGGCGATGCGAGTAATCGACTACTCGAAACAGGTGCGTCGCGTATGCTCCACATGATCAAATGCATCTAAGATCGGAGGCTGGTCGCCGGTCGTGGCGGCGAGGGAGGATCGGCGCGTGATCGAGGAGGTTCGGCTGGAGCCCGAGTGCCACACCGGCGCGGGTGCGGAGCGCGAGGCCACCGAGTTGAGCCCGTTCCAGGCAGTGAACCGCTTTTTTGCTCAAGCGGCGGATCATGTGCATCTCGGCGATGACATGCGGGCGGTTTTGGGGAGTTCCTACCGCGAGTTACGGGTGCAGATTCCCATCCGGATGGACGACGATTCGGGTCGAGTGTTTGTCGGCTATCGGGTCCAGCACAACGGCGCCCGAGGCCCCTTCAAAGGCGGTCTCCGCTACCACCCCACGGCGGATCTCGACGAGGTTCGGGCCTTGGCCGCACTGATGACCTGGAAGACTGCGGTGGTCGATGTCCCGTTCGGTGGCGCCAAAGGCGGCATCATCTGTGATCCGCTGACGATGAGCAGGGTCGAGCTGCAAAAGCTGACCCGCGGCTACCTGCGGATGATCGACCACATCATCGGGGAGAAACGCGATATCCCCGCGCCAGATATCAACACCGATGCCCAGACAATGGCCTGGATCATGGATGCGTACTCCGTCCGGCACGGCTACTCCCCGGCGATCGTGACGGGAAAGCCCATTGAGCTCGGTGGCTCTCTGGGGCGGGCCGCTGCCACCGGGCGTGGGCTGGTGTACTGCCTGGCCGAGGCAGCGCGAAGCCTTGAGCTCGAGCTCGACGGAGCGAGGATCGCCGTCCAAGGGTTCGGCAATGTCGGCTCCTGGTTCGCGCGGCTGGTGGGCGGCCTGGGCTGCAAGGTCGTCGCTGTCTCCGATGTCGGCGGCGGGGTGCACGACGAGCGCGGCCTGAGCATCCTCGCGGTACAGGAGCACGCCCGGCACGCCGGCACGGTGGCGGGCAGCCCCGGCACCGAACCGATCAGCAACGCCGAACTGCTCGAACTGGACGTCGATGTGCTCGTGCCAGCGGCGCTGAGCCGCGTCGTGAACCAGACCAACGCCAACGCGGTGCGCGCCCCGGTGCTTCTCGAGGCCGCCAACCACCCGGTCAGCTTCGGCGCTGATCAGGTCCTCGCTGACCGCGGAATCACCGTGATCCCCGACATCCTCGCCAATGCGGGCGGGGTGACCGTGTCCTACTTCGAGTGGACCCAGAACCTCCAACAGTTCCGGTGGGACGAATCGCGGGTCAACGACGAGCTTCGCAAGACCATGTCGACTGCGTGGCGACGGGTACACGAACGAGCCGACCGTGACAAGGTCTCGCTGCGACTCGCCGCGTTCGCCACGGCGGTCGAGGCAGTGGCCACCGCCGAACACCTCCGCGGCTACATCTGAACCGTCGCTAGCCCAAGGATCCTCAATCGCTGTGTAGGAGGGCGGCGAGTTCGGTCCGGTCGGTGGCGCCGAGCTTGCCGCAGGCGCGATAGAGGTGCCCTTCGACGGTGCGGACCGAGACGATGAGCCGGTCGGCGATCTGGCGGTTGGACAGCCCGCCGGCGGCCAGGGCGACGATCTCCCGTTCCCGGCTGGTCAGCGGCAGCGGCGCGGCGACGGCGGCCAGCGCGGGGGTGCGGGCGCCCTCACTGGCCTCGGCGAGCTGGTGGGCACGGGTGGCAGCGGCTTGGGCGGAGCCTCGCTGCTGATGGCGGCCGTGCGCGGAGGCGGCGTGAGCGGCGGCGTCGGCGGCCAGTAGCAGGGCGCCCATCTTCTCAAGTTGAACCGAGGCGGCGTGCAGTGCCGCACCGTCGTCGGCGGCCAGGCCGGCGGCGTGCGCTGCTGCGGCCGGGGCGCGGGGGCCGTCGACCCTGGGTGGCCAGTTCGGCGAGCCGGTCGGCTACGGTGCGGTCACCGAAGCAGACCGCGGTGTGCAGCGCCAGCACCTCCGCAGCCGGTTGGTGTTGCGACGCGGCCAGCTCGGCAGCCTGCCGGGCGAGCGCAGTGGCCTGGCTGACCGCGCCCTCAGCGGCGGCCGCCCATCCCCTGGCGAGTAACAGCTCAGGATCAAGGAAGGCGTGCGCCGGATTGCGCGCGGCCGTCATCTCCGCGAGGGCTTGGCGGGCCAAACTCGCCTTCCCGGCCATCCCAAGCACCCCTGGGAGATCCGTGAGCAGCGAAAACGACCAGTTGCCATTTCCCGCGAGGACCTGCCGGAACCAGCGGGCTGCGGTCCTGACTAGTCCCCGGGCCTGGGCCACCGCCCCGCACATGGTGCTGGTGATCAACTCGCCGGGTCCGGGGGTGTCCTGGCAGCGCTCGCGGTACCGCTGCTCGGCCTGCTCGGCTTGGTCGATCAGGCCGGCGAGGAGTAGACCCCGCACCCATGACGATCCGATGGCGGCCGCCTGGAGCAGCCCAGTCTCGAACGCCTCGGCGCGCGCATCGATTCGTCGCACTCTTTCGGCAAGCCCGTCAAGCCGGCCCAGCCCCCCGCAGCTCGCGGCGAGACCCCACGTTGCCAACTCCTCGGCGGCCTGGGAGCAACGCGGATCGGCGAGCACCCCAGCTGCCGTATGGGCGGCCTGTACCGACCGGCCGAGCGAGGCGTCAAGTATCGAGCGGATACCCGTCAGCTCCGTTGTGGCGACCTCATCGGAGACGGTGCTCCCGACATCGTCGAGCACGGCCTCGGCCTGCGCGGGGCGGGCCAGTCCCCAGGCCAACGCGAACACCCGCGGGATCACCGCCTGGACTCGCTCGGCGTCGCTGCGAGCCAGCGTAGCCAGCTCCGCTAGCTCGGTCTCGGCTTCGGCCGCCCCGCCAGACCAGGTAAGAGCATTACCCATCAATAGCCGCGGCTCGAAACCACCGCCGGCGGCAACCGCGGCCGTCGCGATCCGGACGGCCAGCGCGAGAGCCCCCAGTTCGGTGGCCCGGCGGGCAGCTGCGGTGAGCAATACGGGATTCGCGGGCAAGTCGGATTCCAGCACCAGCAAAGCCCGGCGCAGGGTGTCATCGGCCCGCCGGGCGCCGGTGGCAGCCAGCGCGGCTGCGATCCGACCACGCAATCGCCGCGCATGCAGCGTGCCTAGCTGCGCGCGCTGCACCTCACCACAGCGCGGGTGGGCCAGCCGGGCCTGCAACCGCCGCCCGTCCGGGTGCACTTCCACCAGCCCCCGCGACTCGGCCTGCTCCACTGCCACCGCATCGGTCAGCTTCGCCAGCAGCGTTACGCCCAGCGGCTCTCCAAAGGCCAGCACTTCCATGACGTCTCGCTGCGCGTCGGGCAGCTGCCCGATCCGGGCCGACACCAGCTCCACCAGCCCTGGTGACAGCTCCGGCCGCCCCGACCACCACCACAACCCGGCGACCTGATGCAACCTATGTGACTCCAGCTCGCCCTCGACGAGCTGCCGCAAGTACAGCGCGTTGCCCCGGGTCATAGACCACAGCCGTCGTGCCGCGGCGGAGTCCACCGGCCCGACCAGCCTGGCCTCCACCAAGGTGGCGGTTTCGTCGGCCGACAGCGGTTGCAGTTCCAGCCGGCTCAGGTGCCCGTCTTTCCACAGCGCGGTGATCGCATCCGGTGCGGTTTCGCCGGTGCGCAGAGTGAGCACCACCGTCGCGGCCTGCCGCAGCACCAACTGGTGGACTAACACCGCGGACAGCTCATCGAGCAGGTGACCATCGTCCACTCCGACGATCACGCCGGCCCGCGCGCCGCCCGCGAGCAACGCGTCGCTGGCCTGACGTACCAGCCGGGCTGGATCGGGACCGACAACACCCACTGTCGCGGCGAACGCACCCAACGGCAGTGCCCGCGCCGAGGCGGTGGCCACCGCCCACCGGGTTACTACACCACGCTGCTGGGCCGCGGCCAGCGCCTCCCGGGCCAGCCGGGTCTTGCCCACCCCGGCCGCCCCAGCCAGCACCACCCCGGTCGGGCCTTCCCGACCGCGGGTCAGCCCGCTGATCAGGCTCAGCTCCTCGGCCCGCCCGGTCAGCGGCCAGGTGGCGGCCACTTTCCCAGGGTAGGGACCACCACCGTCAGCCGGTAGATCTCATCCCTGTTCGCTGCCCAATATCGCGGCCAGCTTCGCCTCGGCGACCTGCAACAGTGGGTCCAGCGATTCCCGCTGCATGGCCAGACACTCAGCGATGAGCTCGTCGGCTAGGCCGGCGTCGCGCAGGCGCAAGGCCAGCGAGTAGGCCCCTGGCAAGCGTCGGATAGCCTCCGCGCGCCGCCGCCGAGAGCTCGGATCGTCGGCTGGGCAACCGTCGACACCCGCTGCCACGACCTCATCCCTCATCGCAGTTTTCCTTACCGCTGGTCGGGGTCATGATGGCGGTCACCTGTCAGCCCTTGCGTCCCGATTCCAGCTCGGACTTCAGGCGGCGCAAGGTTTGCCGCATACCGTCCCGGTTGACCTCCGGGCGGATGGTCGCAGACTTGCCGGTGAAGATCCGGCCTAGCACCGTGGACCCGACATTACGTTTGTCGAACCAGTACTCGGTGACCTCGGTGCCACCTTCGGTAGGCGAGAACCGGTACCCCCAACGAGCCACCGGCAACCCGAATGTGGTCACATCGAACGCAAACTCCACACCCGGATCCGCCACCCGCATCTGGCACGTGCTGAACCAGAGGAACGGCCCGCTCCTGTTCCACCCTATGAACCTAGCCGGTATGCCATTGTCCCTGCGCCACACCCATACCGCGAAACATTCCGGGCTCCACCGGGCCATCCGGCGTACATCGGCCACCGCAGCAAAAACCTCAGGCGAGGGTACGGCCACCACGATATGTTCTTCTACGCCCGTCGACGTGTCACTGGTCATCGCCGTTCTCCTTGTTCGGTGAGAGCCGGAGCAGGCGCTCCGGGTACCGGGATCACTCTCGAGTGCTGCTCACAGATCTTGCGAAATTGCTCGGTGCTCGCGTCGGTAGCGAATGGCGGCTTCAAAGCGCGCCCCGTCGGGCATGGACTCCACCGTGAATCTCGACATCGCGTCGGAGGCGTCGAGTGCGATGTACCGGCCGCATCGCTGGGCCGCAGGTAGGCCGCAGGTAGATCGATGCCCGCTGCCACGAGCGCGCGATCGAACCTCTCCCGGTGCGACGCGGTGGCAACCACGATGGCAGCAGCGCCGGCGTGCAGTCCCGGCGCGAGGAAATCCCGCACGGAGTCCACGAGGAACGCTTCTATCTCATAGAACCCGACGACATGTGAATGGTCCTGCTGGGCGGCCAGCCGGTCAGCGAGGTCGCGTCGCCCGATGCGGTGCAGACCGCTCGTCCGCCGCACGCCGAGGCGCTTGGCCCCGGTGCTGTCCAGCAGGACGTAGCCGTTCCCCCGGCGCGCACGGCTACGCTTTCGCTGGTAAGGGATCATGAGAATCCCTCCTCCGACACTCGGCGCACGCTGGACTTCGACCTGGATCTGAGTGTGCGCGCGGCTGGCGGCGGTGATGCGAGTAGTCGGCTACTCGGCTCGGGCGGGGGCCGGTACGTACGCGGGGTTAGTCGCCGCGGAGCAGGGCGGCGAGTTCGGCGCGGTCGGAGGCGCCGAGTTTGGCGCAGGCACGGTAGAGGTGGCCTTCCACGGTACGGACCGACACGACGAGCCGGTCGGCGATCTGACGGTTGGACAGGCCGCTGGCGGCGAGCGTGACGATTTCCCGCTCCCGCTGGGTCAGCGGCAACGGAGTGGTCAGCGCGGCCAGTGCGGGGGTGCGGGCGCCTTCACAGGCCTGCGCCAGCTGATGGGCGCGGGTAGTGGCGGCTTGCGCGGAACCCCGAAGGTCGCGCCGCGCATAGCCGGCGGCGGCCTGGGCGGCGGCGTCGGCGGCCAGCAGCAGGGCGCCCATCTTCTCGAGTTGAACCGAGGCGGCGTGCAGCGCCGCACCGTCGTCGGCGGCCAGGGCGGCGGCGTGCGCGGCCGCGGCAGGGGCGCGGGGCCCGTCGACCCGGGTGGCCAGCTCGGCGAGCCGGTCGGCCACCGTGCGGTCCCCGAAGCAGACCGCGGTGTGCAGCGCGAACACCTCCACGGCGGGTTGATCCTGGGCCGCGGCCAGCTCAGCGGCTCGGTGGGTCTGCGCGACGGCCTCACCGACCGAGCCCTCGGCGGCGGCCACCCAGGCCCCGGCGAGCAGTATTTCCGGTTTCAGGTAGACCCATCCCCGATGCTGCGCAAAGGGGGTCATCTCGGCAAAAGCTTGGCGTGCGGAGGTCGCGTCACCGGCCATCCCCAGCACCCCAGGAAGGTCCACGAGCAGCGTGAACGCCATAGTGCCGATATCCGCAGTGCAGGCAAGGGACTGCCGGAACCACCGCGCCGCGGTCTTGACCTGCCCACGCGACTTCGCCACCTGCCCGCACATGGCGCTGGTGGTTATCTCCCCAGGCCCGGGGGTGTCCTGGCAGTGCTCGCGATACCGTTGCGCGACGGGGTCGGCTTGGTCCAGCAGGCCTGCCAGGAGCAGCCCCCGGACCCAGGACGACCCGATGATGGCCGCTTGGTGCAAACCGGTCTCGAACGAGTCGGCGCGGGCGTCGACCCACCGCACTCGCTTGGCAAGCCCGTCGAGGCGACCCAACGCTGCGCCTGCTGCGGCAAGACCCCAACTCGCCAGCTGCGTCGCGGTCGGGGTGCGCTGCGGGTGGGCGAGCACCCCCGCAGCCGCCTCAGCCGCCTGGATGGTCCGGCCGAGAAACACGTCGAGCACCGTGCGGATCGCGGCCAGTTCCAGGGCGGCGGCGTCATCGGAGATGGTGCTCGCCACCGCGTTGAGCATGGTCTCGGCCTCGTCGGGACGGCCTAGCGAATAGGCCAACGCAGCCATCCGGGGGATCGCGGCCTGGGCTCGCTGCGCGTCGGTGCGGGCCAGGATGCCCAGCGCGGCCAGTTCGGCGTCGGCTTCGGCCCCGCGGCCCGCTCCCGCCCAATGCAGCGCATTGCCCAGCAGCAGGCGCGGCTCAAAACCGCCACCGGCGGCCATCGCGGCCCGCGCGAGACGTTCAGCCAGCGCTAGGTCGCCGAGCTCAGTGGCGCGGCGGGTGGCATCGGTGAGCAATACCGGATCGGGTTGCAGATCGGAGTCCATTGTCAACAAGGCACGGCGCAGGGTGCCGCCGGCCCGCTCGCCGCCGGTATCGGCCAGGGCGCCCGCGATCCGACCGCACAGCCGCCGAGCGCGCAGCTTGCCCATCTGTGCCCGCTGTACCTCCCCGTACAGCGGGTGGGCCAGCCGGGCCTGCAACCTGCGCCCATCGGGGTATACCTCGACCAGCCCCCGCGCCTCGGCCTGTTCCACCGCCGCCGCATCGGTCAGCCCCACCAGCAGTGGCACGCCCAGTGGCTCACCGAAGGCCAGCACCTCCACCACCTCATTCAGCGCGTCGGGCAATCGGCCGATCCGGGCCGATATCAGCTCCACCAGCCCCGGCGACAGCTCAAGTCGCCCCGACCACAGCCACACGCCGGCGACCTGATGCAAGCGGCCGGCTTCCAGCTCGCCGTCGACCAGTTGCCGCAGGTACAGCGCATTTCCCTGGGTGATGGTGAACAGCCGGCGGGCCGCGGCGACATCCACCGGACCGCCCAGCCTCGCCTCCACCAAGGTGGCGATCTCCACCGCCGACAGCGGCTGTAGTTCCAGCCGGGTCAGGTGGCCGTCTTTCCACAGCGCCGTCACCGCATCGGGCGCCGGTTCCCCGGTGCGCAATGTCAGCACCAGCATGGCCGCCCGGCGCAGCGCCAACTGGTGAATCAACACGGCGGACAACTCATCCAGCAGGTGGGCGTCGTCGACCCCAACGATCACCCCGGCCTTCCCGGCGCCGGCCAGCAACGCAGCACCGGCCTGGCGCACCAATCGCGCCGGATCCGGGCCGACAACTCCCAGCGTCGCCGCGAAAGCACCCAGCGGCAGCGCCCGGGCCGAGGCCGTGGCCACCGCCCACCGGGTCACCGTGCCACGCTGCTGCGCCGCCGCCAGCGCCTCCCGGGCCAACCGGGTCTTACCAACCCCGGCCGGCCCCGCCAGCACCACGCCGGCCGATCCATCCCGACGACGGGTCAGCCCGCTGATCAGGCTCAGCTCCTCGGCCCGCCCGGTCAGCGGCCAGGTGGTGGCCACATCCACAGGGTAAGGACCACCACCGCAAGCCGAAAGACGGCGCGGCAAGCGCCGGGTGCGGACTTCCTTGCAGGCCAGCGTGGGCGCCACCACCGACTGGTGCATCCAGGCTCAGCCGCCGAAGGTCTGCGTCCAATAAAACTTGCCAGAACTACTCCGAGCCACCGCCAAGCCAGTCTCTCTGAACGCGCAATTGCGCATGGTGGCGCGGTGTCCCGGACTGGTCGACCAGAAATGCACCGCTGCTTGGGCACTCTGGAACTGGGCGACGTTCTCAGCCCATCGTGAATAGCCCAATCCGCTGAGCCGTCCGTTGACGGTGCTGCCGTTAGCCCCATTGTGACCGAGTCTGTCACCCGCGGCCTGGTCCCGGCTTTGTCGGTCGGCTGGAGTCTGCAGTTTCGCAATGAGCCACAATGAGGAGCAGCCGGCTTCGGCGCGCTGCTGGTTGACCAGGGCGAGTGCCTGCCTTGCGGAAGCTGAGGAGTCAGTACTGAGCGTTGTGACGCTCCGAGCGGTGCAGTTGGTCTGCGAGCTCGCCACGAGGACAGGGACGATGAGCGCTAGGAGATACTTCCTAGTCCGCTTGGTTACCTCGCCCGCCGGGCTGGTCATCGCCTTGCTCAACGACCGGTATCGTGGCCAGCTTCGCCTCGTCGCCCAGCCCGCCATGCTGGCGACGAGCACCGCGTGATCACTGATCGGGGTCGTCATTCATGATGATGTTCTCTGGTTGGACGGTCCTTTCGCCCGTACCCGAGGACCAGGATGTGCGCTGAGCCAGCCGTTCATGATCGCCGAAAACAGGTGAACGTGCTCAGATCGGCGATCATGAGCTGCCCGCGCACCCGGTGGCGTCGAGGGGCCGAGTTTTTACCTGCGGCTAACCCAGCTCAGGGCTTGCGGTAACCAGTTGCTCCGTAGCGTCTGTGTCATGACCCAGCACCTCACCCCCGCGGCTGGCCGCGAGGACAACGGCTTTCCCCGGCTGCGGTCCGCAGGCAACAGTGCTCTGACCGCGGACCCCGTCGGTGACCTCGGTGTGCGGCCCGGTGAGTCGAACTCGACGCGCATGCTGGCTAGGGTGCTACTACTCACAGTAGCGATGATGGTGCTGGCGCTGACGTTGACGTGGTGGCTGATCTGATCTTGTCAGACATCCTATTGCGTTGAGTTATCAAGCAACCGTTTGTTGGTCTCACTTGTCGTGCCGGTTTTCAGGCAGACCCCTCCGCTCGAGGGCCGTGTGGATCGTTCGATCGACAGGGCTTTCATCCTCGGTGCATCCTTGACTGCACTAGCAGCCTGCAGGAACGTCGACTATGGCTCGGCATATTGCATGGACATCCGAGCCGATCGAGGCACTCAAGAGGAAGGAAACCGATCGTGGAGATCGTCGAACAGCTCACGAACCTGGATATCGTCGAGGTCTCATCCCACGGCTCGCAGGAGGGCTACTTCGAGCCAACGGCCGCACGCTGCACGACTTCATCTGAGGGTTAGAGCGTGACGAGCTGACACCGCGTCTCTTCGTCAACAAAGATGTGATTGACCTTCGGGCAATGCCGACGCTGGCCCCGGAGAGCACGGGTCGTTCATGCCGCGTTTGCGGTAACCTGTGAACTCCTGTCGTCATGCGCGGGACCGGAGAGTGGGTTTTCGACGTGGACGGGATCCTGCGTCAGACCCGGGACGGGATACAGCACTGGGACAACGGGCCACGACACAGGCGTGTCGTGGCCCGTTCCCTGCGGATGTTGCGAGGATGTCCCGGACCATCCACTTGACCTCACTACAACACCGGGCGAACGACCCAGATGGCCAAAGGCGCAAATACGTTGCGTCACGTGCTCACAGCGATTTTCACCCTCCGCGAGGTCTCACCAAGGGCCATGAGTCGATTACAGTAAGGGTACGGATCGCTGGCCGTTGGGAGATGCGTGGTGGGGGGGAATCTGCGCGTGGTGGTGATCGATCGCTGTCCGGTCGTCGCCGAAGGATTCCGAGCCGTGCTCACCAGGCACAAGGGCACCTCGGTGGTCGGCATCGCCCACGATGCCGGCGGTGCGCTTCGGGAAGCTGCCCTCACCTGTCCTGACGTTGTGCTCCTTGACCTCGATCTCGGCGAGGACAACGGCGTCGAGCTAATCGCCACGCTCGTGCAGCGCTGGATCCGTATCGCCGTGTTAATTGTCTCTGACCAGACCACCCGGCTGGTGGAGGCGGTGAAGGCCGGTGCCAAAGGCTTCCTGGTCAAGACCTCACCGGTCGAGGAGATTGTCGTCGCTGTCCATCAGGTGGCGGCCGGCTCGACCCCGGTCTCAGCGCCGCTGCTGCCGTTGCTGCTGTCCGAGATCCATCATCCGCGCGGTCGCTGTGATCTGTCGGCCCGTGAGCTTCAGGTGCTGCAACTCGTGGCCGGCGGCCGGACCAACGCCGAGATCGCCAAGGCATTCTTCCTGTCCGAGGCCACGATCAAGACCCATCTGCGACGCATCTTCGCCAAACTCGAAGTCACCGACCGGGCCTCGGCGGTGGCCACCGCGATCGCCACCGGGGGCCTGGTTCCGGTGCAGCGCAACGGTGCAATGCACGACTGCTATGGGGTGGGTCGTGCACTCCACACCTGATTGGGGTGCCGCCGGGCAGCGGCTCCGCCCCGGAGGATAAATAGGTTATGTGCCGCGTGTGCGGCAGCGGCGGCGAGGAGTCCGCCGGTCAGTGCGCAACCGGTGAACAGCAGCCCCGCGACCGCGAGGTAAGGCAGCCGCCGGAACCCGAAGTGCCCCACGTGCACGAGGAGGAACCCGCACAGGGCAGCGGCTATGGCCACCGCCGGGTGCCAGCCGACGGCCTGCCCGGCGGCCGGGGCGAGCACTCGCCACAAGATCTCCTCTGCGGTGGCGACACTGACAATCCGCACCGCCGGAGGCGGTGGGTCGGAGCTGCTCGGCCGGCTCCCACTACGCCCGGTCAGCCGACCGGCAGCCAGCGGCAACACCCAGCCGGCTACCGTTGCTGCCACGGCCACTAGCGGGTCCCATCGCCCCACCACGAGTCCGGTCGGCCAACCGGTGGCCAGCGCGGGTACGGCGGCGAGGGCAGCGACGAGCATCGTCAGCCCGTCGTAGACCCGGTCCATACCGAACTGCCGCAACCGCCACACGACCGAGGGCACCGCGAGGTGAAGTTCCACGAGGACCAGCACCGCTGCGGCAGCCGGCACGATCATCAAGTGTCCTTCACGCAGTGTCCATCGGCCCGACCAGCATCAGGTACAGCGGCGCCTCGTTCACCCCATCGAAGTCCATCCCCGAGGCGACCTCGTTGTCGATGAACCCGCCGATGGGCCGCACCGCGAGCGAGTAGCCGGCGCCCAGCAGCAGCAGGCTCTGCATCAGGTGGCCGGCATCCATCAGACAGAACCTCAGTCCGCGCTGGCCGTACTTGAATCTTGACCGCCAGAACGTGGCACCCAGCACGATCATCGCAGCGCAGTCGCGCGCCAGCTCCGGGTGGAAGGTCGCTTGGCACAACTCTTCGAAGTCAATCCCCCGCGCTGGTGTCAGCCCATTGCGATATGGGTCGTAGTGGTACATCCCGCTGGCCAGGCCCTGGACCCGTTCGGCCACCACGAACAGGTCGATCGGATACAGCGCGCCACCCGAGGGGGTTGGTCGTCGCGGACGACCACCGACGTCGGTGGTGCCAAAGGAGTGCACGAGCAACCCCGCGAGCACATCCATCGGCAGCTCGCCGGAGCCGAATCCGTCGGCACTGCGCCGGGTCGCCAGCACGTCGGCTAGCTCCGCATGCAGCGGTGCGGGTTCGGGAAGCCCGATGAGCTCGCGGCTGTGGTTGGGCCGTCCCCCTCGCTGAGTGAACAGCCGAAGCTGCGCCGACTTTTGCAGCGCCAGCGCTCCGGGCAGATCGCGGTTGAGCACGCGAGTGTGCAGTTTGGACGCTTCGAAGAAGCACTCGGCAGGATCGTCGTAGGCCGGCACGTTGCCACCGTAGACGGTGTCGAACAGGTTGCCGCTGTGCGGTTCGGCAGGCGCGGACATTGGCGGCTCCGGATCAGGGGAAGGGATGCGGATAGACGGTGAGTTCCTCGTCACGCAGCGGCCGGGGCAGCAGCCCGAGCTCGGCCGGGCGCTGCCGCAGCCGGGGCACCCCTAGAGGTCGGGCGCGGTACCAGGAGTCCAACGGCACCAGGGCTGGCGCGAATGCCCGGGCGACCACCGCGCCCGCCGCCCGGACGTCTGGGCTCGTCGCATCGGCCAGGTACACCTCGATCCCTTGCCCGGCAAGGCGGTCCAACACCCCGAGCAGCACCTGTCTAGGCCGGCCACCTGGCACCGCGGGCATGTCGCCGACGGCGATCCGGTCGCTGTCGGCGTCGAGGAACCTGGTGTGCTCGATCAGTCCCGGTCCCGAGTAGAGCCGGACGTGGTCATCAAAGGAACGGATCGTGGCGGTGAAGTCGGTGTCCGGCGGCAAGGTCGTACCGGCGCGTTGCTCGGCCCGCATCCACGCCCTGGTCTGGAACGCCTCAATCACCGCCTTGACAATCGCCCGCTTGGGGTCTCCAGCGGCCGCAGCACCGAGTCCGATCGGGGCGATGTCGTTGTGCTCGTTGCGCACGACCGCCAGTACCGCGGGGACCTGGGAGAAGCTGCTGAGATCGACCAGCGTCACCGGCAGCCCCGTGGGTCGGACGTGCCGGTCAAAGAATGCCGACACCTCCGGATCGCTGGCGGGATCGATCTGGGGCATGCTCAACCCGTTGTGCCAGGCGGTGCAGAACCCGTCGCGTTCGACGAGTTCGAGTAGTCCGGACAGCGCTGCCTCGTCCCACGTACAACCGGCGGCCAGCCCATTGCTCGTGCCGTAGCCGATGGGACCCGCTGGCTCCGGGGACTGTGCGCTCAAAAAGATCAGGCTCGCTGGCAGCCAGGTGCGCTCACCCGAGGCGAGATCGATGCCCGAGACCCAGCTGATCGGGAGGTTGTCGGTGAAGCCCACGAAGGGGAAGCCCGGTTCGGTGAGCTGCGCATCGGTGAACAGGCGCAGTTGGCGAGGTGACACCGCATTGTCCCCGCGCGCGGCCAGCTCCCGCCAACTGGCCTGGATGACGGCGTCCTCTGGGCGGTAGGCGGCGCTGTACCGTTCGACGGTTTCCGCGATCGCGGCGACCACAGCGGCCCGTTCGCGCAACGCCCCACCGCCGTTGGTCGCGGTGCAACGCTTCCCGAGGAGGTGCGTGGTCTCGCACATCGACGCCCCCACCGAGAAGGCCCGGACATCGTCGACGTCCCGAAGGTGCTGGTTCACCCCGGTGACGATGCCGACCAGGTCGGAACGGAACTGGCCGAACAACTGGTCCGCCACCGCGAGGTCGGTCCAGGGTGGACCTTCTCCCACCGGTACGCCCAGCCACCGCCGGCTCTGTGCGACGGGTGCGGTCACCTCGACTCCTCGTTCGGGTGGAACCAGATCATCGGGTAGCCGGTATCACGTGCGGGGGAGCAGGTCGGGCAACGTGGCACCCGAAACAAGCGATGGTTGCACAGTTGCATGCCGTTGCTGGTCACTTCGACGGTGTCCAGGCTGCCCGGCACTGCGAGGCCAGCGTTGGTCTCGGACAGGGTGATCCACTCCACCACCCGTTCGACCACAAGGCCGGTCTGCACCAGCGCTACGCCAGGGACCAGGGCCGCTCGGTCACCTCCGGTGCGGACCGGCCGCGCGGCCACCAGATCATCGGTGATGGCCCGGTCCGGGAAGGCCGCGGCTCTGCGCAGTTGGTAACAGGTAAAGCAGGCGGATCTGCCTGGTCTGGTCCACGGCCCCACCACAGCCCGGCGACCGTCGAAGGGCAGCGCAGGCAGCCACGTGCGGCCCGAGGCCAACGCAAGCTGGTTCCATCGATGCAGCAATGGGTCCTTGTCCGTGTCGCCCACTACCACGACGACGTCCCGTACCGGGTCGTCGGTGTTGGGTACGTTGTCCGCGCTCGACACTGGCACGGTCGGTGTCCCGGCGGCAGTCAACTCCGCGGCGATCCGCTCGGCGAGGCTGCCGGTGCCGAGCACAGTGCAGCACGCCGTGTCGAGCCGCTGGGCAATGGTGGGTAGCGGCACGGTGCGAGACACTCGCAGCCACATCCCGATCGCTGCGGCCGACGCGTTGGTGATGTCGTCGGCTGCGTCACCCCGTTCGAGCAGGCCAGCCTCAACGAGTTGGGCAAGCACTGAGTCCAATGCCAGCAGCGAAGCTCGATCGACGCCGGCCCCGATGTTCAAGGTGGTCGGGCCATCCGACAGAGCTGTCAGCAATGCCTGGGTGAACGTCGGGAGCCGACCGCCCCGCAACTTGGTGACGTGGTCGCCGTCGCGAACGAGCACGGCGTCATCGGTCACCTCGACCCGCGCCCCAGGGTTGGTACCGAGCCGCATGTTCGCGGCCGGCTGCCCGTTGCCCGTCACAGTGTCAGTCACTAGTCCCCTCCACCAGATTGGCGAAGACGGCGTCAACGCCGTTGTTAGGTCACTGCTGTGAAGCCTCCGTGATGGCGGCGCAGGGGTATAGACCCATACGACGGGACGGCCGTGTCGTCCGAACGAACGGCACGGCCGTTCATTCGGACTGCATCCTTGACTATCCCCGCAGCCTGAACGAGCGTTAGGTGTGGCTCGCCATATGAGGCCCGAGCCGACCAAAAAATCGTGAGAGGATTTGGTTGACTTGTTATGGACGTCATTGAGCAGCTCGCGAACCCGCACACCGTCGAGGTCCCGGTTTAAAGCACGCGATGAATAGCCAGACAGATCTTCCCGTCCCGTTTGGGTCGAGCAGCGCAGCAGACCCGTATCCGGACTACGCGCTCTTGCGCGCCGACGGCGGCATCAGACGGATCACGATCCGCCCAGGTCTGCAGCCCTGGCTGGTTACCCGGTACGACGACATCCGAGCCGTGCTCAGCAGCGAGCACATGAGCAACGATCCGGCGAACACTTCCGCGGAGGTGCGGCAGGCCATCGCGGCCGGCCGCATTGAGGAGCGGGTGGTCCTGTTCGGCAAGAACCTGCTGAGCGTGGACCCGCCCGATCACACCCGGCTGCGGCGACTGATGTCCAGAGCCCTCAGTGCTCGGCGGATGGCGACAATGGAGGAACCCGTCACGATCCTCACCGAGCAACTGCTCGACGCGCTAGAGCGCCAGGGCGAGACCGACCTGCTGGCCGACTACACCCTTCCGCTGGCGATCGGTGTGGTCTGCCGCCTGATGGGTATCCCGGACTCCGACTCCGCTCTGTTCTGCTCCTGGGGCCGGACGCTGGCCCGCACCTGCGGGGACGACGCAGCGGCGTTCAAGATGGTGTCGAATGAGATGGCCGGATATTTCAGACCCCTCATCCGAACCAAGCGGAATCGGCCCGGCGACGATCTGATCAGCAATCTGGCCACCGCGCGCAACAATGAGTGCCTCGATGACCACGAGCTGATCTTCCTGATCTACCAGCTCTTTTTCGCCGGGTACGAGAGCAGCGCCTACTTCATGTCAACCGCTGCCCTCCTCCTGCTCACCCATCCCGAGCAGCGGGCCAAACTGGCCGCGAACCGTGACCTGCTGGCGTCAGCGATCGAAGAGATGCTGCGGTTCGAGGGCTCGGTGAAGGTGCCGACCTGGCGGTTCGCCACCCATCCGGTGCCGATCGGTAACGTTGTCATCGCGCCCGGCGAGCCGGTACTCACGCTGCTCGCCTCCGGCGGCCGCGACGAGGCGAAGCACAACGTTCCGGACCAATTCCTGATTGACCGTGCCGACACCGACCACCTCGCCTTCGGGTATGGCATTCACCACTGCATGGGCGCGGCGCTGAGCCGGCTGGAGAGCCGGATCGCGATCGGCCGGCTCTTCGCCAGATTTCCAGAGATCCGGCTCGCCCGGCCGGTAGAGGCGTTGCAATGGCGAGTGAGTCTTGCTGTGCGCGGCGTGTGCGAACTTCCTGTCCAGCTCGGCGCGGCAAGCGCTAACCGGTTGAGTCCCGCGGACCATTGCTGACTGGCTTGGGGGCTTAGGCGATGAACATCCATTGCGGCACCTCGTCACTGATAGGCGGCACACCATTAGTCCGTCTGCTACGGATGTTCCCGGTATGTGGTCCCCAGGTGTATCTCAAGATGGAGCAATTCAACCCGGGCGGCAGTGTCAAGGACCGCACCGCGCTGGGCATGTTGTCGTACGAGGAGCATCGGGGTCGGCTGAGACCTGGGATGACAATCGTCGAGAGCTCCTCGGGTAATACGGCCATCGCGCTTGCTGTCCTGGGGAAAGAGAAGGGTTACCGCGTCGTCGCGGTCTGTGACCGACACCTGCCCTCGGCCAAACGGGCGCGGCTACGCACCGTCGGGGCAAGCATCGTCTTTCTGCCCGAGACGCCGGTGGGCATGGACACTGTGCAGCTGCGCATAGCGGTGGCCAACCGGATCAGCGAGGAGGTTGAGTCGGCGATCACACTGGGGCAGTATTCGCACCCCGGCAATCCGGACATCCACTACCGCACGACGGGCCCGGAGATCTGGACCGACCTGGGCAACGACGTTGCTGCCGTCGTCGTAGCGGTCGGCACGTGCGGCACGATCGCCGGCGTCGGGCGGTGGGCTAAGGAACGCGATCCACGCACCATGGTCGTCGGCGTCGAGCCCGAGGGCTCAGTCATCTTCGGGGGCGTCCCCGGTCGCTGCCTCATCCAAGGCGGTGGGCTGGACTTCGTCCCGCCGATCTACGACCCGGCCGTCGTCGATGTGGGTCTGAAGATCTCAGACTCAGAGGCGTTCGGCGCCGTGCAGGAGGTTGGCGTCACGGAGGGCTGGATGATCGGTGGTACCGGCGGCCTCGTCGTCTCGGGCATCCGCCGGATCCTTTCCCACTTCGGACCGGCCGACGCAGTCGTCGGAATCATCCCCGACGGCGGCGACCGGTACGTAGATACGCTCTTCAACGCAGCATGGCTGCGCGCCAGCGGGATGGGACGACCCCTGCCAGATGATCCCCCTGATGGCGACACCGCCGCCGCAGCGGCCGCGCTCGGTTGCTCGGTCAACCGCATCCCAGCCACGCCGGGCACGTCACTGGACGCTATGCGCCGCCGCCTTGAGCTGGTCCCCCGCCCATGAGCGAAGGCAACGATGGCCCGGCGACCGACAACGATGGCCCGGCGACCGACACAGTCCTCTTATGGTACGACGACTTTCATACGCCGTTGAGCCTGCTCCGGCCGGCGCTCGGCGACGCACTCATGCTGGTCGTCGACATCGGTGGCGCGTCCGGGCCCGACGTCGACAGCGAGTGGCGCGTGCATCGCGTCAACGAGCGGGACCGCTTCTGCCGCACCTACCTGCTGCGGGCGATCCTCGCGAACGCGGTCTACCAGGGTGGCTACCTGCTTTCCGCTGCGCTGTCGCGCCCACTGCTCGCCGAAACCACGATCGCGACCGCCCGCGCCGTCAGCGCCACCAGAGTGGTGCATGGCTTCGCTGGTAACGACCAGTTGCGCTTCGAGATGGCGATACAGGCCCTCGCGCCCAAGCTAGTCGTCGTCCCGGTGGCGGCGCTGCTCGGCAGCCAGAACATGCGCAACCGCGACGGTTACACAGTCAGCGAGAACCTGTGGGGCCGCAGCATAGAGGCCGGCCCGCTCACCAACCCAGCGGTCCCCTCGCCCGCCGAGGTCTTCCGGCGCTGCAGTCCACCGGACATGCCCACTCCGCCACCCACAGTGCACCAGCTGAGCTTCGTCGCCGGGCGGCCAGTGGCCGTGGACGGGGAACCGATGCAGCTGCCGGCACTCCTTGAGCACGTCGACGCTCTCGCTGCCGCATTCGGCGTCGGCTTCAGTGACTGCGTCGAGGACGGATACGTGGGTCTGAAGACCCGCGCCGTGTATGAGGCTCCAGGCGCGACCGCCCTCGTCGCGGCCCACCGCGATATCGAGCGGCTGGTCTCCAGCCGCCGTCAGAACGACGTCACCGCTCTCGTCGACCAAGCGTGGACGAACCTTGTCTACGACGGCGGCTGGTTCGACCCACTCCGGATGAGCCTCGAGGCCTACATCGACGACGTCAACCGGTGGGCGACCGGTGACGTCAGCCTCCTGTTCCGCGCCGGGAGCGTCCAACCGGTGGCGCGCAGCTCCGCCCACGCGCTCTACGACGAGAAGGCGGCCGTGTACCGCGTCGGCCAAGACATCGCGCTCGGCACCGGCGGATCAGCGGCCGCCCTGTCGGCTCCGATGAAAGCAGCGATGCGGCGCCGCAACAACTGCACAGAGCCGGAGGTGGTGTCTTCGTGGAACGCGTGATGTGCCCCCCGACGTACTTCGACATCGAATACAGCATCAACCCCTGGATGGACGTGAACGACAAGGTTGACCATGACCTTGCCAAGACCCAATGGACCGACCTTGTCGAGCTCCTGGAATCCCTCGGGGACACCATCTCGATCGTCGAGGCGCAACCTGGGCTGCCGGATATGACCTTTGCCGGGGATGCCGGGCTGCTGTGGGGGGGCCGGTTCGTGCCCAGCACCTCACCGACACGTGGAACGCGCCGGTGAGGTGGTGCATTTCGAGCGGTGGTTCCGGCAGCACGGCTACGAGATCTGCCCGCTGCCGACGGATGTGATTTTCGAAGGACTGGGCGACCTCGTGTTTCACAATCGACGTGCCTTCGTCGGGCACGGCTACCGGTCCGATGAGCGGGCCGTCGATCACCTCGCGCGACTGATACCCGGCCTGGAAATCGTCGGCCGCCTCGAAACGGTCGACGATCACTATTTTCACCTCGCCATGGCGCTGGGTTTCATTGATGACGCCACGGTTGTTTATTACGAACCGGCGTTCACCGCGCGGTCCGCGCAGACGATCCGCCGCGTCATCCCCCGCGCAATCAGCGTCAGCGCCGAGGATGCGAACAGTTACTTCGCGTGCAACAATCTCGTCATCGACGACAAGGTGCTCGTCGACATGTGTACTCCGGAGCTGCACGCAGCGCTTGGAAAATGCGGGTACGACGTCATCCACTGCCCGATGTCGGAGTTCAAGAAGAGCGGGGGTTCGCTGCGCTGCCTCGTTTTGACGGCGATGGGAGAGGAGGCTCCGGATGCACGTCCTCGGCATCAACAGCGTCTACCATGAGTCGTCGGCTGCGCTCATCGTCAACGGGCAGATTGTGGCGGCAGCCGAGGAGGAGCGCTTCAACCGGCGCAAACACGGTAAGCAGGCTCGAATCGACAACCCCGACGAGCTTCCCTGGTCGTCGATCAGGTACTGCCTAGAATGGGCTGACGTCCATCCATCCAATCTCGATGCGGTCGCCTACTCCTTCGATCCGCAGATGCGCCGCCTCGAATACCAGTCGGACCCCTACGCGACCGCTGGAGACTGGGGCCACCCCGACGGCGAGGAGACCTTCCTCAATCACCTACAGCGTGTTCCGGACGCCCTCTCGGTTGGCCTCGGCGTCGACCTCCTCGACCGCTTCCGGTGGATTCCACATCACGTCGCGCACGCGGCGTCCGCCTATTACCCATCGGGTTTTGATCGGGCCGGAATCCTCGTAGTCGACGGTATCGGGGAAGCCGTCACGGCCCTTCTCGGACAGTACGAGCGAGGGCGACTCGAGGTGCTACAGCGCGTGTTCTTCCCCGACTCTCTAGGGTTCCTGTGGGAGAAGCTGAGCCGGTTCCTCGGCTTCACCGAGTACGACGCCTGCAAAGTTATGGGTCTCGCAGCATATGGGGATCCGGACTTGATGCGCAGTGCTATCCACAAACTTGTCTGGTCCCGGGACGGCGGCTTCGGGATCGATGCCGACCTCCTGCAGTTCCGACGGCGTGACTTCGACGGTCTCACGAGCCTGCTCGGATCGCCTGGTACGTGGCTCGGCGAGCGCGAGCAGAGCCTCGCGGCGGCGCTGCAAATGGTCACCGAGGAGATTTTCCTGTCGCTCGCTCGATACATCCACAACTGCCGGCCAGCGGATGCACTGTGCATCGCAGGTGGCGTTGGACTCAACTGCCAGGCGAACTGGGTGGTCAAGGAGGAGGGCCCGTACGAGCGGGTATACGTCCCATCGGCACCGCACGATGCTGGTACCGCGATCGGGGCGGCGCTGGCGTGCGCGGATGAGCACGCCGAACCGGGCGCCGAGCTGGCGGGTTCCCCGACCCGCTCCCCTTATCTCGGGCCGGCCTTCTCAGCCGAGCAAGTGGACGCCTGCCTGCGCCAACACGGGCTCGATGCGATCCGGCCGGCATGCATCGAACGCGAGGCCGCCCGGCAGATCGCCGAGGGAAAGATCGTCGCTTGGTTCCAAGGCCGGATGGAGTTCGGGCCCCGCGCGCTGGGTAACCGGTCCCTGCTGGCCGACCCCCGCAATCCCGAGATCCGCGAGATACTGAATGTGAAGGTAAAGCACCGGGAAGTCTATCGACCCTTCGCGCCCAGCGTTCTCGCCGAGCGGGCGGCCGACTGGCTCATCCTTGGGCGCGGGTCCGACAGTTATGCGTATATGTCCTTCACGCCACCAGTGCGGCCCGAGCGCATCGCCCAGGTACCTGCAGTGGTGCACCGGGATGGCACGGCCCGAGCGCAGGTGGTGACGGCTGAGTCGAACCCACGCTTCCACCGTCTGCTCCGGGAGTTCGAGGAGCTGACCGGTGTCCCGCTCGTACTGAACACGTCCTTCAACGACAGCGAGCCGATAGTCTGCTCGCCGGCCGATGCGGTGAAGACCTTTCTGGCGACGCGCATCGACACGCTCGTCCTGGGCGATGTCATGGTGACGCGATGACCGCATCCCGCATTGACTCGGCTGCCGTTCCCGCAGCTGGTTTTCCGGCGGGGAACCAGCGCATGGATCGTGCATCGCTCGTTGTCGATCGCGGCTGGGTGCACGAGGTGCTGCCCGACCGCAGCGGATTCGTACTGCGTAACAGCAGCGGTCTGCACAAGGTTGACTGCCGCGCCGCGTCCTGTGACGTCACGGCGGCCTTGCGGGAATTACGTCCCGAATACGTCGTCACCGTCGAGGGCCACCACGACGAGGAAGAAGACGGAGACACCGGCGGCGCACGCCTGAAGTGCACCCAGATTACCGTGATCAGCGAGAGCCAGGGAATGCCGTTCACGGCAGCGACGCGACGGTACGCGTCGCCCGCATTGCGCGCGAAGTACCGCTATCTCGAGTTCCGTGACCCGGAGATGCTGGCCGTGCTGCGTGCCAGGCACACGGTCTTGCGTACGTGGTGCCGGTACCTCGACGACCACGGTTTCCTTCAGGTTGAGACCCCTCTGCTCGCCCATGCGTCCGGTAGCGGGGCGCACGAGTTCGGCGTCGTCAGTCAGCGGGGCGACAATGTCCGGTACGCGCTGGCGCAGTCTGCGCAGGTGTACGGCCAGCTCGTGATGGCCGGCGGCATAGAGCGTTACTACCAGCTCTGCCGCTGCTTCCGGGACGAGGACCTGCGCGCCGACCGGCAGCCGGAGTTCACTCAGTTGCAGGTGGAAATCGCCTTCGCTGAACGTGACGACGTCATCGAACTCATCGAGGGTGGCCTGCGCGCCACCTGCGACGCCCTGGGTGTGGCACTTCCCAGCTCGATCCCACACATTCCCTACTCCGAGTGCTTGCAGGTCTACGGCACTGATAAGCCGGACCTGCGGGTGGACGTATCCGTCGAGCAACTCCCGCTGCGCCTGCTCGAGCACGGTCGGCGCAGTCCACTGTCCCTCGTCGTCACCCACCTACCCGATGGGCTGCACCCCGAGGTGCCCTGGTGGGATTCGGTCCGCCGCGTCGCCGGCGTGCGGGGAGCCGCCCTCGCCGGCTTCCTCGACCCGGGCGCGCGGGCACGGTATATGCCTTTCGAGCTACCCGCCGATCAAGCGGTGGCGCAGCTCCAGCTGGTGCCCACGTATCGGCCGGGGCTGGCGGCCGTCTGGACCGTCCGACCGTCGCAGGTCAGACGACTACACGCGGCGTTATATGACGCGGTCGCGCGCATGCCGCATAGGCCCCCAACCTTTTGTCCGGTCTGGGTCGTGGACTTTCCGCTCTTCGAACTGGCACCGGAGGGTGGCAGTCTCATCGCTGCGAACCACCCGTTTGTCGCCCCCCGGGACGAGTGCGCGTTCGCGGCCGCACGGACCCGCCGTGAGCTGTTGGCGCTGCCCTCGACGTCATTTGACTTGGTCATCAATGGGGAGGAGGTGGCCAGCGGATCCATCATCAACCACCGCCTGAAGACCCAGGAACGGATTCTGGAACTGCTCGCAGTATCGCGCCGGGAGCGGGCAAGTAGCTTCAGCTTCATCCTCGAGTCGATGCGCTATGGAATGCCGCCTATCGCCGGTGTCGGACTCGGGATCGATCGGGCCATCGCCCTGATGTGTGGCAAGAAGAAGATACGGGAGGTGATGGCCTTTCCGAAGACAAAAGGGGGATACTGTCCCGTCGCGTTCCGTGGATGAAACCGAGTAGGACTTACCGGAGTGGCGAAATTGGTAGCCGCACAGGTCTCTAAAACCTGATTGCTCGGATAATCTGAGGAGTGCAGCTCCACGTCAAAACATGCGGCAACCCGTACTCGACCCGTCCCGTGTCGGGGTGTCCATGGTGCGGAAGTGCATTCGAGTCGGGTCCGGCCCGCCGATCTCACCGGCGTGGTCAGGCACTGTGAGAGCTCGACTCGCGCCGCATCTTTCGTGTAGCCCCTCCAAGGAAATCCTGAGTTTGGGGGTTCGAGTCCCCCCTC
>DATAWX010000006.1:0-4250 GCA_036266995.1 Pseudonocardiaceae bacterium | reverse complement strand
GCTTTGAGCACGCGCTGCCGGCGGCGTCCGGTGTCGGCGCGGCGTCCGGCGGCCATCGCTGCGGTGCGGGTTGTGGGGGTGTTGGTCGTGGTGGTCGTGGTGGTCATGCGGTGTGCTCCGGGTGGAGGTCGGTTAGATGGGGGCGGATGCGGGGCATGCCGAGCATCGTGGTGCGGTGCCGGCGGAGGGCGGCGACGGCCGTCTCGATCTGGGTGCGTTCGTCGTCGGTGAGTTGGTCGAGGTCGCCGGTGATCCGCGAGATCAGCCGCCGGATCCGGGTGATCTCTTGCTCCGATGGCATGGCTTCGGACTTGGCCCACTCGTCGATATCGGTGGTGGTGGCAGCGAGGATTCGTTCGCGGCTGCGCAGCAGGTCATCGAGATAGGTCTGCAGATCGGGTAGGTAGGAGATATCGGTGCGGAAGTGGTCGCAGCCGGCGCAGCGGAACCGGTAGGGGCAGGCGGTTCCACCGGCTTTGACGTTAGAGGGTTCAGCGCAGACACCGAACGGGACAGCGACCTGGCCGACACTGCGGCGGGCGTGCTCAGAGTCCAGCAGTGCCTGGGCTTGGCGCCAGATGCGGTTGCCGTGCCGGTCGAACTGCAGGGCGGAGACTTTGTCGACAGCGTCGCGGCGGCGCTTTTCCCCGACGTTGTAGTAGCCCTGGGTGGTGTCGAGCTTGCGGTGGTCCATCAACTCGCGCAGCACGTCGATTCCGACTCCGGCATCGGCGTGGCGTTGGGCGTAGGTGTGTCGGTAGGCGTAGAGGACGATCTTGGATTTGTCGAACTCGATCCCGTCGCTGGTGCGCAGTTCCGGTATCCGGTCCACCCAGGTTCGGTGGGCGAATCCGAAGCTGAACGCGGTGATCGCCCTGCGGCCGGTGGGGTTGCGGCGATCGGTGGGCAGCAGTTTCAGCTCGGCGATCGGTGTGCCGGGGAACCGGGCTCGGACCTGTTGTTGTTGAACGAGGATCGCCTTGGTGGTGTTCTCGCTGATGGGCAGCCGCCGCTGCGCGCGGTTGGCCTTGTGGTTGTCGTAGACGAGTACGGCAGCGCCGTCGGCGTCGCGGGCCAGGCAGTCCCATGCCAGGGTGGCGATCTCTTCGGGGCGGCGGCCAGTGTCGATGGCCAACTCGACGGCGGTGCGCAGCTCGGGGGTGGTCAGCTTGTCGAGGTGGGCGCAGAGCTGTCGCATGATCTCTGGTGGCAGGTCACGCCCGGCCTTGCCTGGCTCGGGTTTGGCGGGGACGTCAGCGAGGTGGATCGCGAAGTCCTCGCCCAGTCCACCGGCCGCGGCGCCGGGCCGGGTCAGCCCCATCGCACGGATCTGGGCGAGGAGATGCCGAACCTCACGGCAGATCCTGATCCGAGCATCGCCGGTGATCTGCCCGGACGATTCCAGGTAAGCCAGCCGGTGCAGGAACGCCTCCATATCCGCGCGACCCAGGGCGGCGGGGCACTCGCCGCGGTCGGTGCGCATCCGCAGCGATTGCGACAGGCGCACCAAGGCGCCGACGTGATGCCGGATGGCTAGCCCGCCGCTGGTGATGCGGTCCACCCGGATCCGCCGTTTGGGTAGATCATCGGCCGCCCACCGCTTCGCTGTCTCCCGCAACCAAACCTGGCTGATCTTGGTGAAGTCCACCGTGCCCCGATGACCGAACACCACCAGGTCCCACTCGTCCTTGCCGACCTCGCTCTCCGGGGTGGCCAGTGCCCGACGGGCGTGGGCGGCCAGGCAGTTCGCCAGGCCCTTAAACCCCAGGTCTCGGTCGTCGGCGACGACGTAGTCGGCGATCGTGGCCACTTGCTGGCGGCGCAGATCATCACACAGGGCCCGCAGGTCGGACTCTTTGGTCTTGACGGCGTTGACCCGGCAGCGTTGCTGCAGACCAACCAGCACCTGGGCGATCAGCCGCGGGGAGAGCCCCCGCAAGATGACTTCACCGCCCCGGGCGATCGGTGGCTCGACTCGACGCCAGCGGGCTTCGTCCAGGCCCGGGTCATGATCTCGGGCTGTCCGGAACCGGATCTGATGAGCCTCGCAGTAGACTCCGCCGTCGTTGTTGCGACGCTGACGCGGGCAGGCCACGACGTCGCACGGATCGAGCGGGGCCAACGGCTCGACACACCCATGGATGAGAAACTCCGCCAACCCCAGGCGCAACCTGGACCGCAGATCGGCGTGGCCACGGCACAGCCCGTGCCGGGAGGAGATCCAGTCCCGGGCGCAGCCGGCGACCACGCACCTGCCCGGACCTCGCATCGGAGCCGGTCGGGTGGGTAGCCGATCGATGTCCAGCTCGCCCAGTCCGTGCTCGGTGAGCCGGCGACGGCAGGACCAGCAGACCCGCTCCCGACCGGTCGCAGTGGCCAGACAGCCCTCGACCCGGCAGACCACGCGGATCAGCAACCGATGACCCGGCGGCGGAGACAGCGTCAAACTGGCCGGATCCCAGCCCACCTCGGCCACAAACCCCGGATCGATCACCGCGGCAAGCCGGGCAGCGGGCTGGTCGAGTTCGTGAGTCGGGGCGAACACGTGCGAGGTTCTCAGCGTGACCGCAGAGGAGGGTGCAACTACCAGTGCTGTGGTGGTCACCGGCCACCCGCTCCGGTCAGCTCGCGGGGGCTAGGTACTCGCTCGACGGCGTCCCGCAAACGGGCCGGATCCGGGTGCAGGTAGACCTGTGAAGACGACATCGACGCATGTCCCAGCAACTCGGCGATCTCATCCAGCGTGCCGCCAGCATCAGCCAGATTGCTGCCGAAAGCGTGCCGCAGCTGATGCGGCCTCACCGCGCGTGGCAGCGCGGCTCGCTGCCCGGCCGCAGCGACCAAGGTGTTGACCGCGTCCGGTGGCATCGGTGCGCCGATCGGCTCCCGGAACAGATTGACCAGCACGAAATCGGACTCGGCCGCCCGCGCGATGGCCAGACGCTCGAACTCATAGGCGTCGAAAGCCTGCACCACCAGAAAGTCCAGCGGCACGGTGCGCTGCCGCCGCGATTTCGCCCACGCCCCATTGGGATTATCGCGGCGGACCACATGCAGATGCGCCCGCGCGACCTCGCAGCCCAGCGCCCGCGAGTCCAACAGCAGATGAACATCGCTGCGGCGCAACCCGCACAACTCCCCGCGGCGCAGCCCAGCCCGGGCCATCAACAACACCATCAGCCTGTCCCTCGCCGAACGGCACCCACCCAGCAAAGCGACGATCTCCTCATCAGAGGCCCGGTCCACCGCAGTCTCCGGCTCACTCAACCGGTGCCGCGCCCGCATCCGCCACGACATCGGGCAATCCTCGCCACGAGCCACTGCGGGAAGATCACGATCGTCGGCAAGCTCATAAATCATCGCCACCAAACCGGCCGGCGCCTGCCCCGTCGTCACAGCATGCGTGATGAACGCCCGCACCGCCGTGAGCACCGCGTTGATCCGCCGGGGACCACGCACCGGAGCTCTCCCCGGGCCGGCCAGCACTTCCCCAGCCTCCCCAGCAGCCGCGTTCACTCCGGACACCGCAGCCGGAGCATGTCGCAGCCAGGTGATGAACAACCCCAAGTACTCCACACCGGCCTGCCAGGTCCGGCCAGTGCGCCGGCACCACCGCAAGTACAACGCGACGCCACCCGCATACGAACGCGTGGTCAACTCCGAGCCATCACGGCCGAACCGGACCTGCCGCAAGAAGGCATCCACCTCACCGACCACAGCCAGGTCCTCGTCGATGACCGTCCAGTACCTGACACCGGACGGCAGCCTCACCGGGAACGCGCGCACCCTCATCTCTCCGATCTCGTGCTGGAAGACATGAACAACTACCAGCCACGAGAACCACAGGCCCGCAGATGCGTTGCACACGCGGTCGCGTGTCGCCCCTACGCAACATCACGCGACAGCTCGGGAGACCCCAGAGAACGGTGTTCGTGGTTGTAGGCGGGGAAGAACCGGTCGCAGAACGCGCGTGCGTCGGCCAGTGAGCCGAACCGGTCCGGGAAGTCGGGCACGTATTTCAGGGTCTTGAACTGCGCCTGGCGAGAAGGGATTGTCGTTCGATGTCCGGGGCCGGGAGTGTGAGCGGGCGATCCCGAGGTCGATCATCATCTCGGACACCGGTTTCGAGGTCATTGAGCCGCCCCGGTCGGCGTGGATCGTGTGCGGGATGGCCAGGTTACGGGCCACCGCGTCAGCGAGGAAGTCTTTCGCCACGACCGCGTCCTCGGCGTGGGCGACGAGCCACCCGG
>DATAWX010000005.1:0-21806 GCA_036266995.1 Pseudonocardiaceae bacterium | reverse complement strand
ATGTCGTGGTCACCCAGAACACCTTCTCCGGCCCGAACCTGACCCGGGCAGTGTTGATCAGCGAAGGCTCCACCGGCTGCACGGTGACCGGCAACAGCACCACCGACAACCGCCCCACCGTAGAAGTCGACGACTCCTCCCGCCCGGGATCCCACGTGGACAACAACACGCCATCCTGATCTTGAGAGGTGTCAGTCACCGCGCCGAGTCGGGCGATGCACCAACTCCTCACCCCTGTGCCGGCAAGGGCGTCGGTCGTGCGCGGCCCCGGTTGCCCCTGTCCGTGAGCTCGACAGGACCGACGTTCGCATTCCTCCCCGATGTCGGTCTCGTCGAGTTCACGGACACGGGCCACCCGCGTGGCACCCTCTCCATACAGCGGACACCGGTGAACGCCGAGGCACTGGTGGCAGCGCTCGGGGCGGGTGATCGTTCAGATGGTGATGACGTTGACGGCGAGGGCGGCCAGGGTCGCGAGTGCTTGGGCTTGGCGGTAGCGAACCGGATGCGCCGGGGTGCGCAGGTCGGCGTAGCAGGACAGGAAGAGGTAAGTCAGGACGGGAGCGGCCCAGTCGTTGGCGGAGAAGCCGGGTAGCCCGTCATCGTTGAGCGCGGGCATGTTCGCCGAGAGCCGCCAGAGGAATACTGCCGCCCCGGTGAGCAGGGCGACCGCGAGGGCGTCGGGCCAATCGCTGCGGGGTAGTCGCCAGAGCCCGGCGGCGAGCGCGAGCAGCCCGCTGATGGCCGCGGTGAGTGTGATGTGCGCGGCACTGAAGGTCATCGGCGGTCCCCCGGTTCATGGCAGCCATGCCTGACGCGCTGCTGATCTCAGCCTTCCAGTGACGGCCGCTCCCTCGAGCTGCTGGTCATTCAACATCCGTCTTAGGTACATCAGACGATGTAGTGATGAGTCGCGCCGCGGCCCTCGATCTCCCAGGTTGGTACCTGACAGCTGGATGTCTGTTCCAAACAGTGTGGAACGTCCTCACCGACCGGCCGCCGACCCACGGGATCAAGGACTACGACCTGTTCTACTTCGACGACTCCGACCTGAGCTGGGAAGCCGAAGACAAGATCATACAAGCGGACAAGACTATCTTCTGCGAAGTGGCACCCACCGTGGAGATCCGCAACGAAGCCCGGGTTCACCTCTGGTACGAGCACCATTTCGGCGTGCCGTGCACGCCCTCCACCTGCACCGAAGCTGCAATCGACTCGTTCGCCGCGACAACCTGCTGTCTCGGCGTGCGCCTCGAACCGCAGGTCACTGGCGCATCTATGCGCCTCACGGCTTCTCGACGTCTTCAATCTTGTCGTTCGACCCAATCCCGTACTCGCTCCTCGCCACGTCTATGAGACCAAGACCCAACGCTGGGTTGAGCGCTGGCCCGAACTCACCCTCCTGCCTTAGCCGGATATCACCAGATAAGCGACCCATTGACAGCTGGGAGCAGCAGTTCGCCAACTTGAGCGCGCCCGTCAAGTTGAACCCGACCGCAGATCAGTCAGCAGCGTTCGCTCACCCAACCGCAAAGGCCGGGTTTGGGGCTTGGTGGAGCGGCTGAGCCAGGACGACACCCCGCCACCAGACCGAATCGGCGGGCAAGGCAGACCCGAGCGTAAGCCAACAAGTTCGTCCTAACCCGGCCGGTCACCAGCCGAAAGCCGTTACGTGAGCGGTCATCTGGTGTGGTGAAGGCTCAGCTTCATGGCGACCTCGAATTGGGTGGCGTTGAGCTCGGTCACCGGCGACATGGCGGTGGGCGCTGTTCGTCATAGGTAGCGGTGAATGAGTGCGGCGACCTCGTCAGGGTGGCTCAGGTAAGGCGAGTGGCTGGTCGATAGGGTCACCGTCTCGGTGCATCGAGCCGCGAACATGGGTGGCAACGAAGCGGGCCAGGTGCGGTCCTCGGTGGTCGTCACGTAGAGCGACGGCGTGTCGTGCCAGTGCGCAGCCGGCGGGCGGAGGCCGAAGTTCGCGGCGGTGTCGGGTCTCAGGAGCGAGACGGCTCGGACCGCGTCGCTCGGCGAGCAGTCGGCGTAGAACAATTCGGTCGCCAGGGCGGGGTCGATCGAGAAACTCGACCCGTCCGGCGAGGGACGCAGAGCGGCGGAAAACGCCTCACCGCCTGACACGTCGGACGAGGCGAGCAGGTCGGCGCAGGTCTCGTCGATGTCGAGCACCCAAGCGGTCAGGAAGACCAGCTGCGCCGCCCCCCGAATGGCGCCGGCCGCAGCACCGCCGAAGGAATGTCCCACGATCACCGGTGGTTCGGGCAGCTCGTCCACGACGGCTTGGAGCGCGCGAGTGCTCTCGGGCAGCGCGAGACCACCGATATCGGGCACCACCGTCAGGCACCCACGAGCCCGCAACCGCTCGACGAGTGCGTCGTAGTGAGCGGGCTGATGATAGGAGCCGTGGACGATGACAACTGGCGGCATGGACCTACGCTTCCACAGTCGAGAGCGGGGATGCGTCTGGAACAGCTGTTGGCGCCGAGATCGATCATGAGCGTCAACGCAACTACCGTGTGGGTTAATGGTCGTTTCTGGGACGTGCCACGGTTGAGTAAGAAGGTCGCGGACGTCCAGTTCGCCGCGCATGATCCCTGCGATGAAGGTGGCCCAGCCTGGTGGGCGTCGGTGGTCCGGCAGCCGGAGACTCGACTGGCCGAACTGCCCGACATGGACCCCGAGGTGCTGGAAGCGATCGAGGGACTGCTGCCCCCGGGTCGACACGTCAAGTCGGCCTGGACCAGGCGACACGACGGTCAGGTACTCGGCCCTATGGTCGGCGACGTAGCAGGCCGTAGCCCTCCACGGCCTCCAGCACTCCATACCCGATAGCGATCGCCCCGTCGCGCTGGGCGTGTCGTGGTGCGAACCCGGCCAGTCGGGAGATCAGTCGGCCGGTCTCGTTGCGGCTGGGATCCAACCCGACCTGTTCAGCGAAGCGTCGGACAAGATCAGTCCAATCGGTGTGGGCATGGGTCAGCAGGATCAGGCCGACACCGACCAGAAGCACCGCCCGAAGCATCCGCTCGACCGCCAGGACCGGCAGCAACCTACCCTGGTCCTGAGCACCGTCGCTTCGGGTGGACGGCTCCGGTGTTTAGCCTTCCTGAACTGCTTTCCTTCTGACGCCACGGCGACCTCGAATCGAGACGGCTACTCAACGTACGGGGACAGCTACCGGCAACACCGTGCCATAGAGGTACAGATGGTGCCTCGGCGCCCGCATGCTGTGACAGGTATACAGCGGCTCGATGTGGCGGCCTGACCGAGCTGACCGATCGACGTGTTTGCGATGGTGGGACGCTGTGACGCTATGCGGGCTGTCGACTCCGATGCGCATTCTCTTGTGCACAGTGTGGCTATCGGAGATCTACCCATTGTGATGGTTTGAGGGAGTTTCCTGGGAATTCACTGAAGTCCTTGCACGCAAGACCGGTGACCGGTTAATGCTGAGGGACGTCCTTGCCACGTTCTTAATGCGTGCTTGACGGACAGTGATGCCGCAGAAGTCGGGGAAGACCAACAAATGAGCCTGCAAGAGGCCTTGCTGATCGCGCTACGCGCGTTGCGTGCGCACCGGTTGCGGTCCGCGTTGACCATGCTCGGGCTCGTCATCGGAGTCGCCGCGGTAGTTTTCCTATCCGCGTGCGGCCAAGGGGTGAGTAACTCGGTCGATGCGCGGATCGAGACGATCGCCAACAACATCACCGTCGTGCCGCAGGCCTCCGACCTCCCCGATGGTCCGCCGGCCCGCAGTCTGACCGACGCCGACGCCGCCGCGCTGCAAAACGCACCCGACGTCGCCACCGTCACCCCCGCCGCCACCGCCACCGCATCGATCGCGACCAACGCCACCACGCTGCTGTCGGGGACCGTGATCGGCACCACGAACCAGTGGGCCCAGACCAACAACCGGGAATTTAAGGCGGGGTCGTTCTTCGACGCGGCCCAGTCCAGCTCCGCCGCCCGGGTGGTGGTCCTGGGTCCTATCGTCGCGACCACCTTGTTCGGTCATAACGCCGCCCCGGCGATAGGTCAGACCGTGTGGATCAGCAATGCGCCGTTTCGGGTCATCGGGGTGATGCAGTCCTACGGCGCGCAGCTGGACAACACCGCGGTCATGCCGCTGAGCACCGCCCGCAAATACATCGTCGGCCCCGGCATCGGTGTCGGCAACGCCCTCAAACAGGTCACCGTGGAAGCCACCACCCAAGCCCAGGTGCCCCCCGCTATGGCTGAGGTGACCAGCATCCTCGACGCCCGCCACCACATCACCGACCCCCTGCGCAGCGATTTCCAAGTTCAATCGCTGGGACACCGGCTGACGACCTTCAACCAGATCGTGGGCATCATCGTCGTGTTCACCCCGGCCGTCGCCGCGATCTCGCTGCTCGTCGGCGCCATCGGCGTGCTGAACATCATGCTGGTCTCGGTCACCGAACGCACCCGCGAGATCGGGATCCGCAAAGCCATCGGCGCCACCAGCCGCGCCATCCTCGAACAGTTCCTCATCGAATCCGTCGTCCTGGCCAGCATCGGTGGGCTCGTCGGCATCGGCTTCGGGATCGGACTGTCCACCCTCGTCCGCCTCATCGCACCCGCCCTGGACCCCGCCTCCGGAGTCTTCGCTGGGTTCGCCCCCGTCGTGTCCGCCCTACCCATCGTGGTAGCACTCGGGATCAGCGTCGCGATCGGACTCCTCGCCGGCGGCTACCCCGCCTACCGAGCCGCCCGACTACTGCCCATCCAAGCCCTCAGATACCAATAACACGCCATGCTCCCCGCTCGCGGCGCCTTCACGACTTTTCCGAGCCGGCCCAACACCACATCTCGTGGGAACAAGAGGATAACAAAAATGGAAGCTATGGTCCTGACGTTGGCTTTAACAAGTATCCTACTTGTCATAGGAATGGTCGGTACAGTCATAGGGATTATCAGTCTTGTGTACCCATCGGGAGGTCGCCGCCATCGACTGCTAAGAGCGGACAGAGACAGCAGAGAACACTGAGACCCAGCCGAAGAAGACCACCGTTACGACCGGACAGCGGAACGTGATCCCGGTGTACCGACGATGGCTCAGGCCGACTCTCGCTGTTCGGCATGACCCCCCGGGTTCGCACCCTGACCTCTGGCCGGTCCGACTGGACCTCGTCACTCGCGATGCGCCCGTCGCGCAGTCGGACAACTCGCCCAGCGAAGCTGGCAATCTCCTCTTCGTGAGTGATGAGCACAACCGTGCGGCCTGCATCATTCAGGGCGCTGAGCAGCTTCATGATCTCAAGGCTGGAGGTGGTGTCGAGGTTGCCCGTGGGCTCATCGGCAAGCAGGATCGCGGGATCGTTGATCAGCGCCCGGGCGATCGCGACCCGCTGCTGCTGACCACCGGAAAGCTCATTGGGCATGTGCTTCTGGCGCTCACCCAGCCCGACCTGCTCCAACGCCAGCCGAGCTGGTTTGCGCCGATCCCGCACCCCGGCGTAGATCAAGGGCAACTCAACGTTACGGATTGCGCTGGTGCGTGAGATCAAGTTGAACGACTGGAACACGAATCCGATCTTGCGGCTGCGAACCTTGGCCAGCTGGTTGCCGGACAGGCGGCTGACGTCAGTGCCATCGAGCAAATAACTCCCGCTGGTCGGTACATCAAGACAGCCCAGGATATTCATCATCGTGCTCTTGCCAGATCCAGACGGGCCCATGATGGCGACCATCTCACCATCGTCGATGGTCAGGTCGACACCGTGGAGCACCGGCACCTCGACCTTGCCCATCTGGTATGCCTTGCTGACACCCTCAAGCTGGATCAATTCCACTCCTCCATCTCGACATCAATGACCATCGGCCTCGGCGGTCGGCGCGCGGACTGAGAACCGAATCGATCCCGCCCGGCCGGCAGCGCGGGCGTGATCCCCTCGTCCATGAAGTTCGGCGCAGTGTGGTGCTCCGTCACCATCGACGGTGACCACGCACGCACCAGCGCATACAGCACTATCGGCGCCACCGTGGAGACCAGGCACGCCTACCCCCGCTCCACACCGCTGAAGACAACAATTCTGAGCCCGCCCTTCTAGGTATGGCTCAGTGATGTGCGAAGAACCTGGATACAACCTCACAGTTCCCTGAGAACACATCGAACACTTTCACGATGGCGAAGATGGGAACTGAGCGGCCCCTGTGATACACGCGCAAGAACGGGTGCTCCGGCGCGTGGCGGGTCGCGAGTCGTTGCTCGACGAAACAAGGCTGGCGTGTACCCGATTGAGTGCCCCGAGCTGGCGCAGTCAAACACACAGATATACACCCAGCGAATTCGTCCGATTGAGCCGGCCCGGGCGACCAGGGCGTTGGCGCCATCGCATGGCGACGCCGATAGGCGCTGCAGCGGGCAGCGCAGTGTGTTATTGGTACCTGAGGGGTTGGATGGGGTGCAGCCGGGCGGCACGGTAGGCGGGATAGCTGCCGGCGAGGAGCCCGATCATGAGGCTGATGGCGAATGCCGCCACCACGGGAGGGACAGACAAAACGGGGGTGAACCCGGCCAGGGCTCCGGAAGGGTCGAAGGCCGGTGCAACGGCTTGGATGAGGTAGATCAGTCCGATCCCGACTCCGACGCCGAGGAGTCCGCCGAGGCCGGCCAGGACGAGGGATTCAATGAGGACCTGTTTGAGGATGGCGCGGCTGGTGGTGCCGTTTGCTTCGTGGATGCTGACCTCGCGGGTTCGTTCGTTGACCGATGCGAGCATGATATTGAGGACGCCGATGCCGCCGACGACCAGCAAGATCACCGCAATGGCCGGGATGAACAGGACGAGGATGCGCACGATCTGGTTGAAGGTTTGCAGCCGGTTTCCCAGGGATTGGATTTGGAAGTCCCGCAGCCGGGGGTCCGTGATGTGGTGGCGGTCGTCGAGGATGCGGGCGACCTGGGCCATGGCGGCGGGCACGGCTGCCTGTTGGGGGGCTTGCACGGTGATCGCGTTGAGTGTGTTGCCGGTACCCATGCCGTAGCCGACGATATATTTGCGGGCGGTGTCCAGCGGCACGACCGCGGTGTTGTCCAGCTGCCGGCCGTAGCTGGCCATCACACCGATGATCCGGAACGGCACATGGTTGATCTGGACTGTCTGGTTCAGCGCTGCCGTGGGATCACCGAACAGAGTGCTCGCGACGGTAGGACCCACGACTGCCACCCTGGCGGCCTCTCGTGCCTGAGTCTGGTCGAAAAACGACCCCGCCGTCAGGACCCGGTTGTTTGTCGCAGCCCAGATATCCGTGGTACCGATGGTGGTTCCCGAGAGGAGCTTGACGGTTCCGGCCGCGATCATCATTCCTGCGCTGTTGATGGATGGGGTGACGGTGGCGACGTCGGGTGCGTCCTGCAGCGCGGAGGCGTCGGCGTCGGTCAGGTTCCGGGCTGGTGGACCCCCGGGGACCTCGGCGGTGGTCGGCACGATGGCGATTTCATTGGCCACCGTTTCAACGCGCGCATCAACCGAGTTCTTCACCCCATAGCCACAGGCGACGAGCAGAATCACCGCCGAGACTCCGACGATGAGGCTGAGCATGGTCAGCGCGGAACGCAACCGGTGGGCGCGCAACCCGCGTAGCGCGGTGAGTAAAGTCAACCGCTGGCTCGTTGTGTGGCGGCTCATGATGTGACCTTCCCCGGCTCTGCGGTACCGCACCGTCTGTCAAGGACACCCCGCAGGCATAACCGATCATTGGGGTTTAGCGCAAGAGGTTCGGCGAATTCCCAGCGAATTCACTATTTACGTCACAATGCGTACATCCCCGCTAACCGCACTGTGCGCTGGAGATTGCACATCGGAGTCGGCCGCGAGCGCAGCGTGCTCGGGCCGCCGATAGGTGGCCTGGCTGGCGAAATTTTATCCCTCGCGCGCGGCAGATTGCCAAGCAGGACAACCTCTCGCTCCCCACCTCGGCAACCGGTGTGCGTCCATGTGGGAGAGTCAGCCCACCTCAACTGACGCGGTGGTCCAGTCTGTGCTCGGTGACTGCTGTCGTGGGTCGTTACTACCCGACTGCTACCCCGAAGAGTAATCGATGGCTTGGCTCCAGAAATCGTCAGCGCGGCCAGGTGAGGGTTTCTGGGCAGGTCAACGATGGTGCAGGGCTTGTCATCCTCTGCATGATGGGCACGGTTGCTTGTCGACTGTTCGCCTACGATGATCAGTACGGATCGGGGTTGATCGTCTTGTGCCGCTCGTCGGGGATCCGGAAGGCGGTTACCAGGGATCGAAGTGCCGGACTTTGCAAATTCAAGATCAACCGCCGGACTGTGTCGGACATTGAGTATCGGCACGGGACGCGTCACCCGCGCCATGGCACAAAACACCCTAGCTTTCAGCGGAGGTGGAGTATATATTTGTTTTGTCGGGTACTGCAACCAGGTCATGCGTCAGGTTCCAGTGCCTCAGCCGGAGTGGTCCGAGGCAGCCTAGGGCGTGGTCCGGTCGTGGTCGATGATAATCGGCGACTGAGGAAATGGGCTGTTTTGAAGTTAGGGGATATCATGCGACGAGTCATCATCCGTTCTCTCGCGGTCACCGCGGTATTCACCGGACTGCTTTTTACTGGCGTTGGCGTGGCCAGTGCTAATCCAGTACCTACTGCTAATCCACCGTGCTACCTCCTTCCTACATCGTGCCCGTAGTGGTGGCGTCCGCGTTGAGCGCGTTGACCCGACACAGGTCGTCGAGTCTTCCGGAGATTCGGTCTCAGAACGACGCGTGACACGGTGCCGTCTAGCCAAAGATCGCCTGGCAACGACTCTCCGCTGGCCCAGCGCCCAAGGGCAGCGCTACTACGATTGGGCGTGGGTCACTCTGCCGTCGCGATGCTCGCCCACGCCTTACTCGCGGTCATAGGAGCCGGATTCGCAGCATGACTTTCAAGACGTGACTCGATCAAACCGACTTCGTCGGCCCTAGCTTTGCTAGCTCCCCGCGGACTGTTTATGGATGTGGACGGTGACGTTCATGCCCGGAGCGAGGTCGAGGTTGTTGAGGGCATTGAGGTTGTCGAAGCCGATCTTGACTGGTATGACCTGGGTGACCTTCTGGAAGTTGCCGGTGCCCTGGGTGTTTGACTGAGGGAACAGCGAGAACACCGCGGCGGCGCCGGCTTGGATCTCCCGGACGTGGCCAGTGATCTGGGCATTGGGATAGGCGTCGACGCTGATGTCGACCAGTTGGCCGAGCTGGACCGGCTTGATGGCGGTGTCGTCGACGCGGGCGGTGACGTAAATCTTCTCCAGGTCGTAGGCGACGGCGAGCTGTGTGCCGGCGGTGACGAACTCGCCCGGTACCGTGTTATCGACCGCGATGGTGCCAGCGCCGGGGGCGCGGATGGGCATCTGAGGTTGGGCGAACGCATTTTGGATCTCGATGCGGCCCACGGCCTGGTTTTGGCGCACCACGGTGCCCTCGGTGGCGCTCCAGTCGAGCAGGGTCCCGGTGGCGGGGGCATTGATCATGATCTGGTTGCCATCGACCTGGGCGTTGTCGGTAGTGACGTAGTTGCGGGCGTCGAGAAAGTAGCTGACACCGTAACCGGCGGCGGCGATCACCGCCACGATGAGTATCACGACCAAGGAGATGCGAGTGGAGCGCTTGAGCTTGTGTCGTCGCGGTGTCGTGGTTGCTGCGCCATTGGTGGGCAGTTGGTCAGGTGATGCCGGTGCTGTGCTTTCGATGCTCATCACACACTCCCGAGCGCAGCACTCGGTTCTCCTCGGCGGCGTGCGAGGTACCGGCGTCGGGCGGTGTCGACTCCGCGCATCGCTGTCCGCACGGCCGGGATCTGGATAGCGAGGTGCATCTGGTAGCGCCAGGGAGGCTGGGCCCCGTGCCGTGCTGACATGGCGTAGGCGAAGGTCACGGCGTCCCGGTCGAGGTAGCGGTCAGCGCGCTCGAACCAGGCCATGCTGCTACGCGCCCCAGCTTGGATCGGTCGCAGCGCTGCGCGGCCTCGCCGGTCATAGTCCTGCGCCGCGGTATCGGGGTCTCCGTGTTCATAGATGCTTTGGGCGAGCATGACGGCGTCGATCATCGCCAGCCTGGTGCCCGAACCCAGGGTGAAATGCGTGGTGTGGGCGGCATCGCCGACCAGGACCAGGTTGTCGTGGCACCAGGTTTTGTTGGTCACGTGGGTAAAGCGCTGCCAGCGCGCTGGCTCGCCGCGGGACTGGCTGATCAGCGCATGGCCGTCGAGGGCACGCTCGAAGATCTTCTCCAGTAGCCCGGCGCTGTCCTCGCTGTTCAACGAGTCGAAGCCGAGTGTCAGCCAGGTCTGCTGGGTGCACTCCACGATGCAGGTGCTGATTCCAGAGCTGGAGGGGTAGGCGTGGAACCAGATCCACCCGGCCGAGGTCTGTTCGAAGGCGAAGGTGAAGCTGTCAAAGACCTTGTCAGTGCCCAGCCAGATGTAGGGGTTGCCGCCGCTGTCCACCCGGGTGCCGAAGTGATCGCGGTGGCGTTGGCGTAGCCGGCTGTTCGCACCGTCGCCGACCACGACGAGGTCAGCGTCGGTGAACGTGGAGGTGTCAGTGACGTCGCGGCGGTACTGGACATCGACCCCGAGGTCGGTGGCCCGCTCGCCCAGGATGTCCAGCAGGGTGGCGCGGCCTACGCTGAAGCCGTACCCGGGCAGGTAGGCTGTCTGCTCGCTACGCAGGATCACCTGCTGTTCCTGCCACAGTACCGATGCGGCCCGTATCTGCTGGGCGCTGTCGATGTCGTTGCGGAACAGGATGTCCAGCAAATCGTCCCAGTACACGACGCCCCAACCGTAGGTCGCGCCGGCGGGATCGCGTTCGATCACGGTGATGTCGTGGCCGGCGTCGCGCAGTTTCGCCGAGATGGCGAAGTACAATGCGGCCGGTCCGCCACCGATGCACACGGTTTTCATATCACTGCTCCATTCCGTGCGGCCGCTGTTTCTGCGCTGGCGAGATTGGCGGCCGCCGCCAAACTTTCGACACCGCGCTACGTCGCCGGACGGCGCAGCAACATCACAACCTGCCGCCTAACCACGCCTGTTCATTTCACTATTTGCTATGAATGGGCGGTGACCCCCACGGCTGTTCGACGACAGTGAAGGTCACCGCCTACTGCTCGCGGTTGGGTCTTTAGCAGCGACCCCAACCGCCCCAACTCGCCTCGTGACCCCAGCCACCACCGTGACCCCAGCCACCGTGGCCCCAGCCACCGTGGCCGCCCCAGTCACCACCGTGACCCCAGCCACCACCGCCATGGCCCCAGCCGCCCCAACCGGACTCGTAGGAGTCGTCGCGACTGTAGCCAGACCCGAAGATGTCCTTGATCCTCATGTTGTTCCCCACCTTTCACGGGCTCCTGCCCCTGGCGATCGCAATGGGCGATCTCTAACCAGTTAGGTTCAGGGTTGCACGGGTGTACCCACTCGTCAATAACCAGATAGTTACTACTATATAACCAGATAGTTATTGGTCTGTTCGGTGTCTCGGTAGCGGGGCGATGCCGGTGCGCTAGGGGTCACCGTGCGGCACTGGGGCGACGAGGCGGCGTACGGCAGTGGTGAGGGCTGCGCGGTGCTGTTGGAGGCGTTGTGGCGACCCGGAGTCCTCGGTGGCCGAATCCGGCATGGGCGAGACATGAAACCAGGAGGTGACTATCCCCAGCATCAGCGTCAGCAGGTCGGCCGGTTCCAGTTCAGTGGTGATGACCCCGCTCTTCTGCGCCTGGGCGATGGCCTCCATCTTCTCCCGGCCCCACTCTATCTCGACAGCGGGCGAGTCCCCGCGTTCGAGCTGGCGCCAGCTGTTCAGCCGCAGGAGCTTGGGACTGGCCAGGAGGTGGTCGAACAGGGCGCCCGCGAAACCGGGGAGGTCGGCGGTGGTGAACGGGACGGCGTCGAAGAGTGCGCCCACGCGTTGGGTGAGGACGGTGTCGAAGAGCTGCTCCTTGTTGCCGTAGTAGACATAGATCAGGCCCTTGTTGGCCTGGGCAGCCTCGGCAATACGGTCCACGCGCGCGCCGGCGAGCCCGTGCTGGGCGAACTCCGCGAAGGCGGCGTCCAACAGCCGACCCCTGGCAAAACCTTTTGCATCAACAGCCTTCACGGTTGCGCCCACACTGCTGGACAACACATCCCTACTCCCAAGCCGAGGAAAGTCACTAACCAGTTAGATTCAGAGTTGCACGACTGTGACTGTTCGTCAATAGGTAGTCACAGCTTGTTGCTCGGCGCCGAGACTGGTGGGCGTGGGCCGTGAGGGCGACCTCGCGAAGCCCGCACGTTCCGGACAAGTCCCCTTCGGCGTCCCGCGGTTAGCCCTGCTGGCGGTGGAGCCGGGAGCCACACCTCGGAGCCGCGGGACCGAACAATAAACTGTAACTATCTGGTTGTTGACGAGTGGATAAGCTCGTGCGAAGTTAGATCTAACTAGTTAGTGAGGGTTGGTCAGTGCGTGGTGGTCGCTCCGGAGGTTGCCAACCAGCGCGATGAGGAGGACCCCGTCATGTTGCAGCAGTCCCCGCCCGCGGAACGGGGCGAGACGGTCCGCCCGCCGGCCCGACGGTGGCCCGGCCCGGCAATCCAGCTGGACGAGTCATGACCTCGGCCTCCGCTGGCCATCGGAACGGCTCCGCCGGAGGTGACCGCAATGGAGCCGTGGCCGTACTCCGCCCTGGCTCGGCCTCCGCGAACCCGGCTCCTACCCAGGGCTGGATGCTGCCCCTGGGGGTGCTCATCGTCGGAAGCTTCATGTCGGTCCTGGACACCAGCATCGTCAACGTCGCCATCTCGCGCATCCAAAACGAGTTCGGGGCGACCACCGAGGATGTCCAATGGGTGGCCAACGGCTACACCCTCACTCTGGGCGTCGTGGTTCCGCTGAGCGCCTGGCTCAGCGACCGCTTCGGGCTCAGCCGCCTCTACATCGTCTCGCTGCTCGGCTTCGGAGCCGGCTCGGCGCTGTGCGGGCTGGCGGGGAGCTTGAACACCCTGGTGGTGTTCCGGATCGCGCAGGCCATCGGCGGAGGAATCCTGCCCGTACTCACACTGTCGATCCTCTACCGGATCGTCCCCCGGGAAAAGATCGGCACCGCGATGGGCCTCTACGGCCTCGGGGTCCTCGTCGCGCCGGGGATCGGACCCAGCCTGGGCGGCTACCTGGTCGAGTACTTCAGCTGGCGCTGGATCTTCTACGTCAACGTGCCCATCGCGATTTTGGGCGCCATCGCCGCGGTACTGGTGTTGCCCCACTTCCCCCCCGTGCGCGCGGGCCGCTTCGATGTGCTCGGGTTTCTCACCGTGGCCACCGGGTTGTCCACCCTGCTGCTGGCCCTGTCGGAGGGACAGTTGTGGGGATGGGGCTCCTACAAGATCTTGGTACTGCTCACCGTGAGCGTGCTGAGCCTGGCGCTGTTCGTGGTGATCGAGCTGGAGGTGGCCGAGCCGCTGCTCGACGTCCGGGTGTTCCGCTATTGGGCGTTCACCAACTCGTTGCTGTTGATTTCGGTGTTGTCGATCGGGTTGTTCGCGGTGTTGTTCTACATACCGCTGTTACTTCAGATGGGGCTGGGGCTGGCACCGTTCCCTACTGGCCTGATGCTGCTGCCGCAGGCGCTGGTGCTGGCTGTGCTCACGCCGATCTCCGGACGGCTCTATGAACGCATCGGTCCCCGGTGGCTGGCCATTGTTGGTTTGCTGATCGTGGCCGTGAGCACCTACCGGATGCGCCAGATCACCCTGGACTCCTCGCAATCAGAGATCAAGTGGTTACTGGTCTTCCGAGCAGTCGGCCTGGGGCTGTGCCTGATACCGATCTTTACCAGCGGTATCGCCAGCCTCCCGCTAGCGCAGGTTCCGCAGGCCAGCGCGTTCAACAACCTCGTACGGCAGACGTCCTCGGCGCTGGGCGTGGCCGCGTTCACCGCGCTGCTGACCCGCGAGCAGGCCCAGCAGCTGAGCAACCGCGCCGCCCTGCTGCCCGCTAAGACCCCCACCCCGCACCTCCCGCCGGGGATCCCCCGCTGGCTGGGAACCTACGCCGTCGACCAGCAGACTCAGCTGCAGAGCTTTGCCGATGCCGTGGATTGGCTGTTCATCATCATCGCGATCCTCACTGCCGCCGGGGTCGTCCTTGCGATGTTCCTGCGCTCAGGGCGCGCACCGGCCTCCGACGACGGCCCTGACGCGGCAGCGCTGGCCGGATAAGCGGCTAGCCCCCGGCTAGCCCTGTCTCGATGTCTCGATGTCGGTGCTGTAGGAGTCGGGGTCTTCCGAGGGGGCGACGAGGCGGCGTACGGCGGTGGTGAGGGCTACCCGATGCCGGTGCAGGCATTGCGGCGACCAGGCGTCCTCGGTGGCCGGATCGAGGACGGCGTGCGCGGCGTAGAACCGGGAGGTGACCATTCCCAGGAGCAGGACGAGGAGGTCGGCCGGTTCCAGGTCGGTGGTGATGACCCCGCTCTTCTGTGCCTGGGCGATGGCCTCGATCTTCTCGCGAAACTGTGCGGTCTCGGCGATGGGGGAGCCCGCGCCTTCCAGCCGGCCCCAGGTGCCCAGCCTCAGGAGCTTGGGACTGGCCAGGAGGTGGTCGAACAGGGCGCCCGCGAAACCAGGGAGGTCGGCGGTGGTGAACGGGACTTCATCGAAGAGCGCGCCCACCCGCTGGGTGCGGACGGCGTCGAAGAGCTGCTCCTTGTTGCCGTAATAGACATAGATCAGGCGTTTGTTGGCCTGTGCGGCCTCGGCGATCCGGTCCACCCGCGCGCCGGCGAGCCCGTGCTGGGCGAACTCCTCAAAGGCGGCGTCCAGCAGTCTTGCCCTGGTGGCGGTCGAGTCCGGAGGCATGCTCGCAGTCTAGCCACCGAGCAACGAACTGTAACTACCTGGTTATTGACCAGCGGGAAACACTTGTGCGACCATAATCTAACTGGTTAGTGACATCCGTTGAGGTCTCCTGGGAGAGCAGCCCCCGGGAAGGGGAGACCTCGCGTGCGCCTTGGACTCACCTTCTCGCCGGAGGCGGCAATGCACGACGCGACTGACCCTCGCTCGCCACATTCGATCATCCTTGAGGCGATCACGCCACCGATCCTGGTCGGCTACGACGGGTCCACGCCCAGCCGGCACGCGCTGGCCTACGCCGCCGGCATGGCCCGCCGCATGGCCCGGCCCTTGATGCTCGCCCACGTCCGGCCAACCCCCACCCGCTACGCAATCGCCGACGAGTGGATCCCACCGTCTGAAGACCCGGCTGAGCTGTTGGACTGGATGCGCACCGAACTCGCCGAAACCATCGACCCCAACGGAATGACCGTGCATCTGGTGCAACTCAGCGGCAATGCCGCCAGGCAGCTCGCCGAGCTGGCCGGCGAAACTCACGCCGACGCGATCGTCCTCGGTGCGCCTGAGCACTGGGTGCATCGCATCATTGGATCAGTGCCGGTGTGGCTGGCCCGCCATGCCCGCTGCCCCGTCATCGTTGTCCCCTAGCGAGACGGCTGCGGCATCAGGGTCATGGGGGGAAGACGACACGTTTGAACAGCCGGCGGCCGGCGTGGATCACCGCTTGGTCGCGGGTTCTGCTGTTGGCAAGCACGCCGACGCCGGCGCCGGCCTCCGGGCTGAACCCGAGGAAGGTGCTAAACCCGCGGGTGCCACCGGTGTGCCACAACAGGGTGCGGGAGTCGACAACGCGGTGGTTCCAGACCAGGCAGATCGCGTTCATCCCGGTCGGCGTCAAGGCACGCGGGGTGTGGGTAGCCCTCAGCGCGTCAGCCAGCGCAGTGGACTCCGGTTTCAGGTGCGCATCGAGATAGGCCAGCAGCTCGACACCGGTACAGCGCAGGCCCCCGGAACTGATGAGGGCGTCGAGTTGCCAGGCGGGCAGCGGCCGGCCACGCCGGTGCCCGGTAGCACGCAGTGGAGAGGTTTCGCCGAGGAGTTCGGTGGCGGTGGCGGTGGCGGTGGCGGTTAATCCCAACGGACGGCAGACCCGTTCGGTCAACAGCGACTCGTAAGGCTGGTCGGTGGCGTTGGCCAACAGCTGGCCGAGCAGCGCGACACCAAAGGTGGAGTAGCGGGCAGCGCCACCCGGCGGGTCGCGGGGCGTCAGTCGGGACGTGGCGCGGTAGAGGTCGACCAGACGGTAGGCGGGATAGGGGTCAGACCAGCCGTGGCGCAGGATCCGCCACCCGTAGAGGTTGCGCGGTACTCGGGGCAGCCCGGCGGTGTGGGTGGCCAGCTGCACCAAGGTGATCTGGCGAGCTGCGGCGTCGCGGGGCAGGGCGTGGGTGGGTAGGTAGGCGCTGATCGGGTCGTCATAACCCACATCGCCACAGCCGACCATCTGGGCGAACAGCAGCCCGGTGAAGGTCTTGGTCAGCGAACCGACCTCAAAGCGGGTCTGCCCGTCAAGGGCGAACGCCGCGTCCCGGGCCGGCCGGCCCGCCCAGCACAGCGCCTGATCCTGCCCGCGTACCGCAACGGCGACCACGCCGGGGGTCTGACCCTGGGCGACCAGCGCAGCGAGCTGGGCGCGGAGGAGACCGGTGAGTTCGGCGGATGCGGTGGGACTCATACCCGGGCACCCACGCTCCGGGAGACGGCCAACGTGCCGGCGATCACCGCGACCAGGGTGGAATGATAGTGGATACGGAACGCCTGCTCCGGATCCCTCGGCGCTTGGGTGGTGCAGTGCGGCAGCATCCCATCGGGGTACTGCGCCTGGGCCAGGCGTTCCCAGGCCTGCGGGTAGTTCTCGGGTGCGGTCAGACACGCATCAACGATCAGGAGCTCCGCCAGCAGGTCCCAGGCTTTGGTCTCGGTGACCACTTCCACCCACACTGGCAACCACAGGTGCAGATACTCCTGCAACTCCTCCGGTAGCCCGCAGGGATCAACACCGAAGTCGGTGAGATGAAACACGGTATGGGTCAGCGCATAGGCGGCGGCCGCATCCAGCATCCACGGCTCCGGCTTGCCTCCGAGCCAGGTCCGCTCGAGGAGCACCAACGGGTCCACGGGGGCCGGCAAGCCGAGCTGACGGGCGGCAGCGACCACGGCGAGCTGATCGTGGGGCGCCAGCTCCCGGACCCGAGCACCGCGCAGACCAACCAGGTGCGCGCACAGCACCGCCAGCGGCCGGTGACGGTAGCCAGCTCGGACGAACGACGCATACACCTCCATCGGGAATGAGCTGGCCGGGTCATTTAGCTGCTGGCGGTACAGCAGCGCACCCCCCTCAAGCTGACCCCAGGCGAACTCCGCCAACTGCCGGGCGGCCTGGGCGTCCTCAGCGCCGGCGACCGCTTCCCGCTCAATCAGCGACATCGCCAACCCCAGCTCCGCCACCGACTTCAACGCCTGAACAGGGATCTGGGCGGCGGTCACGCCCTCAGGCAACGCGAAACCTGACCGCGCCCGGCCCAACCAGCCCAACGCCCGGGAGTACACCAGGCGGGCTGGCCGCACAATCGCCGCACTCATTGGCCGTCCTCCACCAGCCGGCGAGCCAGGGCGATCTCCAGGCGCACCCGCGGCGGCGGCGCGGTAAATAACTCCAGATGGCATAACACCGCACCCAATAGCGATTCAGGAGACGATTCAGGAGACACCGCAGCATCCAGGGCGAGCCAGCGGGCCAGCCGGGCCGCGCTCAAGTGATCATGGCGCAGCATCGCCCGCGCTAATCCCCGCCAGATATCCCGCTGACGCCGACGAACCTGCTCCCGTACCGGCCCGCCCACCGCCGGTAGCGCCAGCATGGCCAGCCGAGTCACGGTGGCCGACCACACCAGCCACGGGGGCTGTCCAGCAAACCCATCCCCGCCATCCGAATCCAGGGCCGCCGCTGTCTGGTCTGTTCGCGGCTCGCTCACCCCCAGATGTGCCAGCACCTCACCCAGCGCCCAGTCTCTACACCGCCACACCCGCGCATCCCCCGGATCCTCCCGATGAGGAGCGGGAAAGACCCGTAAAGCCTCCCGCGTCACCTCGACATCGCTGGCCGACAGCGGGCGACCGGTGAACAAGAAGGGCGCTAACGCATCGGCACCCAAAACCCGAACGGCGGCCAACCCCACCACCGGATCGGACCACCCGCCGACCACCCCATCGAGTCCGAACGCGCCATCCGCCCCGCTCACGGCCCGCGCCACGGCGCCGGCAAGTACATCAACGGCGGCGGCCACCGAGCCCGGTGGCCGCGCGACGTCCAAGGCGTTCACCGACGGTGCGACTGTCAGAGCGCCAGCATGCGCTCCAGGTCTTCGACGGTGCGGTGAGCGTCTTCGATCGGCTCGTCCTCCACCGGAGTAGGCGATATTATCCGGCCGATACCCGCGTTGGCGCGGATCATCGTCCAGTCACCCGGCCGGGGAGCACACCCCACCGGGACCTCCCCGGACTCCACCAGCATGACCACCGCCGCCCGAACCTCGACCGGGGCCACTAATTCTTCTCCGCGCACAGGTGCGGTTTGCAGAACAGTCATGAGATTCCCTCTCATCAGCTCCTATGTCGCACTAACCGGTTAGATTAATGTTCGCACTTGTGTGCTTGCTCGTCAATAACCAGATAGTTACAGTCGTCTTCCGGTGTAGACTGAGGCATGCCTCCGGACTCGACCGCCACCAGGGCACGACTGCTGGACGCCGCCTTTGAGGAGTTCGCCCAGCACGGGCTGGCCGGCGCGCGGGTGGATCGGATCGCCGAGGCCGCTCAGGCCAACAAGCGCCTGATCTATGTCTATTACGGCAACAAGGCGCAGCTCTTCGACACGGTCCTCGCCCAGCGGGTGGGCGCGGTTTTCGACGCCGTCCCGTTCACCGCCGAGGATCTGCCCGATTTCGCGGGCGCCCTGTTCGATCACCTCCTGGGCAGTCCGAAGCTGCTGCGGCTGGGTAACTGGGATCAGCTGGAACGCACGGATCCCCCCGCCACCGAGATCGCACAGTTCCGCGAGAAGATCGAGGCCATCGCCCGGGCACAGAAGCGCGGAGTCATCACCGCCGACCTGGAACCCGCCGACCTGCTGGTCCTGCTCCTGGGAATGGTCTGTTCCCGATTCCACCTCGCGTACGCCGTGGTCGATCCGGCCCCCGAGGACGCCTGGTCGCCGCAATGCCTGCACCGGCATCGTGCAGCCCTCACCACTGCCGTAGGCCGCCTCGTCGCCCCCTCGCCACACTTCCAGCCCTACGAGACCGACCTCCAAAAAACGAGACAGGGCTAAAGTCTCCGGATCAGGGCACGACCAGAACCGGACAGCACGGGTAGTGACACACCCGCTCGGCGACAGTGGGCCGAAACAGCATCGCTAGCCGCCCGCGGTGCCGGGCGCCCAGCACGATGAGCCGCACCGCCAGCTGCACGGCGCGCTCCATGATGGCCTCCGCCGCTCGCTCTTCGGATGCGTCCAGCACTTCGCCCGTGGTCTGGACGCCCGCCGCGACCAGTTGCGCAACTGCCTGGTCGACCAACCATTGGGCCTGAGCGCCGACAGCGATGTCTGCGGGAGGTAAGCCGGGTAGCGACACACCCGCTACCGGTGCAGCGACGACGGGCAAAGCGGCATGGATTGCGCGCACGGAATGGACGTGCAGCACATGCACGCTCACTCCGGCCAGCCGGGCCAGGTACAGACTCTGGGCCAAGACGGCCTGCGCATTGGGGCTTGTGTCGAGCACGGTAAGGATCCGCTCGGACATCTTGCCCTCCGGCCAGCGCTGACCCACCGCGACCGACTAGGTGCGGGATGAACCAACAATCAGACGTGGTTTTGGGCCTAGGCTATATACTCATGGCCGATCACCGTGGAGTCAATACACCGTGGCGTCAATACCTGGGGAAGGCTTGTCCGCGGGCTCCGGTCGGCTGATCAAGGTGTGGTCAGGGGCTGACTCCCCTTCCGCAGACCTAGCAGATTCTGACCGCCACCAGGCGAGGTCGACGCGGTGCTGGTCGCTGATGACCACGGCGCGCCGGCAGTGGGAGCCGGTCTGCAGCGCACCGGCGCAGGTTCGTCTCTGTTCATCGGCAACTCCCGACGACGATGTTGAGGGTCGTCGCGGCGACTTCCAGCATTGCGCAGATGTTCTTGAAGAACTCCGCATCGCTGGCGCAGGAGTTGACCAGCGCTGCGCACGCCGCCGGGTCGTCCGCAGCCCTGGCGGCAATGAAACGGCCCACCCAGCGCACCGCGGGCCGCACATCGTCGGCGTTGCCCATCGCCCCCGTGGGGTCGACCCACACGGGCATCACCAGCTCTCCGGGCACCCCGGGACCGCCCTGGTGAACCAGTACCTCGTCGGCCAGCCCAAGCAGAAACACCTGGATGCCCTCACCGCCGTACCGCTCGTGCATCGCCTGCACATCGGCTCCTGCCTGCATCCAATCGCCCACCCGAGCATGGCACAGCGCGGTCGCGGTCAGGTTGGCCGCGTCAGTGTGATGATGCAGGTTCACCGCTCACCCCCGATCAGGTCCTGGCCCGCGGCAGCCAACGGTGCAGCCCGCGTATCGACTTCGTTCCGAGCCCCTGGCCGCCACCAGCCACACCCGGCAACGCTTCAGAGAAACGACCGCCGCTAAAAGGGACGCAACCGGCTCCTTCCAGGCAATCGTTTCGTCACAAAGACACAGCGTGGCGTTGATCGCGTGGCGCAACATCACCGCCAGCGTCCGTAGTGCTGTGGTGCTAGCGGCAGTCGTCGGACTCCTGCTGACCGGTACTGATGTTCGGCGCTGGCGGTGAAGACATAAGCAGCCCTAGGCGCGATCGTTGAAACGGCACGAGCGGGCGGGTTCTGGCTGGGTGAGGGCACTGGAGTCTGACACCGCGCGGAAGGACGGGCTGGCTGCGCCTGAAGGCACAGTCTCGCACGATATCGCTAACCTCGACGCCTTTGAGAGGTTCAAAAGAAACAGACCTTGCCGGCATCATTTTCAGAAATCGTAATTAAACGCGAGGAGCAGGGCGCCTGGTAGGACGCCTCCGGCGGCGTCGATCGCGCTTTGGGACGAGGCGGCCGCAGCGAGGCCGAGGCCGGTCGCGCCGCACAGCAGGATCGAGGCGCCCAGCCAATGGAGGAAGGGCTGCTCCCAGACAACCGCAAGACCGATGAAATGCGCCCACCACGAACGAGATCCAGGCCACCGCTGCCCGCCGCCCCACGTCCCATCCAACGACCACCTTCGATGTCGGTGCGGCGCCGGAGGGCGCGAAGGTCCCCACGTGCAACTCATAGATGACCAGCTCATCCCAGGACGGGGATCGGTAGTCATTGTCTGTCCAGACGAACGCGGCTTGTCATACACCAACCCGTGACCAGCTGAGTTCGTCACATGCCGCGCCCCCTTTGGTCCTGACGTAGCCAGGTTCGATGTCGCCATGCTTGCTGAGTGGACCTCGGAGGGCTGGCTGCGGGGCTCGACTGGCCGACCGGAGGAGAAACGGCAGCACAAGTCTGCCGTAGAACGGTGCGGCTGGTGGGGAGGGAGTGAGCCCAGTGACGAGAAGCTCAAAGGGGAATGGAGCGATGACACTGATGGGTTTAGATCCATCCGTTCTGGGAGATCCGAGGACCGACCTCAGAAGCAGATCTATGAGGGCGCCCGCCACTGGTTGATAGGAGCGTTTCATCATGGCGAAGGCAGTGGGTATTGATCTTGGCACGACGAACTCGGTGATCGCCGCGTGGGAGGGTGGCCAGGCGGATGTGATCCCTAACGCTGAGGGGGCGCGGACCACACCGTCGGTGGTGGGCTTTACCGAGAAT
>DATAWX010000004.1:0-8140 GCA_036266995.1 Pseudonocardiaceae bacterium | reverse complement strand
TCCTCCACAGAGGACGGCACCGGCTCGGACACCAGCCCATGATCACAACAACACCCGCAAGATCAAGCCGACACACCGGCCGAACGACCTACCGGCCACATCAAGCCTGACACCGACCTCGGGGGCGGCTGAATAGCTACCTCGCAGGAACTTTCGGCCGAAGATGTTCGCCCGGCCAACCTGACTACCGTCGGCATGGAGGCTGTTGTATGAGTGAATCGAGGCGGTCTGGTCGACGCGAAGGCCGTCGATGTGAAATTCGTCGGCTAACAGTACAGCACTGCTGACGAACAGGGCCCGTACGTGCGAATCCTCGTAGTGCGGCGCCCAGCCACTCGATACGTTGTCGAGGTATCCGCCGTCCGGGTCCGGGTACCGCGCCTCAATCCCTTCATACCAGTAATAGATGTTGCGTGCCGGCATCGTGCTGTCATACTGCCACGCGGCGCGGGCAGCGGCGGGCGTGTAATGGTTGTAGACCACATCCATCAGCACGGCGATGCCGTGCTGATGGCAGGTCTTGACGAACTGCTTGAGGCCGTCGCGCCCGCCGGCAGTGGAGTCGATGGCAAGAAAATGCGAGCTGCCGTATCCCCACGAGAGGCTCCCGTCGAACTGGAACATCGGCATCAGCTCCACCGCATTCACTCCCAGGTCCAAGATGTGGGGAATGAAGTCAAGCGCATCGGCGAACGTGCCGGCTGAGGTGACCGCCGGGTTCAGGGCACCGACGTGGAGCTCGTAGATCACGAGGTCCTCCACCCGGATTGGCACCGGTCGGGCGGGGTTGCGCTCATCCGCCCAAAACGCGCTGTCTACGACCGGGGCTAGCGTGGAGTCACCCAGACCTGCGTCTCGGGACGGAGCAGGGATTGTCAGCGAAGGATCGACGATCACCGAGCAGCTGGGACGCCCGTTGAGCTGGGCCGGCGTGCCGCAGTAATGGGCCCCTCGGGGATCGATGTCGCCCGTGCCGACCTGCTGGCGGGAGAACATGTCAGTAGCCCAGTTGGTGCCGCCGTCGTCGCGGGTCACCCGGTACAGGTATCGACGATCGACGAACCCGTCGAATCCGGGCTGGTCGCAGCTCCAGATGCCGTCGCCGGTCGGCACCATCGGCAGCGGTGCGGTGGAGCAGTTCTGGCCGTCGCCATCGTCGGCGATGTAGCCGGTGGACCCACCGAAGACGACGTCCACGGCCCGGGCGTTCGGGGCCCAGGCCCGAAAGGCGACAATGTCCGGGTCGGAGCCGGTGGGTGCCTTGCACCTATGGGCGCCACGGGCTCGGTGCCAGGACAGCCGGTACGTCTCCTGCTGGGGAGCCGGCAACGCCGCCCCGAGGGTGAACGTGCGGTGCTGGTCCTGGGAGCCCTCGTCCGGCACTTCGCTGAACACCCCCCACACCGTGGAGCCGCCGGGGCAACGTACCTGCACTCCCCAGCAGAACTGCGTACCAATCGCTGCCGCGTCGAAGTTCACTGCTGCGGTGAAAGCAGTGGAGCCGTCCGGCGTGGAGCCCCTCGTCATGGGTTGGGGGCTCCACCGATTCGGGCTAAACCGGCCATCGGCATCCCAGCTCCCGACCAGAATGGCGGCGGTGAACGGCGCGAATGACAAACCGGGCTCGTAGCGGAATTCGACGGGAAGGAAGGGCACGGAATCTCCTTTAAGCGCCCCTGCTGGTGGGCGTCTCGATCGCAATTACTTCGGCGCGCACCTCTCCCGATGGCGATTGGTAGGTGATCGTGTCGCCCGCGCTGCTACCGACCAGGGCACGGGCAAGCGGGCTGCCGATCGTCATGGCGGTGGACTCTTCGCCCTCCATGATCTCCTCGGTGATCGCAACCGCCCGCATGGTCCTCGTCGTACCGTCGCCGAATCGAAGCGTCACGACCGTTCCATCTGCCAGCTCATCGTCGCCCTCGGCCGCGGTCCCGCCCCGCAGCTGTCCGATCTGCTCGGTCACCTGGCTGATCCGCTCGTCCACCCAGGACAGGTCTTCAGATTGCTCGAGTGCTCCGGCCGCGTCCGCGCGGTCGCCGGCTGAATCCCGGTCGCCCAGCCCTTCGGCGAGTTCTCGCCGGCGGTTGCGCAGTGCCGCCAACTCCTGCTCGAGTCGCTCCACCGCCGTTTCCTCTGCCTGGCTGTGGTACTCACTCGCCTGACCTTGGGTCACCATCGACGTCCCCTCTCAGGTGTGGTCTCCCTCGGGTTGGTGCTGGGGTTACCCACCAACGCCGTCATCGAACCAACCCCGTCATCGAACCGGCGCGAGGCCTGCTACCGCCGGGGTAGGGCGGACATGATCTGGGTGGCTAGTCGCTCGGTGATGCGGAGCCGTGGAGTGTTCTCCCGGGCTCGATCCGCGATCTGCCGGGGGTTCAGCCCCATGCCATGGTAGAGCCGGACGATCTTCTCCTGCTCAGCGGTCCAAGGTCTGCCCATCGGCGTGGGCCTCGGCTCGGGGATCAGGGCGGCGCGGGTGGCCGGGGCTGCCGCGGCGGGTGGGGTGGAACGCACGCGGTAATCCAGCCCCAGGGCGGCGTCCTTCCTCGCGAGTTCCCCGGCTTCGCCGCGCCGCCGGATCTCAGCCTCATCGGCGACGATGAAGCTGTCCGCGCTTTTGTTGACCCCGATGGCTGTGACCGCCACCCCGCGGTAGTGCACAGCCTGGCATTGCGCCTTCGTGCAGTACCGGTACCCGAGCACCGCCCGTTCTTCGAGGATCTCGTCGCCGCATTCGATACAGTTCTCTACCCAGGTCACTTCGTCGACCACCTCCACGGAATTCAACGCCTGAGCCGGACCTGCTCTTCCGCCCGGCAACGCGCCGATCCACGGCTACCTGGGGCGATCGCCCGGACGCGCTTGCGTCTTACCCTCAGCGACTGGTAGACGGCGCCACACAACGGTCACACCCTCGCTGGGCAGCCACACCCGGTCCAGTTGCCGACGGCGGTACTGCTGCAGGCAGCTTCCGGAGATCTCCGGCGAGTAGACGTCGAACACCTTGCCCCGCCGGCGGTAGACCAGAACCGCGTGACAGTCGACCTCGCCCCAGTCGTTGTCGACAGAGAGCCACACAACGCAGCCGCGGTCCAGGGCGTCACTGACATCGGCGAGCGTGGGCTGCCGGTGTTCAGCGAGCATCCTGGCGCCGAAGGTGCTTAACTCGTGCGCCGCGAGACACTCGCGGCGGTGCCGCTCCAGGCGATGCGGTGTCCAGTACTCGTCCCACGACGAGTCCCACTCCTGGCAGTAGTAATGCCTGAGGTAATCGAAGCCCTCATGCAGGAACCGCTCAGGCTGATAGGCGCACACCATCTGCAGAGACAGGCCTTGGTCAAGCAGGAAACGCCGGGCGGCGACACGCTGCGCTCCGCTGCCTGGCTCCCTACCGATCTCGCGATCAACCCACTGCGTGTCCGGGGTATCGGTGACCCCTATCACGTACAGGACATTCGCAATGACGCAGGTCAAGCATGAATTGTCATCGACCTGATACAGGTTCAACGGTTCTCGCCGGCCTATGACCACGGTCACGGCGCGCTCCCCACCTGCCGACTGTAGCTGCACGACCCGGTGAGGGTGCCCCAGGCCGCTGGAATGAACAGGGGACGTACACCGGGAACCGAATAAGCGTGGGTGATGGTGTCCCGCTAACGCCCGTGCGCAGGGGCCGATGAAGCCGTGGCAAGGGGCCGAGGAGAGGACCACTTGCGGCGAGAAAGGACTGTGCGCATGACCCGACGTCGTTGGTCTCGTAACCTCGTAGCGGCCGCCTGCGCCGGTGCTGCGGCGCTGCCGCTGCTCGCCGGCGCCGCACAAGCCGCCCAGCCGGCGACCAGAGCGGACGCGCCGATCATGGCCCCCACGGTGTTCGCCGAGCCACCCACCATGCCTGGCGGGACCACCGCCACCAATCCCGACGACCTCACCTAGCTCGGTGATCTGATCTACGTCAGTTTCCAGAACAACGCAGGTAAAGACGGCACCCCCGCCGGCAGCTTCAGCACCATCGCCGCCTACCACGCGGACACCGGCGCCCTGGCCACCACCTACCAGCTGCCCGGCCGCTGCGACGGATTGACCGCCGACCCCACCCACCACCGGCTACTCGCCAGCGTCAATGAGGACAACAACTCCAGCCTGTTCGTCATCCACCCCGGACAACCCGCACCTCAGCACTACACCTACAGCCCCAATCCGGCCGAAACGGGCAGCGACGGGACCAACGGTGGCACCGATGCGATCTCCGTGGCCCCCGGCGGGACCGTCTACGTCGCCCACTCCAACCCCGACGTCAACCTACCCGCCCCCAACAACACCGCCGCTGTATACACACTGACCCTGGCCGGTGACACCGCCACCCTCACCCCGCTGTTCGGGGTCAACGACACCGCCAAGGTCATCGACCCAGCCCCCGGCGCCTCCACCTCCGCGCCGCTGGCACTGACCGACCCGGACTCCAACCGCTTCCTGTCCCGTAACGGTGGCACCTTGGTGCAAGACGCCCAAGCCGACAGCAAACTGGTCCTGGCCACCCACCTGCACGCCGCCAAGCCGACGCTGCGTCAACTGCTGCTCAGCAACGCCGCACCCACCAGCAGTGGCCAGGCCGCCACCCCGCAGCTCGACGACCTCACCCGGGTCGCCGGTCCCGGCCGGCTTCTGGTGGTCGACCAGAAAGGCGACGCGATCTATTCCCTCCACACCACCACGGCGCGCCCCGGGACAGTGTTCGTCTCCCAGCCCGCGCCCGGGGCCGGTGACCTGCCCAACGATCCCGCCCTCGGTGTGGTCGACCTGCGCACAGGTGTCGTGACCCACCTCAACACCCACTTCGCCAGCCCCAAGGGACTGCTGTTCATCCCTGACGACCAGGACCTCAGCGACGGCCTGCTCAACGCCCAAGACGCCGTCGACACGACCAGCCACCTGGGTCTCCCACCCGGATTCGGCTTCTGAGCGCTCCGCGATGCCCGTCGAGCTTGTGCACGCGATGATCTCGGGGTAAGGCTGAGGCAATACGGCTATAGATGACGGCTGGGCTCTGCTGGTGAACGAGTCGCCGACGGCCACTCACAACGACGGTTTAACGACTGTGAGCGACCAGTTACATGAATCCAACGCTGGCGAAACAATCGGCCGGCTAAATGGGGCTTATTGCCTGTGAGCGTCTGGTTACACGAATCCAACACTGGCGTAACTACCGACTGGCCAAAGGCCCAGTATGGTCAGGTCGGGCGTATCTGGTCTCCACTCTATGTCCAGATTCTAGCCCTCAGAGCACGGATTGCCACCTAAGTAGGGGAGATCGTCATGACCATCGGCCACCAGATCGAGGAAGTCCGCGAGGTCGAAGGGTACGATCGGCTGGTAACACCAGAGTTCGCTCCACTCGCCGACTTCGCCGGGTTCGGAGTGTACGAGGCGACGGCCGTCCAAAAGACGGGTGGGGACATCTCAGCGCTCGTCGACCGTATCCCGGAGGCGATAACCGGATACCTCATGACGCGTCCGGAATCCGCATCGCTCATGGACAGATCAGATCCACCGGTCAGCGCGCCGCTGATTAAAGAGTGGTTGGACAGGACGATCGCCGGACCGTTTGACGGCGAGCTGGCTGGCTTCCTGCGGGAGACCAGCCATGTCGGGGGAAAGGAAGTGACCTTCCCTGGAGTGCAGATACCGCTGCCGCCCCAACTCGTCCTGGCCCTCACCGCGTGGCTGCAAGGTCAGATCCTGGAGGCCATGGGTAAGAACTGCAGCCTCGCCACCGTCTCCGCCGCCGGGGCGGCCTGGATGAACCTGCTCATGCTGCAGCTCGGGATCATTCTCGAACCCAGCTTGGCAGAACCGGACGCCCCCCTAGGCCGTCATGAATCCGCCGAGTTCCACCCCTACGCGGAGTTCGCGGGTTTCGGCGCCAGAGAGATGTCGATCCTGCGCAAGACCGGCCCACTACTGGGACCAGCGGCCGGTGGCGTGGTCACCCTTGCGTATGACTACCTGCTCTCCCGTCCAGAATCGGCCGGATACTTCCAGGACGCCTCGCACCTCACGCAGCGCAAGATGACCCTCAAGGCCTGGTGGTCCAGGACCACCACCAAGCCGATGGACGGCGATTTCCACTCCTACATGTCCAAGGTGGCCGACGCCCACGTCAAGGACGGTGGGACGCATCCCCACGTGGTCATCCCGGCTGACCTGACCATCGCCCTCATGGGCTGGGTCGAGATGCGAGTCATGACCGCGTTGAACACCATCGCCCCCGGCATCGACGGAGACTACGTCTTCGGGAAGCTCCCCGAGCCGCCCGCGGCCGCAGAGATCGGTCAGGCGTGGATGCGGATGCTGACCCTGCAGCTAGGAATCCTGCTCAAGCCCTACCTGCCAACACTGGGTCTCTGACAAAGGATGAGTGATGACTCTTGTCGTCTCAACGGTAGTCGTCATCGCGTTGTTGATCGCTGTTCTGGCGATCTATCTCTTCGTGATAGGTGTGCTGCTCAATCGCACCGCCGACAACCTTGATGACTGCTTGCAGAACGTAAAGACGATTGTTGACCAGGCCGAGGTGATTGGGCCTGGTGTGGAGCGCATCAACGGAACCGGTGGCGTAGTGGTAGGTGCCCTGCCACTACTGTGCGACGGTGCGGAGCGTATCGCCACCAAGCCAGCCCCTCTCGCGGCCACTCCGGCAACTGCTCCGCCGGGATTAGGTTACCTGGATTCGTGACGACGGATACTAAGGACGCCGACCACGGATAGTCAGCGGGACGGCCACCACCGCGACCGCCAGCGTAGCGGGTACACGATCGCCGGTGCACTCGCAGCGAAAAGTAAGTGACTTCTGCTGACAGCGCGGCGATGCAGTGGTGTGATCGACAGCGTGCACGACGGAGGCCCTCTACGCGCCGGGTCGGGCCGTCGGCGGGCGAACGGTGGGAACCGCGATGGGCTGACGACTGCGGAGGATGTCCGCTGGCTGGTTGCCCACCTGCGGGCGGTGGTCGCCGCCAGCCCCGCCGTCTGGGCAGGCCGTGGGATGACGCTGTTACAGCTCACCGCGCTGTACCTCATCAACGCGCTGGCACCGGTTACCCTCACCGACCTGGCCCACGCCCTGGGTTCCAGGTTGCCGGCCACCTCAGCGATGGTCGATCGGCTGAGCCATGCTGGGCTGGTTGTACGCACACCTGACCCGGATGACCGTCGGCGGCTCCAGCTGACCCTGACCGCCGAGGCCGAACCGATTATCGGCGACACCGATCCGGACACCGCCAAGCGGCTACACACCGTACTCGCCCGCATCGACCCGGGAACCCGCCGCCACCTGATCGACGTGCTCATCGACACCGTTCGGCGCTCCGCCGACTAGAGCTGAGACGGATCACCCAAAGTGGCACTCTGTTGTCGCCGAGTTCGACAGCAGGGCTGTTTGGTCGACAAGATACCTTGCTAGGAGTACCTCACTGACTCATAGCGGTGTTCGGGTCGGAAGTACCTTTGAACAGTTCGGCGCCGGATCTGAAGCCGTGGCCTCTTCGTCCCGAACGCGCGTAGACCGTGACAGTCAGTACCAGCAAGTGCCGTCACGTGCTCGTGAGTCGCTGCGTCGGGTGCTCTGGTAGCAACTCGTGCCGACGGGTTGCTGACTTTTTGCTGACTTCGCTCGGCTTGGCGAGCGGTCGAGCGTAGGCGGACGGGATCTGTTGTGTTCGGCACAAGGACGGTGCGGAGGCTGCCGGGACTAGTCGCGGAGGGGCGTCACGGACCAGGCGCGGGACCTGGTCCGGCGCCAGATGAGTAAGTGAGATCAGGGGGGCGCATCCGCCCTCTGAAGAGGCGGCCGAGGGCTGGTGTTGCGAGCACCGGCCCACAGGCACGGATCGAGGTGACCCGATCCGTGGCGCTGCAGTCTCTGGCCCGGTGTAGGGTGCTGTTCGGCCGGTGCGGAATGCTGCCCGCCGTGGATGACCAGGGTTGCGCCAGTGTGCTCGTCGTCGACGACGAGCCGAACATCTTGGCGTTGCTGTGCGCCTCGCTGCGGCTGTCCGGCTTCGAGGTGCATGCCGCGGACAGCGGCGCCCGAGCGCTGCGCACCATCGCGCACACCGTCCCGGACATCGTCGTG
>DATAWX010000003.1:0-57101 GCA_036266995.1 Pseudonocardiaceae bacterium | reverse complement strand
GGCCGTGGCCTACAACGACCTCGGCACGGTGGCGGCGCCGACCAACAAGGTCAACACGACTCGCCCAGCCCAGACTCGATCCGCACGCTCAACGGCGCCGAACCGGCACTACGTCGTCATCCTCAGCGGCGGCTGACACACTGACCATGCCACCCGGTATCACCTACGGCCGCACACTGGACACCAGTGGACACCCAGCAGACATGTTCCTAGAGGCGCCGGACGGTTCCTGGGCCGACATCGCACCCGCAACTACACACGAGCGGCCACACGTCGTCTGGGAGGGCGGCCACACCCCGCTCTGGCACATGGTCGAGCAAGCGCATCAATTGTGGCTCAAACATGACCAACCCGGATGGCAGCGACTAGGACTCACCGTCACCGAAACATGCCAACGGGTCTGGCTGGACGAACCCCACAACATCCTCGACCAGCTCATCGAGGCGGGATCACTCCACTAAACCGCCCGCCGGTTGGTCTGAACGAGGCAGGTGCGGGCACCCCTGCCCGGCCCGCTGAACCGACCGTATTCGGCGGGTAGGTGCCAGGTCTGCCTCGCCGAGGTTGTCTGCCTCGTGGCAGCTCAGGGCTAGGGCAGGTGCCCGCCTGCGGGGGTGAGGCACGTGCCTCAGCAGGGTGCTAGTGCCTCAACGTCTGCCTCACTCCAGATCGGCCGGTAACGGCCCCGGATTCTGGAGCGTATTGCGTGTCGTGCGGCGGCACGATGCCCGTTGAGAGTCCGTCTCGTGACGTCGACTCCGCTGTCGACTGCGGAGGACGTCGGCGGAATGCCGCTTCTCGCCACCGCCCATCAGCCATTAGTTACTCAGGGTGATCGACCAGACGGTCGAACAGGAAGGGAGGGAGGCGCGCCGTGGTGTCGTCTCGCCCGGAAATCGGGGTTTTCGGGGGCATCGGGAAGCAGAGGGAGCTGCCTCCCTGGCCGATGTATGAGCAGCTCAGGGCGGGGAGGCAAGGTTAGGGACCCAGATAGGGAGAACTCCCTGCCTCCCTGCCTGCCTCCCTGCCTGCCTGCCTCCCTGCCTGCCTCCCTGAGTGGGTCCCTGAGTGGGTCCCTGTAACTTTCTGTGACCGTGAGCCAGCCGGAATGGTTCGTCGCGGAGCGCATCCGCTCAGCGCCGGACCTCGCTCCGTCACCGTGGACAGCGCCGCGCACCTCGTCCTCAGAGCGCCGTAGCGGGGTCGGAGGGCAGCGCCGACCAAGGGGTCTACCCCCGCTACCGTGCAGGTCACGGCCCGCTACCCGGGGGGTCTACCCGGGTAGCGGGCCCCCTCTACCCTGCGGTGTGGGGTAGAGCCCCCGGGGACCGCCGCTTGTTGCCAGCAAGCGAGCACCCCTCCAAGGACACGGCAGAGCAGAGCGTTCAGCCACGACAGTGCAGTGATGGGCACGAGGATTGCTGTCTGCGCGCCTCGTACCAGGTCACCTCGTGGTACATGAACGACGCTTGACTGAGGCGATGACCGCGATCCCTGCCTCGGTCAGCGCCGAAGATCGCGACGCCGATGCATAAGATCGGCCTGCGGATCCTCGGGTGTCTCGACCCGGACGGTCGGCCATCCCGCGACGAGCCCCAACCCGATCCGGCGGCGGGGGAGTTGCGGTTGTGGGACCGCCGCGATGGGCGACTTGGGGTGGAGGGCTACCTCGAACCCGACCACCGTGCCGCGGTCCGGTCGTTGATCGAACAACTCGCCGTACCCCGACCCGCTCTTGCGGGCATCCTGATCCGCGCACCGCCGGGCAACGCAACGCCGACGCCCTGCTCGAAGTTTGGTGGGCTGGCTCGCGCTGCCCAGGACTGCCCAGCACCGCTGGCGAGCCCCCGCACTTGACCGTGACCATTGACTGGGAGGCGGTGCGCACCGGGCTCGGGGTCGCGACGTTGGACTTCGGGACGCAGATCAGCGCGGCGCAGACCCGACGGTGGGCGTGTGACGCGAAAGCCATTCCCGTGGTGCTGGGTGGGAAATCCGAACCCCTCGACGTCGGCCGGGCCCTGCGCACCGTGCCACTATCCATCCGCCGAGCCCTGGTCGCCCGAGACCGCGGCTGTGCGTTTCCGAGCTGCGATCGACCAGCCGGAATGTGCCAAGCGCATCATCGGCATGTGCATCACACCTGCTGGGAAATCCTCATCCACCACGGCCACGTCGAATTCACCCCACCCACCATCATCGACCCCGCCCGCACCCCACTACACAACCCACTCCGCTGCTAACGTGGCGGTAACGGCACACTGCTCGCCGAAGTTTCTCCCCGCCGTGTTAGCTCGGAGGTGAGCGCCTGTGCAGGGCAGCGAGCATGCGGTTGTAGGCCTGCCGCGCCTCTTCATCGTCATCGACGTCGGAACTGACCCCGACGGTTGTGTTGTCGTCACTGCGGGATGCTGAGCCGACCCCGGCCAGGGCCTGGCGACGGGCCGATTCCAGCCAGTCGCCGAGCCGAGCGCGGGAGCCGGTAGCGCTCCATTGTGCGACGACAGCGAGCATCAGCAGCATCATCAGAACGTCGCCACCGACCCACATGATGGCCCCAGCCAGGTTCTGGTCCGCCAGCAGGGAAGGGCCCCAGCCTGGCCGCATCATCGCGGTGCTGGGAGCCAGCGGGTAACCGGTGAGCATCAGCGCCACACCCACCAGCGTGTCTGCTCCCATCGCCAATCCGAGCAGGGCGAACCGGACGATGTGCGGCACCGGCCAAGGGCTGGCCTCCGAGCCGGCCAACGGCCAGAACAGCAGATAACCGCTGACCAGGTACAGGATCTGCTCTCCGTGGTGCACGAGCGGCTGGGTGGACATCGCTTCCGGGAAGCCGGTGAGATGCGTGAGCACCAGCACCGCGGTGTACAAGCCCACGGTCAGGACGGGGAAGGTCAGCAATCGCGCCAGGCGGCCGCGCGGAGGGCGACCCCAGATCAGCTGGACCGGGTGCCCCCAGATCAGCAATATCGGCACCACCATGATCAACAACAGATGCTGGATCATGTGCACCCACAGCAGCGCGTGTCCGTACGCCTCGATGCTGCTGTGCACCGAGACCAGCAACACCGCCACGCCGGCCAGCCAGGACGCCGTTGCCCACGGCGACCAGCGGGTGCCGGCCGCCCGGGTACGGCGGAAAACGGCGGTCAGGTAACCGATCACGGCGAGCGCGCTCAGTACATCGGCAATAGGCGCCGACGTCCAGGTCGTCACGGCGGTCTGCCAGGTCAGAGGTGGGAGGTCCATGTTCCCCGCTTCGATGTTGACCAGCTCAGCCGAGAGTAACGCGCCGCCCCCCACGGGATGAACACCCGGGGCGCGCCCCGACCGATTGGCGCAGGAGACTTGCCCTAGCATCGCGGTTGCAATTAGATGGCGATAGGGGGTGCGGTGCACCAGGTTCAGATTGAAGTGTTGCTGCTGTCAGTCTCAGACGGCGACCTGAGATGGCGGGTGGCCCACGGGAGCCTGCTGACGGGATGGCGGCCGGATGCTCGGGCCCGCGAACTCGCGGGTCTGGGCGCCACCGTGCCCACCGCGACAGTCGTGCACTCGACATCATGGCGACCTATCCCGGACGGGCTGATCCTCACCTACGCAGCCCTGCCAGACCCGGCCCCTACCGACGACACCGTGCGTGCGGTCCCGGCTGACGCCACCGTCCTGTCCTCCGCGGACGCCGCCGCTCCCACCCCACCGGAGATCGCGGTCGAACACGTCCTGGCCCATGCGCTGCGGCATCTGTCACTGGTGGCCCGCACCAACCCCGCGGTAGCAGCAGCGGTCGATTCGCACCCCCAACTGTGGCACGCTGTGGTGGCCCACAGCCCCGATGTGGCTGGTCAGCTCGTCAGCTTCTGAGCTGGGATGCAGGTAAGGGGTGATCTCTTTCGTGATGCCCCGTCCTCGGCTGCTTGCCATCATGGGATCCGGAGAGACCGCACCGACGATGGCGCGGGTGCATCGCCTGCTAATCGAGCGTCTCGGCGCTCCACCCGTCGACGCGGTGCTGCTCGACAGTCCCTACGGCTTCCAGGAAAACGCTGACGAGATCTCCCTTCGCACGGTCAGCTACTTTCGGAACCTGCAGATTTCCCTCGACCTCGCATCGTGGCGTACCGCGGACGACGTGCTGCGCCGCGAGCAGGCATTGGTGCGGATCGACGACGCCGATTATGTTTTCGCCGGTCCGGGTAGCCCGACCTACGCGCTCGGGGTCTGGGAGCGCAGTCGACTGCGGGATGTCCTGGTCGACAAGCTCACCCACGGCGGCTGCGTGGCGTTCTCCAGCGCAGCGGCGGCGACCCTGGGAGTCGCGACGGTGCCGGTGTACGAGATCTACAAGGTTGGTGCAACCCCGTACTGGGCGCCGGGCCTGGACCTGATGGCCAAGGTCGGCCTGCGCGCGGCGGTGATCCCGCACTACGACAACGCCGAGGGCGGCACCCACGACACCCGGTTCTGCTACCTCGGCGAGCAGCGGCTGCGGCTGATGGAGTCGATGTTGGACGCCAACACCATCACTGTCGGGGTGGATGAACACACCGCCGCCCTGTTCGACCTCGATGCGGACACCGTGACGGTGCTGGGTCGGGCCACGGTCAGGGTCCGCCGGCAGGCGGTGACCACGGTATTCGAGTCGGGTACCACCGTGGCGATCGATGAGCTTAGGGCTATCGCCGCAGGTGGCGGGTCGACACGTCGCTCGTCGAACACACAGCCGGCCACCGCTGAGGCGACTTGCCCGACACCCTCGCTACGCGCGGAAGCCGAAAGGCTGGAGCATGTCTTCGACAGCGCGCTGCGGGCCCGTGATGTGAACGCTGCCGTCACGGCCGTGCTCGAACTGGAGCAGGCGATCGTCGACTGGTCGGCTGACACCGAAGAGATGGACGGCACCGAGGGACCCCGGGCGATACTGCGGCGGATGGTGACGCGGTTGGCTGAGCTCGCCGTGCTGGGGGCGCGGGATCCACGGGACATCGTCGCGCCCTTCGTCGATGCGCTCCTCGAGCTGCGGGAACAGGCTCGCGATCAAGGTTCGTGGACACTCGCCGACACCCTACGGAATCGGCTTACCGCAGCGGGAATCGAGGTGCGCGATACCCCCGAGGGGCCCCACTGGTTGCTTTCGCATGCATGATTCGATGACATAGCGGGGTCGGATTTCCGGCCGCTTCGGGACAGGTCGCTCAGCACTGTTTCTGGTGTTGGGCGACTGCTGCGTTGGTGCACCTCACCCGCCGGCTCTGGCGCTGACCTCAGAGCTCCTCAGCATCGCGATCGGGAGTCCGGCTGCGACGCTTCGGGTGTTCCAGGCGGGTCAGCTGCTCGTAGTTGGCGAAGTAGGGAAACTCGCGCAGAGTGGGCAACGCCGACAGGCGTCGATCTCGTCGTAGACGTACACGAGTCGATTCCGCAACCCAGCGAGGCCACGAAGCCTCCCGGCCAGCACGTCGTCGATGACGCCGTGCTCAGCGAGGATGGTGAAGCTGTCGCCGAAGTCACGCGGGGCCCGCCAGCCTTCAGAGGCGATGATGTGGTTGTCCAGATCAATGCAGGTCTGCGCCGCGACTTGGACGAGGTAACGGCCGGCGTACACTTCGTGGCGCAGGTATTCGGCGATCGGTAGGTCCCGGAGGCGCCGCAGCTCGCGCAGGTAGCCGGCGAGCAGCTCCAAGCGCTGGTGAATTCGGTCGAGATCAACCATTCAGGCCCTTCGCCGCCACCCGGCGCAGGAATTCATCGCGATGCGCTCGCTGAGTGGGGAGAATATCGAAGTATTCGCTCCGGGTACGGACTTCGAAGGCGACCCGACCAGGCTCGTCTGCGCTGTACAACAGCCGGCCCTCCGCCAACACCCGTCCGCGCACCCGCAGCGGCGCACGCCGCAGGTCGACGAGGTCGACCGTGGGCACCCGCAGAGCCTGAGCCAACCGGTCGGCCAGATCCGCCTCCGCAAGCAGATCCAGCGGCTCTCCGGGCATGATTGCGACATCGGCGTCGCTGCTAGGGCGGTGTCGCCCGGTCACACGGGAGCCGAACAGGTAGGCGAACCGAACGCCTGCGGTGGCGAGCACTCGATCCGTGGCGGAGGCGCTCATGGCGACAGCGCGTACGCACCCACGTCTTCGGCGAAGTCCCGCGCACAATCGCAGCGTGCCTTGGAGGAATAGCTGATCCAACAGGGTATGGAGGTAGATCATATGCCCGTGTTCCGACCCCGTCGGCCGGTTCCCGGTCAGTGGGCCGCAGCACTCGCCGCCGCTTGGCCGAGCAGCCAGGAACACCACTGTTCGATGCCCTCACCGGTGCGGGCGCTGGCGCGGATTATTGTCGCGTCCGGGTTGACGGCCCGCAGGTTGGCCAGGAACGTGTCCAGGTCGAAGTCGAGGTACGGCAACAGGTCGACCTTGTTGATCACGACCACGTCGACGGCCCGGAACATCACCGGGTATTTCAGCGGCTTCTCTTCACCCTCGGTCACCGAGTAGACCATGGCCTTGGCGTGCTCGCCAACGCGGAACTCCGCCGGGCACACCAGATTGCCCACATTCTCGATCAGCAGCAGATCAAGCTCGGGAAGCGGCAGCCGAGACAAGCCTGAGCGAACCATGACAGCGTCCAGGTGGCACTCACCACCGAACCCGGCACTGGTGTTGACCAGCGACACCACGGCGCCATATCCCTCGAGCTGATCAGCGTCGATGCTGGTGGCGATGTCACCTTCCAGGATGCCGATCCGGGTCCCCGCCGCGAGGGCGGCCAGCGTCCGCTTCAACAGCGCGGTCTTGCCCGCTCCAGGCGAGGACATGATGTTGACGACCCGCACCCCGGCCTCAGCGAAGTCCTTCTGATTAGCATCGGCCACTCGATCGTTCTCGGACAGGATGTCCTCGAGCACATCCACCCGCGCCGTCCCCGTCTGCGGGTAGCCACTGTGGTCCCCCACGTCCCGGGCAGTCACGCCCTCGTGGTCGTGGTCGTGGTCGTGAATATGCATCGTCCCATCGGAGTGGGGGTGGAAACGGCCCATTTCGATCAAACCTCCAAAATCTCGAGCGAGACGACCATGAACTCCTGGCCGGTCAACAGGGTCACGTTGGACCCCTCACAGGACCCGCACACGAGGATCGGGACGTCAAGGGTCGTGACGACGTCGCAGTCGCCGCACCTCACCGTGGCCGGCACCTGCTCAATCTCCAGCCGGCAGCCCTCCAATCCGGTGGCATCGGTGACCATGGTCCAGCAGAACTCCAACGCATCGGGGACGATCTGGCGGAAGTGACCGACCCGGATGGCCACCGCCGATACCGCCCGCCCGCCCGCCCGCTCCCTGACCTTGTGGGCGATGGCCTCGGCGATCGACAACTCATGCACCCGATCAACGCTACTGGCTTGGTGGTGCCCATGCCGTTGGGCGTCCTCTTACCACCCGATCCCACAGTTGTATGAGTTCTGGCATTATCCGGCTAGAGCCAGGTCATTGCAAGAAGTCCGATAGTGCGGTTGGTTATCGCCCGCAAGACGATCGGCTGGCGCGCCGATGCGCCGACAGTTGCTGCTGCCGGATCGGCTGCTGAGCGTCAACACCACCTTCGCAGTCGTGGCCGGCCGAGGCTCCTAGCTTCAGGTGACAGCACCGATCCCGGTCGTGCGTGATCTTGACGCAGGTTCGTTCGTCCCCAGTCGCCTCGGCGGGCGGCGCTACAGCGGAATCCGCAGCGATTGGCCTACCAGGATGAGGTCTGGGTCGGCGACGCCGCCCTGGTTGACTTGGACGAGCTGCGGCCAACCGCCGGGCACGTGATGGCTCAGGGCGATCGACCAGAGGGTGTCCCCGGGCAGCACCGTGTAGGCCGATGTCGGTCCCGTGGTAGTCGGTGCAGGCTCGGGTGCGACTGAGGTTGCTGGCTTCGCTGGCTTCCTCGGAGTGGCGGCGACGATGTTCCCGGAGCGTTTTCCGCACACGGGCCACGCTCCGATGCCCTGGGATACCAGGACTCGCTCGGCAACGGTGACCTGGCTGTCCCGGCTGGCCTTGGCGGGGTTACCCACGCCACCGTTGGCCCGCCAGGTCGACAGCGTGAACTGTAGCCCGCCGTAGAAACCGTTGCCGGTGTTGATGGTCCAGTTTCCACCGGACTCACACTGCGCGACCGCATCCCAGTTCACATCCGACGCCGCGGTTGCGGGGGCGGCGAGCAGGCCACCGGTGGCAACCGTCAAACACGCCGCGGCGACAGCGCCGAGTAGGCGTCGGATGGGTATGCGGCATATATCTCCGGACATGCGGACTCCGTTCCCGGTCACCAATAGGCGCCGAAGGGATGGGCATAGATTGCGCCGATATCCCCTCACCATGCGCACGGCGACGGAGGCCGTTGGTCCTCTTTCAGCGTCGAACGGTCATTGTGAATACACGTCGATTACGCGGGTGTCGTGCTTTTTACTGCCTTGGCAGGTCAGAAAGAACAGACGCGACGCCGCTAGGCATCCAATTTCGCGCCCTGCTCCGCTTCACGAGTACCGATGGTCGGCGCGTGATACGGGGAGTTGGCTGATTGTCCTGCGCGGCTCACCAGGCACCTACCCTCACGGGCACCGGGTGACATACCGGCGGATCGGTGTGCAATGACAAGACCTTCCTGCTAGCGACTTGTCACAAGGGTTACTTTTGGCGATTGAAATTGCTAGAGCAATCACTCTATTGGCGTAATCTTCGCTACGCTATCCGAGGCGTATAAATACAATATGTTACGTACTCCGTGCACAGCGTCGAGAAGCGCGCTGAAAAAGTTTGTTGCGACGTCAGCGGCCGTAAGGGTGCCGGCCACCCGGTGTCAAGGAATCCCACCAGTCCCCGAGACGGCAAGGTACCTGCTTGAGACTCACCCCAAGCCTTTCGCTGGTCGCGCGAGCTTGTCACCGCCGTCGGGGGAGATGTTGGGCCAGAACACCGAGTGATTGACGTGCCCGCCGAGGTTGAACGCCAGGTTGCGCTCCAGCAGGTTCACCGTGGCAGCGCCTCGCAGTCCCGCGCGTCGGTCAGCTGCTCCAGAGCGGTGTTGGCGCCCTTGGCGTAGGTGGCTCCAGGGCGGCGTAGTCGTAGGGCAGGTCGGGCAAGGTGTAGTCGGCCATGCTTGACCTCGTGTAGTTACTTATAAATGCTGTAGCAACTATCTTGCGATTGCAGCCGGAACGCAACCCGGACGACTCGCCGGCCGTACCGCGACGCCTGCCGCGTCGAGCTCTCGACGCATCCTGGCCCACCCCAATCCAGCCGCCCTGGCGATACCGCGCAGGCTCACCCCGGCAGAGTGGCGTAGGCAACTGGGCAGGTCGGTGAAGTCTTCGATCACCAACTGACCGTATGGGCGTGCAGGCCAGTGCCGTCGGGCAGCGACCACAGGTGGCCGTGGGTGCGCGCTCGCCGGTAGCGCCCCGCCGGCGCCGCTGCGGTGGTCCGCATGATCGCAGCCATCTATTGCCACATAGTTGCAACTGCATCATGACGTGCCGCTCCTTCGGAAGGCAAGAGCCGGTCGGCTCCTGCGCAGGTAACGCCGATGCGGGTATCGGGATCTTGAGGCGATGGCCGGGCCGCCCCTCCTCGCCAGAATGTGGCAGGAAGTTGTCACCTCTCTCTTGCACATGCCATCTAATGGTATCTATCATCACTCGAAAGACTGATGACTACTGCTCCTCAGAGTGACTAAACGAAGCGAGGGAGCCCATGAACGCTCCAGCCCCGGCTGTCTCCGGTTCCGGATTTTCCCGCTTCCGCGCCAGCCTCACCCGCGACGATCGGATCTCCATCGGCGGTATGTATGGATTTATCGTTTTTCTCCACCTGATCGGCTTCGGGGTGCTGCTCGCGTTCGTCGTCCCGCAGGGCTACAACCTCGGCACCACCGGTATCTACGGCGTTGGGGTCGGCGTTCTGGCCTACACCTTCGGGCTACGGCACGCCTTCGACGCCGACCACATCGCCGCGGTCGACAACACCACCCGCAAGTTGATGGCCGACAACGCGGAGACAGGCAACACGCGTAAGCCGCTGTCGGTGGGGTTCTGGTTCTCCCTGGGGCACTCCACGATCGTCTTCGGGCTGGCGTTCCTTCTCTCGGTCGGGGTAAAGGCCCTCGCCGGGCAGGTCGAGAACGACACCTCCGAGCTGCACTCCGTCACCGGCATCATCGGCGCCTCGGTGTCGGGCGTGTTCCTGTGGATCCTGGGGATCCTCAACCTCGTCGTCCTGATTGGCATCATCAAGGTCTTCGCCAAGATGCGCCACGGCACCTACAACGAACAGGAACTGGAAGACCAGCTCAACAAACGCGGCTTCATGAACCGCATCCTCGGCGGCCTGACCAAGTCGGTCCGCAAGCCCTGGCACATCTACCCGATCGGCGTGTTGTTCGGGCTGGGCTTCGACACCGCAACCGAAGTCGGCCTGCTGGTCCTGGCCGGTGGAGCGGCGGCGTTCAGCCTGCCCTTCTACGCGATCCTCATCCTGCCGATCCTGTTCGCCGCCGGGATGTGCCTGATGGACACCACCGACGGCGTCTTCATGAACGCCGCCTACGGCTGGGCCTTCGCCAAGCCGGTCCGCAAGGTCTTCTACAACATCACCATCACCGCACTGTCAGTGGCCGTCGCCCTGATCATCGGCACCATCGAACTGATCGGGGTACTCGACGACCAGGCCGGCATCGACTCGGGGCCCCTTGCGGCGATCGGGTCGATCCCACTGGACTACGCCGGTTACGCCATCGTCGCCCTGTTCATCGTCGCCTGGCTCACCGCATTAGCAGTCTGGCGGTTCGGCCGGATCGAGGAGAAATGGTCCGCCAACCTGGCGACCACCCCGGGCACCGGGGAGTAACCAGGGCCGCAACCACCCGGCTGAGCCAGACTCGCCCGCTCACCAGTCAAGCGGGTGTATCCCACGACCCCGGCAGCCTCCCCTCCCTGCCGGGGCCGTGGCATTCTGCGGTCCGTCCGTGCCAGTCCCACGTCACCAGGTGGGCACCAGTAGGACTCCTAGGGTTCCCGACAACTTTTAGTTAGCCTGTCCTATATGGGTGACCCCCGATCTGATGACGTGCAGACCACCCAGCTCGCGCTTGCGGCTGGTGCGGGGGATCGTGCGGCTCTGGCGGCGTTCATCCGCACCACTCAGCGTGATGTGCACCGCTTCGTCGCCCCCCTTTGCGCGCGGGACGAGGCTGAGGACCTCACGCAGGAGACCTATCTGCGGGCACTGCGGGCACTGCCGGGCTTCGCCGGCCGCTCTTCGGCGCGCACCTGGCTGCTTTCCATCGCTCGGCGAGTCGCCGCCGACCAGGTGCGGCGGACCATGGCGCGGCCGCGCACCACCACCGTCGAGGATTGGGACACCGTCGCGGCCGAGAGTTCGACACATCGCCGGTCCGGGTTCGACGAGGGCGTCCTGCTGCGCGAACTGGTGGCCGGTCTGGAACCCGACCGCCGGGACGCCTTCGTGCTCACCCAGGTACTGGGTCTGGGCTACGCGGCCGCCGCCGAGGTGTGCGGTTGCCCGGTCGGCACCATCCGCTCTCGGGTGGCCAGAGCGCGCGAGGACCTGGTCCGCGCGATGAACGGCCCCGGACTGCCCGGCCGAACCGTCACCGGCCCCTGAATCCTTCCGTTCTGGGCTGTTATCGGGACCGCGATGCGACGCCGATCAGCTACGCTGCGACAAGCAACGGTGCGAGGAAGCCGGTGAGAATCCGGCGCGGTCGCGCCACTGTGATCGGGTGGGTTGCCGCCCGAGAGCCAGATCTTCGGCCGTTGCCCAGCTCACCATTGTGCGGGACGCGTCATCCCGAAGGAGTTTTCCGTGCACATCCCAGACGGCTTCGTCTCCCCTACGGTCACGGTCGCCGGCGCCGTGGTGGCTGTTGCCGGGCTAGCGCTGTGCGTGCGCCGCGCCCGGCTCGACGTCACCGAACGGCAACTGCCGCTGGCCGGGCTCGCCGCCGCGTTCTTCCTGGTGCTGGGGGCCCCGATCATCCCGATTGCGGTGGGTACTGAGGGCCACCTGCTCGGCGGCACGCTGGCCGTCGCGCTGCTCGGACCCTGGCTGGGGCCGGTGGTGATCACTGTGGTCACCGTGGTCCAAGCCTTGTTCCTGGGTGACGGCGGGCTGTCCACGCTCGGGATCAATGTCATGAATCTCGCGCTGGTGCCGGCCGTGATCGGCTACCCGGTGCTGCTCGGGCTGCGTAAGGTGCTGCCCGAGCGGCCCACTGGAACAGCGGTGGCCGCGGGAATCGCCGCCGCGGTGTCGGTGCTCGCCGCGGCGGGGCTGTTCACCGCGGAGTACGCCCTAGGCGGTGCTGCCGGGGTGCCGCTGCGCACCGTCGCGGTGTCGACCATCGGGGTATACGCGCTGGTCGCGGTCTTGGAGGGGCTGGTCACCGCGCTGGTCGTGCGGGGGTTGCTAGCAGTGCGCGCCGACCTCGTGCAGGTCTCCCATGGGTAGCCAGTACGTCACATGTCGGCGGCAACCGCTATTCGGCTCCGAACGGTGGTCAGAAAGCTAGAGCAGAGACTGACGGGTATACCGGTGGCATGGCCGGTAGCGCGTTCGTCCTCGGTGGCGGGGGTGTGCTGGGCGCGACTGAGGCCGGCATGGCCCGCGCCCTGCTCGAGGCCGGGGTGGTGCCGGATCTTATCTGCGGCACCTCGATCGGGGCGATCAACGGCGCGGCTCTCGCAGCGGACCCCACCCCGGATGGCGCGCAGAAGCTGGTGGCGACGTGGGGTGAGCTCGCAGCCGATGGCGTGCTCGGCGGTTCACTGCTCGGCCGGTTGGTGGAGATAGTGCGCAGCGGTATCTCCTTACACGATGGTGAGGACCTTCGCCGGCTACTGCACGAGCGCCTTGCGGTGCACACCTTCGAAGAGCTTGTGGTGCCCTTCCACTGTGTGGCGGCCAACATCGAAACTGCCCGGGAGCACTGGTTCTCCTCCGGCGACCTGATCGACGCGGTGCTCGCATCCTGCGCGTTGCCGGGAGTCTTCCCGCCCGTCCAGATCGACGGGGAGCACTTCTTCGACGGCGGGTTGGTCAACAGCATCCCGTTGGCGCGCGCCGTCCAGGCCGGCGCGGACACCGTGTGGGTGCTGCACGTCGGGCGGGTCGAGGAGGCGTTGACTGTGCCACGCTTCCCGTGGGAGGTGGGGTTTGTGGCCTTCGAAATCGCGCGGCGGCACCGGTTCCACACCGACCTCAGCGATGTCCCCGCTGGCGTGACCGTGCACGTGCTGCCGACGGGCCTCCCGCAACGGCCGGCGTCGACGTGGGGGAACCTGCGCTACCGCGACCGCCGGCGTATCGAGTGCAACGCCCAACTCGCCTACGAGGCCACCCGCGGCTACCTGGCGGCGCTGGCATGACCAGGCTGCGCCGGGCTCTGACGGTGCCGGTGGTGGTCATGCTGGACGTCCTGCTCCTGATCACCGCGCCGTTGCTGCTCGTCGTCGCCGCGCTCGCGTCGGCGGGGGCCCGCTCGGCGCGGCCGTTACGCAGCGCGGCCCTGGTCCTGGTCTACGCCGCCATCGAGCTGTCGACGCTCAATCGCCTGCGGCGCGGGGTGGACGACCCGAATGTGCTGCTGCGCGAGGTGTTGATCAGGGCGTACCGCGCGATCTGGCGCGTCCTCGACGTGCGGGCGGCTTTGGAAGCCGGATCCGCGACGAGGGAGCAGCTCGCGACATGCCAGGGCCTGGTGGTACTCGCGCGGCACTGCGGACCCGGCGACACGCTGTTCATCGCCTGGCTGCTGGTGGTGCAGTACCAGTTGCGGCTGCGCGTCGTGCTCAAGACCGTGCTGCGACTGGAACCCACCCTCGACCTCGCCGGCGATCACCTGCCGCTGTGCTTCATCGGGCACAACCGGCGCCGGGCCCGCGGACGCATCCACGCCGTCGCCGCCTCGATGTCCACCGGCGATGCACTGTTGCTGTTCCCCGAGGGCGGCAACTTCAGCCGGCCGCGGTGGCTGCACGCGATGGCGGCGCTGTCCTCCCACACCGGGTACGACAAGGCGCGCCGCGCGCGCGGACGCACCTACACCTTGCCACCGCACCTCGGTGGCGTGCTCGCGGCGCTGACCGGAGCCCCGACCGCCGACGTGCTCGTGGTCGCCCACTCGGGCTTCGCCCGGGACGGACGGGACCGGCCCTGGTGGCGACTGCCCGTGCACCGCACGCTCGTCATCCGCACCGTTCTGGCGCCGTCGGCCACCATCCCTCGCGAGCCCGCCGCGCTGTCGACGTGGCTGGACACGGCCTGGTCAGAGGTCGATGCGTGGGTGCACAGGCACGTCGCGCCGCCCGGACCCCAGCGCGTGGCGCCGCACGTTAAGGGGATAACTGAAAGTTACCTGGAACCATAGGGGCCACTTGGGCGACCATTGTCACGTGGATTGCACAGAGTGTAGGGAAGCGCTCTCAGCCCGCCTCGACGGCGAAGCGAGTGCGGGCGAATCGCGCGCGGTCGACGCCCACGTGGCGAGCTGCGCCGCATGCCGTTGGTTCGGCGACGAGGCGGCGCGAGTCACCAGCCTCGCTCGCACCACCTTGGCATCCCAGGCGCCCGACGGCACCTTCACACCGGTGTTCACCGTCGACGGCCTGGCCACTGTCCTGCAGGTCCTTGCCGACCTCGACCGTGTTTCGACCACCTGCGCCACCGCGATGATGGCCTACGAGACCGCGGACATGGTCAGCGCCACCCGCGCGGCGCTCAACTGCGCCGACATCGCGGCGTCTGCACACCGCGTCCTGTCGCGTCCCACCGTCACCGACGTCCGGGTCATCCGGACCATCCTGGAGGCAACGGTCACCGCCGCCGACCGCTGCGCCGCGGAGTGCGGTCAACACGCCGGTCATCACGGCCACTGCCGGATCCACTCCGAAACCGCCCAGCGCGCTGCCCGGCTCTGTCGATCGGAGCTCCAGAACATCACCGGCTGAGTAAGTTCTGACGAGCTGATCGGCATTGTGATCGCAAGGGGCGGCCTGAATGTTTACGCCATGAGCACGGGCCGGCTGGGGTCATCAAGCCAGACCGACTGACCGCCAGGCCCGACCGATATGCCGAACCGGTCGTGGCTGGGCCGACCTTCGCTTACCCACCACTGGTAAGCGACTTCGACTTCGTCCCATAAGCGCCGCGGTCCCCACTGCTTGATCACGATGTCCGGTTCGTTGGGGTCGGCGTCGAGGATCGCGAATGATCCCGACTCAGCGTCGGCGAAACCGATGGTGTGCCAGTAGCCGTGCCCGTCGTCGGTCTCATACCAGGTGCGACATTCCGGTACCCGCAACCCAATCGCGAACGAGGCGTCGAATACCAGTGCCGTATGACGCAATTCGGCCGGACCCAGCGCAGTCGTGGTGATCTCGTCCGGCTCACGGTCCGGGGCATCGGGCAAACACTCCATCCGTTGTGCCCGCATCGACATGAACGACAAATACACACCCTTAACGAACCGACCGCAGGCGGTCCCGTCCTCGGAAACCCGCAGCCGCAGCAGAGCGCTGCGCTTGTAAGGCGTGCCCCAGGGGGCGACCACCAGACCGCCTGGACTGGTTTGCTCGACCCAGGAATACGGCACCTCGCCGATCACCGCGCAGGTGACCAGCACCCGGTCGTAAGGCGCTCCGCGCGGGTAGCCCATGGCCCCGTCCCCACATACTACGGTGACGGGGTGGCCCGCGATTGTCAGATTGCTCGCAGCGGTGGCCGCCACGCCGGGGTCGACTTCCACTGTGGTGACCCGGTCCGCGCCGACGCGGTGGCTCAGGATCGCGGCGTTATAGCCGGTGCCAGTGCCGATCTCCAACACGCGCATCCCGTCTGCCACATCCAGCGCATCGAGCATGGTGAGCATGACGCTGGGCATCGACGAGCTGCTCGACGCCTTACCGTTAGCTGGCCACACTGTGGCTCCGTCATCGACCTGCGTGACGAAGTAAATATCGGAATACGCAAGCTCCAGCCAGCGCTCGATATCTTGATCCCGATCGATCGGCACCATCTCGCCGTGCTCATCTGGCACCCACGACTTACGGGGAAGGAAAACGTGTCGGGGAACCGCGCCGAAAGCCGCACGCCACGGCGAGGTCACGTTCAGCTTGGCGACGAGCACGCTGGCATCAATCACGCTTGTCCTCATCGTGCCTGCCGCTATCCTTGCTCGGGTCTTCTACCTTATCCGGGTCATACGTGCCCGAGCCGTTTTTCTCCGCTTTCGTCCCGTCATCATCGTGCTTGCCCATCTCGGCCTCCTACAGCCTTACGGTCATCAGGGTTATAGGCCGCCGATGTGACCGGCGAGGGTGTTGGCGGCATCGTCGGCGATGAGCACCCCGAAACCGGCCACTCCATGCGGGTAGAGAACCCATCCGCGACGCATCCGGTCGCGGATCGCGACCACAGTGCACTGTCCGCTGCCGTCGATACGGCGTCCCTCCACGGCACAACGTTCCTGCTCGCCATACAGCAGGTGATGCGGCCCGTCCACTTCTGGCAACTGCGGCACTGTGACCTCTCGTCTCGGTGGTGGTACCTGCCGGCCGTCCGTGCCGTTGCGGCAAGGCGGACGGCCGGCAGAGCTTCGTAGCACGCCATTTAGTTTCATCTCGCTAACGACGACTACAGCTCATCACTATTCACTGCTCAGACTGACTTGCGCAACACTCGGCGAGAGGTGTGCACGAACGGATTAGTCACAACTCAGCCTTGACTAGGGACTAGGCCGTAGACCACCCTTCGAGGGGATCAGCGCCCAGGGAGGGAACCCCAATGCCCCGACTCGTCCAGCTCCGAAGTACCTGCGACCAAGCCAACGTGTGCCCGACGCTGCACTATCGGCCCGCCAGCGACGAGTTTCTTATCCAGGGCTACACCGTCACCGACCCGCAGGTCCTTGCCCAGCTGAACCTGCGTGCCGGGCAGACCGTCGTCCGCGTCCCTACCTGCCTGCTACCCGAACTGAAGCCCGATCCCGGCGCTGACGACCTGCTCGTGCAGGGCCACGAGGTCAACGACGTCGCGCTGCTCATCGAGCTGAATCTGCCGGCGGGTGAGACTGTTGTCCGGGTCCCCGCCCACCTTCTGCCCGAACTGAGGAAGGAGCCGCAGCCGTGCTGACCGTCACCGAACTCAACGAGTTCGCGAGCTCGGCCCGCGACTCCCTATTCCGCTTAGAGACGCTGGACCGCTACGAGGTCCCGATCGACGGATCCGACCTCTCGGTCTACCTCGCTGGCGGGGAGCAGCCCCACAACGCGGCGAAGCTGGCCTGGCAGGAGCACCTCCGAGCCGAGCGGGCCGCCGGGATCTGGCGGCACCGGGTGCACCTCATCGACACCACCCACGGTCTGGGGGGCTACCTGCGTTACGAATGCGAATGGGGATACACCGCGACCACCGCCGCAGGAGAGGGCGTCCGCATCCTTGATCTGTCCACCGCCCGCCGCCCTCGTGAGCTGACCGAGATTGACCACGATTTCTGGTTGATCGACGGAGAGCGGGTAGTGCGCATGCACTACGCTACCGATGCCACCTTCGTCGGCGGAGAGTTGATGCCCGCCGATACCATCGCGCCCTACCGAGCGGCTCGCGAGGTCGCTTGGAGCATGGCCGAGGAGTTCGCCTCGTGGTGGGCGGCGCACCCCGAATATCATCGGGCACACCATCACGTCGCCTGACACTCAAGAGGACCGCTTGAGCCACCCCGCGCGCCGACCCGACGAGTTGTCCACCATCCTGCGCCGGCTGCGGTCAGACGCTGACCTGTCCGGAATGGAGGCCGCGCGGCGCGCGGGGTACTCGCAACCCAAGATCTCCCGCTTCGAGACCGCCCGGCAGGCGCCCACCGCTGAGGAGGTCCGCCTCCTGTGCCAGGTATACGGCGCCGCACCCGAGGTGCGGGACCGGCTACTAGACCTCGCCACCGACCTCACCGCGGGCACCGTCCGTGCCCGGGCGGTGCTCTCCCACGGGGCCCGGTACATGCAGCAACGTGTCGGCAAGATCGAGCAGGCCTCCGAGCTGGTCCGCAGCTTCACTCCAACCCTCGTGGATGGGCTGCTACAGATTCCGGACTACGTGCGCGCAATGGGATCCCGCGACATGGCTGGTAAGGACTTGGAGGCCTTCGTCGCCTCCCGAACCAACCGGCAACAGATCCTGGATACCGACCGCCAGTTCCAGAAGATCATCACCGAGGGCGCGCTGCGCTGGCACATCGGCTCTCCGCAGATCATGGCCGCCCAGCTGGAGCACCTCATCAAGGCCTCCCACCGGCCCAATTTGCGCCTCGGCATCATCCCCTGGACCACGCCGGTGCACTCCCCCGCGCTGCACTGCTTCACCATCTTCGACGACCGGGCGGTGATCGTGGGCACCGAGACCGCGACCGCCATTATCACTGACCCGGCCGATATCGCCGACTACGACCAGCGGCACAACTTCTACGCCCAGTACACCGTCATCGGCGACTCCGCCCGTGCACTCCTCGCCAGGCTCGCGGACGAATATCGGGCTCTGGCATGAGCTTGCCCGCGAGCTCGATTACTGGCGGCATTGGGTCCACCCAATCGACAGCACCACCGGCTGAGCGGTCTGCCCCAAGATCGATCAGCTCTGCACGACCTTAGCTGGTGGGACGCTGCCGGCGGAGGTAGCCGGCAGCGGCGAGTAGCGCAGCCAGGACGGCGACGACCAGCGCGACGATGGACAGCACCCGGTTGGTTCCGTCGGATTGCGCAGCGGTCTGGGCGGTGGCCGAGACGGACGGGCCGGTGCCGTTGTCCTGGGCTGCCGACGCCGCGGAGCCGGCGGGCGCGAGGTGCAGGACCGGGGCCGGGTGATCCGGGGTAGGGGCGCCCGGAGGGGCGGTATCAATCCAGGAGACGACGTCGCCGTTGCTGTAGGTCTGGATCGCCTTGAACGTCAGATCGGTGGCGTCTTTGGGAACCTGCCCGGCGCTGATCTCGAAGTCGTCGTAGTTATCGCCGGTGATGGCGCCGCCGGTCCAGGTAACTCGGGATACGGCGTCGCTGACCGGGCCGTCGTCGGTGGTGACCGGGGTGGGGAGCTTCGCGGTCTGAACATCGCTGGTCCAACCGGGGTGGTTCTTGATAAGCACGCCGATCAGCGGATGGTCAGTCGGGAAGATCACCTGAATCTTGGTGGTCTGCGCGTTAGCCTCCTCGTTGGGCACCCGGAAAGTGATCGCCGCGTCGGTCGCGCCGGCCACCGCCTGGTCGCTGTGAACCGTGACGTGCGCGGAAGCGGACGCCGCGGCGATGACTAGCCCGACAGTAGTGAGGGCGGCGAGGGTGGTCACGCGGGTGAGGCAGCGCAGCGTCACTGGGCGTCTCCATATCCGAGCGGACGACGGGGCTGGCGAGTCTGTTGTGCCGTTCGGCTTGTTAGTCGTTCCGCGGTGCCGTCCGGTTCCTCAACCCCTTCGCCGCGAGTCAGGAGGGGGTGAGAGCACGGAAACGGCGGAGTCGCAGGCTGTTGGACACCACAAACAGTGAGGAGAACACCATCGCTGCTCCGGCGATGATGGGGTTGAGCAGGCCGGTCGCGGCCAGCGGCAGCGCGACGACGTTGTAGCCGAAAGCCCAGAACAGGTTGCCTTTGACGGTGCTCAGGGTGCGCCGGGACAGCCGGATCGCATCAGCGACCAGTCGTAGGTCCCCGCGGATCACGGTCAGGTCACTGGCCTCGATGGCGGCGTCGGTGCCGGTGCCCATGGCCAGCCCCAGATCGGCTTGGGCCAGCGCGGCCGCATCATTGATCCCATCGCCGACCATCGCCACGACCCGGCCTGCCTGCTGCAGCCGCCGCACTTCCTCGACCTTGCCTTCGGGCAGCACCCCGGCGATCACCGTGTCGATGCCGACCTCGGTGGCTACTGAGCGGGCGACGGTCTCGTTGTCGCCAGTGAGCAGCACCGGGTTGAGTCCCAGCCCGCGCAGCAGGTGCACCGCGTCGGCGCTGCTGGGCTTCACCGTGTCGGCCACCGAGAGCAGGCCCCGCACCTGACCTTCCCAGGCGACCGCGACGACGGTACGGCCATGCCGCTGTGCCTGGCCCGCAGCCGATACCAGTGGCTCAGTCAGTGCTATTGACCACTGCTCGGCCAACCAGGATGGTCTCCCCACGAGCACCACGGCACCGCTCACCTCGCCCTGCACGCCCAGTCCCCGGGCGGAGCGGAACCCTGTTACCGCGGGCAGCTCACCCAGCCGCTGCCGGCCCCCGGCGGCGATGGCGGTAGCGACGGGGTGCTCGGAGGCGTCCTCCACGGCGGCCGCTCGGCGCAACACCTCCTCGGCGTCCTGCGCCGCTGCGGGAATCACCTCCACCAGGCTCATCGTGCCGGTGGTGATGGTGCCGGTCTTGTCCAGCAACACGGTGTCCACCCGCCGGGTGGACTCCAGCACCTGGGGACCCTTGATGAAAATGCCCAGCTGGGCGCCCCTGCCGGTGCCGACGAGCAGCGCAGTGGGGGTAGCCAGCCCCAAGGCGCACGGACAGGCGATGATCAGTACCGCGACCGCGGCGCTGACCGCGGTCCCGACCGCAGCACCGATGATCAGCCAGACACCCAGAGTTACCACCGCGAGCGCGATCACGATCGGCACGAAGACCGCCGACACCCGATCGGCGAGCCGCTGCACCGCAGCCTTGCCACTCTGCGCGTCGGTCACCAGCCGCGCGATCTGCGCGAGACGGGTCTGCTCACCCACCCGCAGCGCGCGCACCCGCAGCCGTCCGGAAGCATTCACCGTCCCGCCAACGACCGCCGAGCCCGGGTTGACCTCGATCGGCACCGACTCGCCGGTCAACATGCTCTCGTCAACAGCGGAGGACCCCTCCACCACCTCCCCGTCGGTGGCGATCTTCTCTCCCGGCCTGACCACGAACTCTTCCCCGACCACCAGCTGGTCAACCGCGACGCGGGCCTCTTGCCCGTCCCGCAGCACCGCGACGTCCGAAGCGCCAAGATTCAGCACCGCCCGCAGCGCCGCACCGGCCCGCTGCTTGGACCGCGCTTCGAAATAGCGACCAGCCAGCAGGAACACCGTGACGACCGCGGCCACCTCGAAGTAGAACTTCGGGCCACCATCGTAATCCCAGTTCGATGCATCGATCTTGTCGTCGGAGAACGTGGTCCCGTATATCTGGACATACGACGCGATACGGGCATACCACGCGTAGCAGCTCCACCCGAAGGCGACCAGCACACCCATCGAGATCAGCGTGTCCATCGTGGCCGTGCCGTGCCGCAGGTTCCGCCAGGCCGCCCGGTGGAACGGCGATGCACCCCATAAGACCACCGGGGTGGTAAGCATCAGCGACAGCATCCCGAGGTTGTTCGGCCATCGCACCCGTAGCGCCATCGCGATCGCCATCGCGACCACCCCGATGGTCAGCGGCGCGCAGACCAGCAGCCGTTCCCGCAACGCACCGAGCTCGACGCGATCGGGGCGAGCGACTGCGGGCAGCTCAGCGGTGTAGCCGGTGTGTGCCACGGTGGCCATAAGGTCCTCGGGCGTGATCCCGTCGCCATAGTGGACTCGGGCCTTCTCGGTGGCGTAGTTAACGCTAGCGGTAACCCCATCGAGCCGGTTGAGCTTCTTTTCGACCCGGGCCGCGCACGACGCACACGTCATGCCACCGATGACCAGCTCGACCTGGTGGACCAGGCCGCCAGGCCCGGCCATCGTTGCCGGGTCACGGTGCTCGACACTCGCCATGATCAGCTCGCCGGCACAGGAAAGTTAGCGATGCACACAAATCCATCATGCCGCAATTCCGGCCGGCGGCACGGCGGCGTCAGTACCGCCTCCGCAGCGACCCGATGCATCACAACGTGCACCGCTCGGCAGCGTCGCCGGGAGTAACGTGTTGACCTACGCATACGAGGGTTGGCCTGGGGAGGTCAGGATGACGCAGTACGCCAAAGGGACTGTGCTCACTTGCGGGCATGAGGACTGTGGCTGCCGGGTTCACATCGACGAGGAATGCCACTGCCCGTCCGGTGACGGGGTTTACACCTGCGCCTGTGGGGCGCCCCTCGTCGAGCTGAGCGAGGCCGGCGCCGCAACCGCTTAGGACACCGAGCACCGGCGCTGGAGGCGATCACCACGACCACGGCTGCCCGTCCCACCGCGACCACGCTGCGGCGCTACGAGATCCTCGTCGGTGGGATGACCTGTGCCGCATGCGCCGCGCGAGTCGAGCGCAGGCTGAACAAGCTCGACGGCGTCACGGCCACGGTCAACTACGCGACCGAGCGGGCTCGAGTGCAGTGCCCCACCGACACCGACCCTCGGGCGCTGATCGATCTCGTGCAGCGCGCGGGGTACACGGCTCGCCGGGTCGACGACGTCCCCGCGACCGACGACGACGCCGGGCACGCCCGCCGGGTCGCCGACCTGCGCCGGCGACTGGCGGTGGCCGCCGTGCTCGCCGTGCCGATCTGCGACCTCTCACTGGCCCTGTCGCTGTTCCCCGAGCTCCGGTTCGCGGGCTGGCAGTGGGTCTGCCTGGCGCTGGCGGCGCCGGTGGTCGGCTGGTGTGCGCTGCCCTTCCACCGTGCCGCGCTCGCCGGCGCCCGGCACGGCACGTCGTCAATGGACACCCTGGTGTCGGTCGGGGTGTTGGCCGCCTCCGGCTGGTCGCTGTGGGTCATGATGGCCGGCGGCCCGGTCGCGCCGGGCCTCGGCCAGGGCCTTTCTGTCCTCGCCGGCAGCGATCATGCCCTGTACCTCGATGTCGCCGCGGGCGTCACTACCTTCCTGCTGGCCGGACGCTATTTCGAGGCGCGGGCCAAGCGGTCGGCCGGCGCGGCGATGCGGTCCCTGCTCGCGTTGGGCGCGAAGGACGTCGAGGTGTTGCGCGACGGCGAACCCTGCCGCGTCCCGATCTCCGAGCTGGTCGTCGACGACCTGTTCACCGCGCGGCCGGGCGAGAAGATCGCCACCGACGCGGTGGTCGAGCAGGGCCGGTCGGCGCTGGACGTCAGCATGGTCACCGGCGAACCGGTGCCGCACGAGGTGATTCCCGGCGACGAGGTGGTCGGCGGTGCGATCAACACCAGCGGGCGGCTGCTGCTACGGGCCACCAGGGTGGGCACCGACACCCAACTGGCCCGGATGGCCCGGCTGGTGCAACGGGCCCAGGAAGGGAAGGCCGGCGCGCAACGCTTGGCGGACCGGGTCGCGGCGGTGTTCGTCCCGGTCGTGCTGGTGCTCGCGCTGCTTACGTCGCTCGGGTGGCTCCTCGCCGGCCAGCCGGCCGGCCTGGCGATCACCGCCACCGTCGCCGTGCTCGTGGTGGCCTGCCCGTGCGCGCTCGGCCTGGCCACGCCGACCGCGCTGCTGGTCGGCACCGGCCGCGGCGCGCAGCTGGGCATCTTCATCAAGGGCCCACAAGCCCTCGAATCCACCCGAAACGTCGACACCGTCGTCCTGGACAAGACCGGGACGTTGACCGAGGGACGCATGCGCCTGGTCGACGTGCGCCCCGCGGCGGGAGTCGAGCGCTCACGGCTGCTCGCGATGGCCGGCGCCGTAGAGGCGGCGTCCGAGCACCCCATCGCCTCGGCGGTGACCACCGCTGCCACCGCGCAGGGGGCGCTACCCTCGGTCACCGACTTCCGGGCGCTGCCCGGCCTCGGCGCCCGCGGCGTGGTGGACGGTCTCACAGTGGTGGTTGGTCGCGCCCGGCTGCTCGCCGAGCACAGCCTTCGCATCCCTGACGAGCTGGAATCCGACCGGGTCGAGCTGGAGGGACGCGGGGTCACCGTCGTACTGGTCGGGTGGGCGGGCGTTGCGCAGGGCCTGCTCGCGGTCGCCGATACCGTGCGGGCCAGTAGCGCGGCCGCGGTCGCCGCGCTACGCCGGCTCGGGCTGCACCCGGTACTGCTGACCGGGGACAACGCTCGTACCGCAGCCGCCGTCGCGGCCGAGGTCGGCATCGACGACGTGGTCGCCGAGACCCTGCCGGAGGGCAAGGCCGACGTGGTGCGCCGGTTGCAGGAGCGCGGTCACCGGGTGGCCGTGGTCGGCGACGGGGTCAATGACGCCGCCGCGTTGGCCATCGCCGATCTGGGCATGGCGCTCGGGCACGGCACCGACGCCGCCATCGAGGCCGCTGACATCGTGCTCGCCCGCGAGGACCTGATGGTCGTACCCGAGGCGGTGGAACTCGCCCGGCGGACCCACCGCACGATCCGCTGGAACCTGGTGTGGGCCTTCGGCTACAACGTCGCCGCCCTGCCGCTGGCCGTGCTCGGGCTGCTCAGCCCGCTGGTCGCGGGCGCGGCGATGTCACTGTCATCGGTGTTCGTGGTCTCGCACAGCTTGCGCCTGCGCCACTTCCGTCCCACCGGTCATGGGGACCTGCGAGCGCCGGAGACCTCTGCTGCGGTCGCGGCGTCCAGTGCGGGGTGATCTTGGGCTCCGCCGACGCTCTACCCGAGTGTGGCCACTGCTCGTTCTCGGCCTAGGGGTGGCCGCGGCGCTGACCGGTGGCTTGCTGGCCGAGTTCGCGCCCAGCGTCTCGGTGTTCTACGGCCTGCCGTCGTTGGGACCCGTGGTGGACGCGGGGCTTCCCGCGGCCCGGGTGGTGGCGATGGTCGCGTCGGCGGCCGCGGTCGGGAACCTGCTGCTGGCGGCGGTGCTGGTGCCGGGTGACCCGTACGGCGTCGTGTCGCCGCAGGGGTACGCCGGCCTGCGCGCGGCCCGGGTCTGCTCGGGCGTGCAGGCGTTCGCGTCCGCGGCGGTCGCGGTGCTCACCCTCGCCGAAAACAGCGGCATCCCCCCAGGCCGGCTCCTCATCCACCCCCACGCGCTGGTCGTCGGCATCGGTCAGATCGAGCAGGCCACCGGGTGGGCGCTGGCGGCGCTCGTCGCGTCCGTGGTGGGCGTGCTCGCCGGCTGGGCGCTGTCCTGGCGCAGCGCTGTCGGCCTGCTGCTGCTGGCGCTGGCCGGGCTCCTGCCGGTCACGTTGACCGCGGCTACCAACGCCGAACGGTCGCACGACATCGCCGGTGACGCGCTCACCCTGCACGTGCTCGGCGCCGTGCTGTGGCTGGGCAGCACCATCGCGGTGGTGGCACACCTCATCTCTTCCGGGGCGCGTGCGGGCACCGCGAGAGGTGAGGTGCTGCGGCGGCACGCCGCGATCGCGACCTGGTCGCTGCCGCTGGTCGGCGCCTCGGGCGTGGTGTCCGCGGCCTACGCGGTCGCCCCGTCGGACCTGCTGACCAGCGGGTACGGCCTGCTCGTGGTGGTCAGTGCCGTGGTTCTGCTGGGGCTGGTCGTGGTCGGCAACCGGGCCCGTGCCGCGGTGGCGACGGGCAGCAGCCGGCAGACGACTGCGCTGCGCCTGGGCGCCCTGGAACTCCTGCTGCTCGCCACGGCGGCCGCCGCCGGCACCGGGTTAACCCGGCTCTTCCCGCCAGCCGAAGCGGGCTACCAGCCCAGCAGGCTCGTCTATCTCCTGGGCTACGACCTCCCATCCCGTCTCACCGCCATGGATCTCGCGCTGCGGTGGCGGTTCGACTTGGTGTTCGGCACGATCGCGGTGCTGGCAGCGGCGCTGTACCTCACCGGGGTCCGCCGCCTGCGCCGGGCCGGACTGCCCTGGCCGGTTCGGCGCACCGCGGCGTGGCTGGCCGGATGCGCGGTGTTGCTGGTAGCCACCTCGTCAGGCGTCGGCACCTACGGCCCCGCGGTGTTCCGCGTGCACATGGTGCAGCACATGCTGTTGGCCACCTTCGTCCCGGTGTTCCTCGTGCTGGGCCACGGAGTGACCATGGCGCTGCAGGTCGCCCCGGACCGGCTGGCACAGCGGCTGGTGAGCCTGCTCGACGCACCGGCCGTGCGGCTGGCTCGCAACCCGGCAATCGCCTGGGTGGCGGTGGCTGCCACGCTCTTCGGGCTCTACCCGACCGGGCTGTTCGATGTCATCGTCCAACAGCACTGGGCGCACCTCGCCATGGACGCGGCGTTCTTCGTGACCGGTCTCGCTCTGTTCTGGCCCGTTCTCGGCCACAGCCTGCCCGGGCGCGGCCTTCCGGCGATCGGCCGGATCGTCATGGTGTTCGCCGTGATGGCGCTGCACGCCGCATTCTCGACCTGGCTGCTCAGCCGGGCGACACCCGTCGCGGCCGGCTTCTACGGCTCGCTGCGGCTGCCGTTCGTTCCCAGCCTGCTGGCCGACCAGCGGCTCGGGGCGGTGCTGGCCTGGATACTCGGCGAGGTGCCAATCGTGCTCGCCGTGCTCGCGCTCGTGCTGCGATGGACCCGAGCCGACCGCTCACCACCCGAGCCCGAAACCTGGCCGAGCCTGCTGGCGGAGGGCTCGTGCAGAGTCTCATGAGTCCCACCAGCCCCAGAAAAGGGTGGAGGGATGCGTTGCGCATGTGCCGCTGGTGGCAACTTTCGGTCAAAGTTGCCAGATACGGCACGTCTGCGCGCAGAGACACCCTCCTCCTCGAGGTCACCGACAGTAACCGGAGGCTCAGTCCTTGCGAGTGGTGATGAACTGCGTCGCGACTGAGCTGGCGACCAGGATCACGGCGGATGCGACCCAGGTGCATCAGATACTCCATCGCGGACATGCGCTCATGGGGCGCAAAACGGTCCGGAACGTACCCGATCAACTCGGGCCAGCCGGACACCGTCCTCCTGGTCGGCCGGGACAGACCGGCCAGCAACCGCAGCAACGTCGACTTCCCCGAGCCGTTCGCGCCGGCCATCGCGACGACCTCGCCAGGAGGAATCTCAAGATCGACATCGTGGAGCACCCACCTGCCGCGGGCATAGCGCTTGCTCACCGCGTCCAGACGAAGCAAGGCGACTCCTCGGTGTCGAACCGGGAAGGACTATACGTTCGCCAGGGCCCCGCAGCGCGATGCCCGGTAGGCTGCCATCCCAGGGTGCGCCGGGAAGTCTGGTCGGCAGTGGCTGCGCGACGGGCGGAGGGGCACCGGGCATGGGCAATGTCGACACCGTCCTGTTTCTCGTCATCGTGGCCACGGTGGTGGCGACATTCGCCCGGCGGCTGCGGGTTCCGGCGCCGTCGCTGCTGGTCATCGCCGGGGTGGTCGTCGGCGTGACGCCAGGCGTGCCCGCCATCGTGGTCACGCCGGATGTCGTGAGCTTGGTGGTGCTGCCGCCACTGCTGTTCGCAGCCGGGGAAGAACTGCCCTGGCGCGACCTTCGGGCGGTGTGGCGACCGGTCACCGCGCTGGCTGTCGGACTGGTCCTGGCCTCCGCTGCCGCCGTCGGCGCCCTCGCGATGGCCGTGACGCCGCTGCCGCTGGGCATGGCATTCGTGCTGGGAGCCGTGTTGGCCAGCACCGATCCGGTGGCGGTGGCTGCGTTGGCGCGGCGGTTGTCGCTACCACCACGAGTGCAGGCGCTGGTGCAGGCCGAGAGCCTGTTCAACGACGCGACGAGCCTGCTGCTGTTCCGCGTCGCGCTGTCGGTGGCCATCGCCGGCGGCGTGGTCTCGTGGGGGCACACGGCCGTCGAGTTCGCCGTTCTGGCTGGTGGTGGGATGGCGGTGGGCGCCCTCATCGCCGGCGGAGCGTTCCTGATCAGGCGGCGCACCGAAGACCCGGTGTTGGAAACGGTGATCGCCCTGGTCACCCCGTACGCGGCCTACGTGCTGGCCGAGTCGATCCATGCCTCGGGGGTCACCGCCGTCGTCGTGACCAGCGTGATACTCGGCACGCAAGCCACCCGGCTGACCAACGCGCGCATTCGGTTGCAGCTGTCCGCGGTGTTCCAGACGGTCATCTTCCTGCTGGAGAGCGTGGTCTTCGGTCTTATCGGCCTGCAACTGCCCGCGCTGTTTCGGGGGCTGGCGGGTACCGACATCCGCTGGCCACTGCAGGCGCTGGCGATCGCCGCGACGCTGATGGTGGTCCGGGTGGCGTGGATCTTCCCGTTGTCCGCGATCCGGCAGCGGCGCCAGGGCGCCGAGCGGTCGTCGTGGCGAGTGCCGGCCGTGGTGTCCTGGGCCGGCACCCGCGGCGTGGTGCCGTTGGCCGCGGCGCTCTCCATCCCGCTGACCACCAGCAGCGGAGCCGCGTTGCCCGGCCGTGACCTGGTCGTACTGCTGACGACCGCGGTCATCGTCATCACCCTCGTCGTGCAGGGATTCACCCTCGCCCCGTTGGTCCGTCGAGCGGGAATCGCGCTGGCTCCCGACGACGTCCGCTTGGAGCACATCGCTGCACGACTGCAGCTGGCCCGTGCCGGGCTATCCCATCTCGACTACCTCACCGAAGCAGAAGCAGCGCCGGAATCCGTGATTAAACAGCTCCGCACTATGTGGCAGAACCGCATCGACCGTATCAACGAGCCCATGGACGGGGAACCGCCCGCCGCAACTTACCGTCAGCTACGGCAGGATCTCCTCGACGTGGAAAGCGCCGAGTTGGATCGTCTCTATCACGACGGCGCGATCAGCGACACCACTCGCCGACAAATCCAGCGCTCACTCGACCTGGAACACACCGGACTCGGCGAAACCCCGGAGGGCCGGTGACGCGTTCGATATCACTGCGCTACAGCAGGCGCGAGCTCGACATCGACATGTACCCCGTTGTCGCTGGGCAGGGTGGAAACCTTCGCGACGTTTCCCGCCTCGCGGATGTCGTCGATGACCGCCCGCAGCAGGTGAAGTTGGTCCGCGCTGGCGTGCACCGTGAGTTCGCTGACGACCGTACGCAAGGAGACCTTCGCGGCGCTTTTCGCCTTGCGGATCTCGTGGAGCACGGTTGCGGCTGCATCGAGATGACCGGTGTTGGCCTCTGGTTGCACGCCGAGGGCGTCTGAGGCGGGCCACCGGGAGCGGTGGATCGAGTCGTTGTGGGAGTGCGACCACACCTCTTCGGTGACGAACGGCAGGAAAGGTGCGAAGAGCGCAAGCACGACCTCAAGGGCGCGGTGCAGCGCCGCCAGCGCCGAGCTGTCCTGTTGGTAGGCGCGGTTTTTCACCAACTCGACATAGTCATCGCAGAAGGACCAGAAGAACGTCTCGGTCACGGCTAGCGCTTTGGTGAAGTCATAACCCTCGAAGGCCGCAGTGGCCTCCGCGACAGTCTTCTCCAGCCGCAGCAACAGGGCGGTGTCAAGCGGATGAGTCGCGCGCGCATCCGCCTGCGGCGCGCCGAATCCATCAATGAACTTGGCGACGTTGAGCAGTTTGACCACCAGCTTACGGCCAATCTTGAACTGGTTGCGGTCGAAGGCCAGATCGAGACCGGGTCGACCGCCTGCCGCCCAGTACCGCACCGCATCGGCACCGAACGAGGCAATGAGGTTGCTCGGCGTATCCGGGCTGTTGTCCGAGGATTTGGACAGCTTCTTACGGTCCGGGTCGTAGACGAAACCCGAGATTGCGACGGTGCTCCAGGGCACGGTGCCGAAACTGTAGTGGCTGCGCACGACGGTGTAGAACAGCCAGGTCCGGATGATGTCGTGTGCCTGCGGGCGCAGGTCCATCGGATAGACGCGCTGCCACAGGTCCTCATCATCGATCCAGTGCCCGGCGATCTGCGGAGTCAGCGAGGAAGTCGCCCAGGTGTCCATGACGTCCGGGTCAGCCGTGAAGCCACCGGGAATGTCACGCTGGTCGGCCGTGAAACCCTCTGGAACATCAACGGACGGATCGATCGGCAGGTCCCCGACGCTGGCCACGATGGGTCGATCGTGGGTCACCGTGCCGTCGACCTCAATCGGATACCACACCGGGAAGGGAACACCGAAGAACCGTTGCCGGGTGATGTTCCAGTCCCCCAAGAGCCCGTTGACCCAGTCCTCGTAACGAGCCTGCATGTATTCCGGCGCCCACCGTAGTTGCTTCCCACGCTTGATCAGGTCACTCTTGGGCGGATAACGGATGAACCACTGCCGGTTGGTCACGATCTCCAGCGGCTTGGTGCCGTTCTCCCAATGCTTGACCGGATGGACAGTCGGTCGCGGTGTGCCCTCCAGTTCACCGGACTCGGTGAGCAGCGCGACGATCGTCTCGCGAGCCAGTGCGACCTTCTTGCCGGCAAGCCGGGCATAGGCCTGCTGGCCGCGGTCGCTGACGATGCCGTGCGGCATCTCCGGAGTGATTCGCCCGGCCTTGTCGACGATCGCTCGAAGCTCCAGCTTGAGCTCGCGCCACCAGGTGACATCTGTGGTGTCGCCGAAGGTGCAGATCATCGCGATGCCGCTGCCCTTGCCCGGCTCGGCAAGCTCGTGGGCGACAATGGGGACCGCGACGTCGAACAGCGGGGACAATGCCGTGCTGCCGAAAAGATGCTGGTACCGCTCGTCGTCGGGGTGAGCGACCAGCGCGACGCACGCCGGCAGCAGTTCCGGGCGGGTGGTCTCGATGAAGATCGGGCTCTCATCGGCCTGCGCGCGGAACCGCAAGCGGTGAAAGGCGCCCGGTAGGTCGCGATCCTCGAGTTCGGCCTGCGCCACCGCTGTCCGGAAATCCACGTCCCACAGCGTCGGGGACTCCGTCCGGTTGATCAGCCCCTTGGTGAGCAGTTCCAGGAACGCGTACTGCGAGGTGTGAATCGCGTGCTTGCCGATCGTGGTGTAGGTCTGGGTCCAGTCGACCGACAACCCGAGTGCGGACCACAGCTCGAAATACTGTTTCTCCAGCACTTCGGTCACCGCGGCGCAGCACTCGACGAAGTTCGGACGGCTGATCGCCTTGGTGGGCTTCAGACGCTTGTCCGGGATACGAAAGTCGGGGTCATAGGGCAGGCTCGGGTCGCAGGTCACACCGAGCATCAACTGGACCCGGCGTTCGGTGTTCAAGCCGTTGTCATCCCACCCCATCGGATAGAACACTTCTTTGCCACGCATGCGCTGATAGCGGGCGATGATGTCGGTGTGGGTGTAGGAGAAGGCGTGGCCGGGATGCAACGTGCCGGAGACGGTCGGCGGTGGGGTATCGATCGAGAATACTTCGCTGCGCGGCTTGGTCCGATCGAACCGGTAAGTGCCGCGTTCGGCCCACTCGCGTCGCCAGCTGGCCTCGATTTCGGCGACCGAGTTAGCCGTGCTCTTACCCTCGCTCATTTCTCCGCTGATCTTCCTCTGCATCTATTGCTCGCTGGCGGGTAGTTGCCCAGTGTGCGGCGGGGCTCGGCCTAGGGTAGCTTGCACGGCTCGGTCAAGGTCGCCCTGGGAGGCATACCGGATATGGCGGGATCTCAAGCAGGCACGGTACGAACCCCGGACTGGGTCGTGGTCGGCGCGGCTTTGCTGGCGTACATCTCGAGTCTCCTGCCCTGGTACACCACCAGTGTGACGGTGTTGACCATCACGCGATCCGCCTCTGTCGACGCCTGGAACGCGGGCTTCGGCGCATGGTTCGCCGTGCTTCTGCTGGTCGCGGCCGGCGTGGTGGTCCTGCTGAGCGCGTTCGGCGGCCGGCTGACGCAGCCCGCGTCCAGACCGCTGATCACGCTTGGCCTATCCGGGCTGGCGGTCATCACGATCGTGTTGCGCTGGGTGACCTTCCCCGACGCCAGCGGTGGGGCCGATACCCGCAAGCTGGATCAGCTGGGCGAGCTGGGTAACTTCGACCTGGGCAGCGCCCTCGGGGTGTCCAGCGGTGCCGGCATCGGCCTCTACCTGGGTCTGATCGCGGCCATCGCGGCCGCGATGGCGTCATTGCTCACGCTGCTCAGTCGATCGCTACGGGGAGCGTCGCCAGGCTGTTCATGAGTACGCCGGGCCGCCAGGCCAGCTGCTGGGCGGGCACTGCCAGCCGCAGCCGGGGGAAACGGGCCAGCAGGGTACCCAGCGCGATCCGGCCTTCCAGCCTGGCCAGGGTCAGGCCAAGGCAGTGGTGGATGCCATGACCGAAGGCCAGGTGTGGGTTGTGCGTGCGGGTGATGTCCAGCGCGCCGGGCTGCGTGATGCACGCCGGGTCGCGGTTGGCGGCGAGCAGACCGGGCAGCACGATCTCGCCGGCGGGGATGGTGACCCCGCCGATGTCCACCGGTTCGGCGGTCCACCGCAACGGCGCGACTTGCAGCGGGCCATCGAAACGCAGCATCTCCTCAATCGCGTCCGGCAGCCGGTGTGGCTGGGCGCGAAGCAGCGCCAGCTGCTCGGGATGGACGAGCAGAGCGCGTACCCCATTGCTGATCAGGTTCACCGTGGTCTCGTGACCGGCGACGAGCAGCAGGAACACCATCGAGATGAGCTCGTCCTCCGACAGGCGGTCCTGGCCGTCGCGGACCGCCACCAGGGCGGAGAGCACGTCGTCGGCGGGCGCGGCGCGCTTGGCGTCCACCAACTCCCGCAGGTAGCTCACCATTGCGGTGCCCGCGGCGACCAAGGCGTCCGGCCCGGCCAGCACTCCGGTCACCACGACGGATGACCACTCCCGGAAGTCCGCGCGCCGGTCGGCCGGCACGCCGAGCAGCTCGCAGATCACGGTGATGGGCAGCGGGTAGGCGAACGAGTCGATCAGGTCGACCTGCCTGGCGTTAGCCATCGCGGCGAGCAGTTCGTCGGTGATCTGCTGGATGCGGGGCGCGAACTGCTCGATACGGGGGCGGGTGAACGCGGCGGTCACCAGCCGACGCAACCGGGTGTGGTCCGGCGGGTTGCTGTTCAGCATGGAATGACTCACCGCCGCGAACACCTCAGGCGGTAACAGGTCGCGGCCGAGGTTGGCGTGCGCCGCGTCACTCTTGATCAACCGCAGGTCCTGCAGTGCCTGGCGCGCCTCATCGTAGCCGGTGATCAGCCACGCTGGCTCACCAGTGGGCAGCGCGATGCGATGCACCGGTCCAGCCGCCGCGAGCTCGGCGTACCTGGCATGGCGCGTCGTCCCATCGGTGATGGCGAACGGGGCCGCCAGTGGAGTCCTGGTCATGTCAGTCATCATGTCCGTTTGGGCTGCTTCTGGCCCGTCGACGCCTCCGTGTTGGTCGAGGTCGCTCGGTTTGCCGCCGGTTCCCCGGGACCGCCAGCGCAGCGCAGCCGCCCAGAATGATCGCGAATCCACCGCGTCACCTCAGGATCACGGTATCGGATCCGGATCCAACGAGCTTGATCGTCGAAAGTGAGCTGTAGCAGTGCTATCCCGCACGGTGACGACTCGGTTTCGGCGATCTTCGCTACGTTCTCGCCGCAACGCCCGGCAACGGCCACCCCGGGCACGAGGGGCCACCCCAGGTGCGGGGAATGTGCAGCGCAGCCGGGGCGTTGGCGACGGTAGTTGAAGTATCAACGACAAGGAGAGTGGCGGCCATGCCAGCTGTCACCGTTGAGGACGTCACCACGTTGGCCCGCATCCCCGAGCCGGGCCCGCAGACCGTGGACCGTCCGGTCCGGTCGGTGACCACGGCGCCGTCCGGGTACGAGGGTGAGGGTTTCCCTGTTCGTCGCGCCTTCGCGGGCGTGGACCTGCGCGAGCTCGACCCGTTCGTGCACCTTGACCAGATGGGTGAGGTCGAGTACGCCCCTGGGGAGCCCAAGGGCACCGCTTGGCACCCACACCGCGGGTTCGAGACCGTCACCTACATCATCGACGGCATCTTCGACCACCAGGACTCCAACGGCGGCGGCGGCCAGATCACCAACGGGGATACCCAATGGATGACCGCAGGCGGCGGAATCCTGCACATCGAGCGGCCGCCGGAGCACCTGGTGCTCAGCGGTGGGCTGTTCCACGGCCTTCAGCTGTGGGTCAACCTGCCCGCGAATCTGAAATGGGCGCAGCCCCGTTACCAGGACCTGCGTGCCGCCGAGTCCACGCTGCTCACCACCGACGACGGCGGCGCGCTGGCCCGGGTGATCGCTGGAGATGTCGCCGGATACCGGGGCCCCGGATCCACCTACACCCCGATGGCGATGCTGCACGCCACCATCAGCCCTGGCGCAACGCTGCGGCTGCCCTGGCGGGCGGACTTCAATGCGCTGGTTTACGTGCTCTCCGGTGCCGGGACCGTCGGCACCGAGCGCCGTCCAGTGCACACCGGTCAGCTCGCGGTGTTCGGACCAGGCGACGCAATCACCGTCGCCGGCGCGGTGCACCAGGAGTCGCGGCACCCCGCGCTGGACATCGTCGTCCTGGGGGGCGCGCCGATCCGGGAACCGATCGCCTGGAGCGGCCCGTTCGTGATGAACACCCGGGCGGAGGTCATCGCGGCTTTTGAGGACTTCCAGGCTGGTCGGCTGGGCACCATTCCCGCCCAGCACCTACCGCATTCCGGTGTGGGAGGGCACGCCCGCTGACCGCTCTCAGGTATTTCTCATCTGACGCGCGGATGCTGGTGGGACACGAAGTCGACGGGACCCGGCCAGGTCCGTGCAGGAGGTGACGCCAGTGGATGCGCTGCTCGCGCTCGTCGGGCTGGTGCTGGTGCTGTTCGAGCTGCTGCTGATCGCCCGGATCGTCGTCGATCTGGTCGGTTCTCTCGCCAGACCCGGGGCCCGCTACGAGGAGGGCCTCAGTCCGGTACGCCGGGTGGTCTATCGCCTCACCGAGCCGGTGCTCGCCCCGGTGCGCCGAGTCGTTCGACCGGTCCGGGTGGGCGGGGTGTCCTTCGACATCGCTGTGACGCTGGTCTTCGTCGCAGTCATCGTGGCGCGCCAGCTGGTGCTCGTGGTCTGACGTCACCTCGCGGGGCGGTTTGCGCGCTTGAGCAGCGCGCGGACGGGTACCCGGCCACCAAGGACTAGATGACTTGGAGGCCAGGACCATGTGGACATCCGAACGCGCCGGACAGGGTCCGAACCGGGTACCGAACCAGCTCCCTTTGCTGCAGCGGGGGCACCACCGCCGCCCGGAGGACGGTGCATGCGTCATGGAGTACGTCTCCGTGCTCGCCGGCGGGAAGTTCACCGACCATCCCCGGTGTACCCACCCGGCGCTGGCCACCCTGGCCCGGTTGGTCAACGACTGGATCGATGACGACGAGGCCCGCAGCAAGCTCGCTCTACTGGCCCCGGACCTCATCGGTGCCGGCGGGGGCGACCTGCGCACGACGCAGTGCGTGGTCGCCTGTTGTCTGCGCGCCGCCGCGACTGTCCGGGGATTGCCACCTGGCGCCGAGCGTCAGTTGGCCAGGGCACGCCGGCGGATCGGCGACATCGACCGCGGCGGCGCCTGGGTCCAGGCCCGGCTCGGCTGCTGGCAAGTGCTCAATCCGCCCAGCGTGGTGGTCAGCTCGGCATTCCAGGTCGCGATCGAACAGTTGCGTGGGCTTCGCCGGCCAGAGCGCAACGCGCGGCTGAGCACACTGCTTCGCGACGCCATCGCCGACTGCCGCCAGCCCGTCGATGTGCATCCGGCCGGTCACGCCGGAACCAGAGCGGGCTAAGCGACCTCCCCGCAGCAAGATTGGCCGTGAACTCGACAGCACGGACGTTTCCGTCGACGCAGATGTCCGTGCTGTCGAGTTCACGGCGTCGACCGTCTTGGCGTGTGATCAGCTCGGGACACTGCTGCCGTAGGGGCGGGTCAAGAGCTCCAGCACGTGGCCGTTGGGGTCGTCGAAGTACACGCCGTGGCCACCGTCTCTGGTGTTGATCTCGCCGGGCTGCTGGTGAAACGGATCGGCCCAGTACTGCAGGTCCTGCGCCCGGATCCGGTCGAAGATCGCCTCGAACTCGGCTTCGCTGACCAGAAACGCATAATGTTGCGGTCGGATGTCGGCCGCGGTGTCCATGAAATCCAGACTCACCCCGTTGGTCAGGGTGACCACCAGGAACGGTCCGAACGGAGCCGGCGCGGACAGCCCCAACAGATCGGTCAAGAACATCGCGGAGGCCCGCTTGTCGCGAGCCGCGACGATGGTGTGGTTGAGCTCAATGGTCATGAGAATGCCCTTCCCGAGTCCCTCCCGACGCGCACACCGGACACTTCCTGTCTAGCACCGCGACGGCGACCTCGGCCAAGTCTCATCGAGGGCGAAAAGCTGCGGCCGCCTGCTGGCGGCCCTCGGCGGCAAGACCCAGGAACCCGTAGGTGCCATCATCGAGCAGTTCGCGACCTGCTCGGGCCAGCGCTGCCAACACCATGTGATGCAACGATCCACCCACGGAAATGCGGGCCACCCCGACCTGTGCCAACTCAGCGACCGTGGCCAGACCCGGCATCACGAGTACGTTGACCGGGCGATCGACTGAGGTGATCACGCTGCGGATGTCGCCCAGGTCGCGCAGTCCGGGGGCGTACAGAACGTCTGCGCCTGCCTCCTGGTACGCCTGCAGCCGCGTGATCGTGTCGGCCAGGTCAGGATTTCCGCGGATGAAATTCTCCGCCCGCGCCGTGAGCACCAACCCGGCGGCGGTCCGCGCTGCCTCGACGGCCGCAGCCACCCGCTCGGCGGCGAGCTTGGCATCGTAGAACGGAGCGTCCGCGTCGCCGGTGAAGTCCTCGATCGAGCAGCCCGCCAGCCCCACCCCGACCGCATCCGTGACGGTGCCGAACACCGCACTGGGAGCCGCGGCAAAACCGTTCTCAAGATCAGCGGAAACCGGGACATCCACCGCTTCGACGATGGCTGCGGCGTGCGCGAGCGCCTCGGCCCGATCGACGGCGCCATCCAGCCGACCCAGTGTCGCCGCGTGGCCGCTGCTGGTCGTCGCCAACGCCTGAAAGCCCAGCGAGGCGAGGATCTTCGCCGACCCCGCATCCCACGGGTTAGGCATCAGCACCGGCCGACCGGGCACATGAAGTGCCCGGAACATCTCCACGCATGCGGTGCGGTGAGCACTCCCGCCCAAGTCCAGCATGGTTTCCGACCGTACCTCAAGCCGTCGCGCGCTGATCACGTCGAGCCGCTGACAGTGACGCTAGCTGCCGTGACCTAGACAGGACGGACGTTTTTCTCGGCGAATAGGTCGGTCCTGTCTAGTTCACGACGTGCACGCGCCGTATGGGTACGGGGCGCTGGAGCAGCGTCGTACCGGTCACTGAACAATCACCGGGGTGCGCTCTCGCTGGATCACCGTGACCGTCCTCGCTGCCGCCGTGATTGCGGGGTGCGGAACTGCTCCCCCGGCTGCGGCGCCGCCCACATCGAAGCTGCCACCGGCGGCGGAACCGGCTCCCGCGCCGGTGCCGACCGCGCCGCCGGCCGGGCGAACGGTGCCGGTCGGTGCCGCCCCGGAAGGTGTGGTGGTCGATCCGCAGACCCACATCGTGGCCGTCGGGGTGCGCGACCCGGCCGCACTGACCCTGGTGGACGCCAACACCGGCGCGGTGCTGCGCACGGTGCCGCTGCCCGGCGCGCTACGGCATCTGCAGCTGGCCGGGCCCGGCGGTCCGGTACTCGTCCCGGACGAGGGGTCGAACCGGCTGCTGCGGGTGGCGCTGCCCGGCGGCGAGATCACCTCGCAGGTGGTCACGGGCGTGGTCCCGCACGATGCCACGCAGGCGGCCGACGGGACCGTGTTCGTGGCCAACGAGCTGGGGCACAGCGTCGTCGCGGTGCGCGGTGATCAGGTCGTGCACACCTTCACCGATGTCACCCAACCGGCGGGGTTGGCGGCCGTCGGCAACCTCGTCGGCCTGGTCGACGTCCGGGAGAACACCCTCACCATCTACGACGCGCAACGGCTGCAGCGGGTGGCCGAGCTGCCGGCGGGGGCCGGTCCTACCCACGTCGTCGCCGACAAGCGCGGTCATCTGGCGGTCATCGATACCCGGGGCGGGGCAGTGCTGCTCTACGAGCTCCAACCGACCATCCGGCAGATCGGGCGGGTGGAGCTGCCCGGCACGCCTTACGGAGTCGCCTACGACCCGGTCCGCGACCGGCTGTGGGTGACCCTGACCGCACTCAACGAGGTGATCGGGCTCAATCTGAACGCCAGCGCGCCAGTTCTCGCCACCCCGCTGCCGACGGTCCGCCAACCGAACACGGTCGCCGTGGACAGCGCCACCGGCCGGCTGTTCGTGACCGGGACCGACGAGGGGGTGCTGGAGATCATTGAGCCGTGACGTAGCGTGCGCGCTGTGCGAATCCTGATCACTGGTGGCGCGGGTTTCATCGGCTCGCACATCGCCGACCTGCTCGCTGCCGATGGGCACTCAGTGCTGCTGCTGGATGCATTCCTGCCCCAGGCGCACGGCTCGCGCACGGCGCCGCCGGAGTGGGTGGCTGACCACGAGCTGGTCCACGGCGACGTCCGGGACGCCGAGTTGCTGGGCCGGCTGCTGCCCGATGTCGACGCGGTGTGTCACCAGGCGGCGATGGTCGGGCACGGGTTGGACCCCTCGGACGCCCCGGACTACACCGCCAACAACGACCTCGGCACCGCCGTGCTGCTGGCTGCGATGCACAAGACGGGAGTGCACCGGCTGGTGCTGGCCAGCTCGATGGTGGTCTACGGCGAGGGCCGCTACGCGTGCCCATCTCACGGTGTCGTGCCGGCCCCACCCCGGCGCGCGGAGGACATCGCCGCGGGGCGCTATGAGGTGCGCTGCCCGCACTGCGACGCCGATCTGGAGCCGCTGCTGGTGGGTGAGGACGCCCCGCTGGATCCGCGCAGCACCTACGCCGCCACCAAGCTGGCTCAAGAGCAGCTCGCCGCGGCGTGGGCCCGGCAGACCGGTGCCGGGGTCTGGGCGTTGCGCTACCACAACGTCTACGGCTCCCGGATGCCCCGGGACACCCCCTACGCCGGGGTGGCGTCGATCTTCCGGTCAGCGCTGGCGCGGGGCGCGGCGCCGAGCGTGCTGGAGGATGGTCGTCAGCGCCGGGACTTCGTGCACGTCTCCGACGTCGCGCACGTCAATGGCCTCGCCCTGGCCGCCGAGCCGCCGGCTGGGCGGTGCGTGCCGGTCAACGTCTGCTCCGGGAACCCGCACACCGTCGGAGAGCTGGCCGTTGAGCTGGCCCGGGCGATGGGCGGGCCGACCCCGCAGATCGTCGGTGGCGCCCGGCCAGGCGACGTGCGGCACATCACGGCCGATCCCGCCCGGGCCGCCGAGCTGCTCGGTTACCGGGCACAGGTTTCGTTCGCCGAGGGCGTCACCCGGTTCGCCACCGACCCGCTGCGCGAGCCGGTCACCACGTCGTGAGCAGCAGGTGGTTGACGATCAGCGCGACCAGCGCCTGGCCGGCCAACCACCAACGGACCTGCCGCGCCGGAAGCAGCCCGGCCGCGGCGACCAGCCAGACCGCGAACGGCAGCCAGATCCGCTCCACCTCGGCCTTGCTCAGCCCGGAAAGATCAGCGACCAGCACGGCCAGCGCCGCCGCCCCACACAGCAGTACCAGGACGGGTGGCTGGCTGCGGCCCGGGGTGAACACCCGCCGCAGCCCGGCCACCCCGGCCGGCCCCAGTACCACCGCCAGGCACGCCAGGTCGGCCCATACCCAGTAGTCGTACGGGCGCACCAGGCCGTACTCGCCCGGCTGGTAGTACCGCACGATGACCTGGTGGTAGCCCTCGAGCCACCAGAAGCCCGCGGCGGCGAAGGCGGCCACCACGGCGGCGACGCCGGCGCCGGCCACCAGCAACGGGGCGACCCGGCGGGCGGCGACCACGACGGACACCGGGAGCAATGCGGCCAGCACCAGCCCATAGGACAGGAACAGGGTCGCGCCGAGCAGCAACCCGCCGGCCGCGGACGCCACGACAGCAGTGGTGTCGAGCCGGGGCCGGGCGGCACCGACGGCCAGTAGGGCCACTCCCCAGGCCAGCACCCCGGCGAACAGGCCGTCCGCGGACACCCCTATCCAGATCGCGCCGGGCAGCAGTACCCCGAACGGCAACGCGGCCCGAGCGGTGGCCTCGGCGCCCAAGGCCCGCAGCGTGACCGCCACCGCGACCGCCGCGCTGGAGCCGACCAGCACGCACAGCAGCGCCGCCGGCTCCCCGCCGGGCAGCCCGATCCGATCGAGGCCGACAAAGACCAGTAGCGCCCCGGGTGGATGACCGGCGACGTGCGTGGTCCACGAGTCGGGCCGCAGCCCGGGAATCCGCTCGGCAAAGGTTCGCAACATCGCGCTGACATCGCCGACCCTCGGGACGTCGTGCAGGTACTCGGTGTCGGTGGTCAGCCGATCGGCCACCCCGCGCTGCCACCCGTCGATCATGGCCAGGAACAGCGTCCACGCCACCGCGGTGACCGCCGAAACCCCGAGCAGGGGCCGCCAAGGTAGCCGGGCGGCCAGTTCGGGTCCGCGCAGGACGACGAGCAACGCGAGCAGCATCGCGGGGACCGTGCCCGGGCCGGTATGGGGTAACCACTGGGCGCCCAGCGGCGGGGTGTCAACGTGCAGCGGCACCCCTTGGTCGAGCATCCAGACGCCGATAACCGCCGCCAACGTGACGAGCAGCGCGGCGCACCCGACGGCAACCAGGTCCGCGCACAGGCCACGATCCACAGCTGTCGACGGCTCGCGCGGCGCGGTCCTCGTCACAGTCCGAGTTATACCGTGACCCAGGGTCCTGGCTAGGCGCCGCCGGCAGTGAGTAGCATGTCGGTGGCGAAGCCGGCGACCAGCCCGATCCATACGCCCCAATAAAGCAACGAGCGGTGGCCGCCCCGCAGTGCGATGGCGACCAGCTGGATGATCACGTAAAGGATGGAGCCAGCGGCCAGGGTGAGGAAAACCAGGCTCACCGCGTCGCTGGTGAACTGATGTCCGATCACGGTTCCCAGCACGGTGGGGCCGCCACCGATCGCGCCCAGGAGTAGGAGGAACCCCCAGCTGGGCTGCTCTTGTTCGGTGGCCAGCGGGGCCACGATGCCGAATCCTTCGGTCGCGTTGTGCAAGGCGAATCCGGTCACCAGCAGGGTAGCCAGCGCGATCTTGCCCTGCGCCGCGCTGCCACCGATGGCGAGGCCCTCACCGAAGTTGTGCAGGCCGATTCCCACCGCGATCAGGAGCGCGAGCCGGCGGGCGGCCGTCCAGGTGTCGCCCTTGCGCAGGGTCAGCTCGTCGGCGGCCATCGTGCCCGGGCCTAGGAGTGGGATGGGTCCCTCAGCGGCGAGCCAGCGCTCGTACCCGGCCAGGCTCAACAGCCCGACACCCAGCCCGGCGAACAGCAGAGCTCCAAACCCGATCACCGGTGCCACACTGCCCGAACCATCGTGGACCTTGTCCAGCGTGGCACCGACGGTCTCCCACGCCTGGTTCAGCAAGTCCCACATTATGAAGATCAGAATGCCAATCGCAAAAGCGTTGAGAAACACTCGCACGCCGGGTGCGGTGCGGCTGTGGCGGGCGCTACGCAGCCGGCCCAGCGGTAGCCCGAGCACGATCGTGACCCCTGCGATCAACCCCAGGATCAGCGTCTGGACTGCATCCACCGGCGATCAGCCCGCGCTTCTATCGAACCGCATTCTACTCCCTCGCCCTCGTCGTTCATCAGCTTTGCCGCAATGAATGAGATCTGTCAAGAACACTGATCGAACGTTGACAAAACAGAAGCTTTCACACGGTAATTATGCGCGTACCGACGGTGACCTACGACTCGGCCAGACCGGAGTGATAGGCAACATCTCCCAAATACCTCATTTGTAAGGCAGGCCTCACTAACAATAGTTAGGCAGCCCTCACCATTCAATCATTTGGGCGCGGTGATCCTACACCCCATGACAACCTGCGACCTCCCCATCACGCCGGCACCTGCGGGCACGTATCAGTGATCTTGACCTGACTGCTCGAGTTGAAGCGGTGCGCCGTTCCGCTTAGCAATCCTTAGTGAGGTTTGTCGTAATCCTCCGCTCATCCGCAGGACTCGTTCTGCTCACCTGCAGAGCCCAGCGTTCCTCGTGCAATCGGCTTGGCGCAGAACCTCGAGGGCGGGCAAGACTCCGGAGGGTACGTATGACCAGTTCGGACCACGAACCCACGGGCCCACAGACTGGAATCGGCAGACGTCAATTCCTGGCTGGACTCGGCGTCGGTGTGGCCGGTGCGCTCACTCTGAATAACGTCGAGGCACTCGCCGCGACGGTCGAGGGGCCAATCCCGACTTCGACGCCGGATCCTCGGTTCAGCCGGATGTTCCAGCTCCCGGCGTTCGCCGACCCCCAGTCCACGGCCGTCCGCAACGCGATGATTGACATCGGCAAGCCCGGCGGGCTGCTGGACGCCCGGGACCCGCTCAGCGAGGGCCCCGTGCGGCTGATCACCCATCCGGAGCTCAGCCCGAGAAACCTCGACCAGAACGTTCACGACATGACCGCGGGTACGACGTTCGTTGGCCAGTTCCTCGACCACGACATCACCTTCGACAACACCTCACGGCTCGGCGTGGTCACTGAACCCACCCAAACACCGAACACCCGCGACCCGAGAATCAACCTCGACTCGGTCTACGGCGGTGGGCCGTCGGTCAGCCCGCAGCTTTACGACCCCTCGGACCGGGCCAAATTCCTGGTCGGCAGTGGTGGGCTGTTCGAGGACCTGCCACGTAACCAGGACATGACCGCGATCATCGCGGAGCGCCGCAACGACGAGCACCTCATCATCGCCGGACTGCAGGCGGCATTCTTGCTGGCGCACAACCGGACCGTGGACTTCTGGCGGGCCACCAGACTGCCAGGCAACCCCTGGCGGCGATCCCGACGCACGATCAAGCATCACTGGCAGTGGATCGTGGTGAACGAGTTCCTGCCGCAGATCGTCGGGCGACCGCTGGTAGACGACATCCTGCGCAACGGCCGGCGCTGGTACCGGTTCAGCAAGCCGACCATGCCGGTCGAGTTCCAGACCGGCACCTACCGGTTCGGGCACAGCCTGGTGCGCCCGTCATACCGGGCGAACCTGCAGGGAGACCCCGGCGGCGATCCCGCAACCGGCGCTCCGGCCTTCTTCGGGTTCATCTTCAATCCCGCGGGCGAGGGGCAGGCCGACCCGGTGGACCTTCGGGGCGGGGCGCGGGCGCGGCGGCGGTTCATCGGCTGGCAGACGTTCTTCGACTTCGGTGGCGACCAGACTCACAACGTGCAACCGAGCAAGCTGATCGACACGAACATCTCCACCCCGCTGTTCCAGTTGCCACTCGCTGCCATCCCCAGCGGCGACGCCCCGACGGCGTTGCCGCAACGAAACCTGCTGCGGCACCTAACCTGGTCGCTACCCTCCGGGCAGCGAATCGCCGCATCGACCGGGTCGCCGGTACTCGGGTCGGTCCATTTCCCTGAGCTACGCGAGTACAGAATCGGCCTCGAGGCCAGCACTCCGCTGTGGTACTACATCCTGCGCGAGGCCGGCGTCCTCAACAACGGCGTGCGGCTCGGCCCGGTGGGTGGTCGGATCGTCGCCGAGACGATCATCGGACTACTACAGCTGGATAAGTCCTCCTACCTCAATACCGGGTTCCGGCCGTCCCTGCCGAGCCAGACGCGGGGCACGTTCACGATGACCGACCTGCTCCGATGGGCACGGGTGGATCCCGCCAGCCGCGGCCAGTAGCTAGCTCGCTCGCTGCCGACCCAGCAGGTCCACCGCCGACGATCCAGTGCCGCCGCCCAGCCTCTCGCGGTAGCACCCCCTTGACGGGTGGTTAGCTGGCTACCTACTGTCATGGACCTGCGGGCGCGCGAGCGTATGTCACCGCATGATGCGCCAAAGAAGATCTTTCGTGTGATCGATACGTCACGATAGGTGCCGCTTCAGGGAGGAGCTGGTGAGCTACAGCCTGGGGATCGACCTCGGCAGCACCTTCGTCGCGGCTGCGCGCGCGAGGGCGGCCACCGTGGAGGCGGTCCCCCTCGGCGATCGGTCGGTGGTGACCCCAGCGGCTGTATACCTCCAGGGTGACGGCACTTTAGCCACCGGGGAAGCCGCCAGCAGGGGCGCGGTGAGCAGCCCGGATCGGATCGGGCGCGAGTTCACCCGTCTGCTGGGTGACCCGACGCCGGTCGTGCTCGGTGGTGAGTCCTATGCGGTTACCACGCTGCTCGGCGTCCTGCTGCGAGACGTGGTTGCGCAGGTCACCGAGGCCGAAGGCGAGCCACCCGATCGGGTGGTGCTGACGCATCCGGCCAGTTGGGGCCCATTCCGACGTGCGCTGTTCGAGGAGGCCGCCCAGGAAGGGGGGCTCACCGATTCGCCCATGGTGACCGAGGCCGAAGCGGCCGCTGCGCATTACATCGCGACCCGGCCGCTGGCCGACGGCGAGACGATGGCGGTCTACGACCTGGGTGGTGGCACCTTCGACGCCACGGTGCTGCGCATGCACTCGGGCAGCGTCGAAATTCTCGGCAAGCCTGAGCGCATCGAAGCGCTCGGCGGCGGCGACTTCGACGAAGCAATCCTGTCCTACGTCAACGACGCCGCCGACGGGGCGCTCGGCAAGCTGGACATGCGACGCCCGCAGACCTCTGTCGCGCTCGCCAGGGTGCGAGCCGACTGCGTCGTGGCCAAAGAGGCTCTGTCAACAGAGACTGAGACGACGTTCCCGGTATTCCTGCCCAGCCGGAGCTTCGACGTGCACCTGCGCCGGTCGGACTTCGAGGACATGGTGCGAGCCCCGATCAGGTCCACCATCCGAGCGCTGTCCCGAACCCTGCAGTCGGCTCAGGTCGAGCCCGCAGACCTCAGCGCCGTGCTGCTGGTGGGTGGATCCTCGCGCATCCCTTTGATCGCCCGGATGGTGTCAGCTGAGCTGGGATGTCCCACCGTGGTGGACACACATCCGCAACACATCGTCGCACTCGGTGCCGCCATGCATGCCGCGCAAGCGACTCATCCGCGCCACACCGTCCCGCAACGCAGCCGGCTACCCGAACAGCGACTCATCAGTCGTGGCACCACGGCTGCGTCTGTGACCACAAACGGGGCACCGACCACAAACGGGGCACCGACCACAAACGGCGCGCCGACCACAAACGGGGTTGTCGGTAACCGTCCCGAGAAACAAGATGAGCAGCCGCTCATACCGGCGCAGCGCCCGGCCGAAGTGCTGCCGACGGCAGCGATTCCGACGCAACGCACACCACCACAGGTGGCGACGGCCACCAGCGCACGTCATGTCAGACCGAAGGAACCACCATCCCCACCCCGGTCGCCACCCGACCGGGGGCGCCGGCCGCGGATCCTGCTCGCCGTCGGCGCAGCGGCCGCAGTGGCTGCGGTGATCGCGCTGGCCACCTTCGGTGGGAACGACACCCAGGCACCGGCACCGTCGATCTCACAATCCGCGGCCAAGCCTGCACCGAGCGCGGTGGCGAGCGTCGCACCGAAGGTCCCGATACCCGCGGCCAGCGCCGTTATCCAGGTAGGCAAGACGCCCAGTTTCGTCGCCCTTGCCCCCGACGGCAGGCACGCCTATGTCGCTAACAGCGACGCCCAAGCCGTCACCGTGGTGGACACCGCAATCAATCAGGTCACCGCGACCATCCCGATCGCGGCCGGCCCACCCCAGTTCCTCACCTTCGCACCGGATGGCCACACGCTGTACATCACCATATTCAATGATCAGCAGACAAAACACGTAATCGACGTGCTCGACACCGTGTCGAATACCGAGATCGCAACAATTCCACAGCCGGCGAGCCCCTTCGACCCGGCGATCAGTCCCGACGGGACCCTGCTTTATGTCGCCAACCACGATGTCGCGGCCGTGTCAGTGGTCGCCACCGACACCAACACGGTCATCGGGCAGATCAAGGTCGCTCCGAACCCGCATTCGATCGCGTTCTCCCGCGATGGCAGCCGGGCCTACACCGCGAATCACGAATCCGGCCTGGTTTCGGTGATCAGCACCGCTACCCGCGGGGTTATTGCGACCATCCCGGTCGGATCCGGCCCGCACAGCATCGCCGTTAACCCCAACCGGCCGCTGGTCGCCAACGTCAACTACGAGTCGAACACAGTGTCGGTGATCGATACGAACACTCTCAAGGCGATTGCCACCATCCCGGTCGGCCAGAATCCAGAAGACATCGTCTGGGCGCCCGATGGTCGATTCGCGTACGTGGTCAACAATGGCAGCAACACCGTCTCGGTGATCGACGCCACGACCAACCAGGTCACCGCGACCATCCACACCGGGGCCGGCCCGAGCAGCATCGCGCTGCTACCCGGCGGCCGCCAAGCTTATGTGAGCAACGTCGACAGCGGGACGTTGACCGTTATCGACCTCGCCCGCTGATCGTCTCCTGATCGTTCAGGGCGCGATGATCGTGCCCACGGTGAGCTGCGAGCCGGGTGGCGTACCCGCGCAGCCGGTTTCCTCGACGGGCACGAACAGCGCCGCCGTCTCGCCCGGCGGATAGATGCGCATGCCGCGCGCGGGCGTCGGGCGGCACACCGCCGCGTCGTAGTTTGCGACGTTCACCAGTCGCAGCTGCGCTGACGCCGTGGCGCCCGGTGCGATGCGCACCGATCCACCAGTGTCACCGACCCGCTCCGCGGCCGGTCCGACCTGCTGACCTGCGTCCCCGGCGACGTAGGAGACGCCGGGGAAGCCCCGCATGCTACAAGCGCCGTTACCGGTATTGGTGAAAATCAGTACGCGATACACCGAGCCGGCTGCACCCTCAGGCGGGCCGAGAGAGGCACTGAGCTGCGCCGAGCGGCACCTCGGCGCAGCTCCCGAGCCGGGCTGCTGTCCAGTGGTCGACGGTGATCCCGTCGACGGGGTCGCCGGCACGCTGGCCGTCGTCGGCACGGCGGTGGTCCCCGGCGTGCCCGCCGGGCCAGCTGTCGTCGCGCTCGAACAGGCCGCCAGCGCCAGCGCCAGCACACTCAGTGCGGCGATGCGATGTCCTGACGTCATGACGTCGTTACGCATGCGGCAGCCGACCTCCTCGCACGAGCGGACGCCCTAGGTGGCGAGCGTACGCAGCGGCGTGGTGGCGGCGGAGGCTACCGGTGTGCGCGCCCGGCCGGCCGCCACCATCGCACGCTCAGTGCAGCAGGGTTTGGGTGTGCTCGTGTTGGACGGCTTGCAGCTCGTTGGGGTCCAGGCCGAGCAGGTGCAGGATCGTGGGCGCGATCTGGGTGGTCTCAACCGGCTCGCGGCGGGTCTGCGCGTCGTCCACGCCGGCGCCGGCGACGACGATCGGCACGTTGCGGTCCTGCGGGTCGGCGCCGCCGTGCTCGGCGATTTTGCTCGTGCCGCCGGTGTAGACGACGCCGTGGGCGACGATGCCGAACACGTCGGGCACCCGCGGGTCACCGGCCGGGACGCCGAAGTACTTCGCCGCGGCGTTGCCGGCGAACACCGAAACCAGCCCGGAGGAGGTGAAGGGCTTGGGTGTGCCGTCGATGCCGTTGCCTTGACCGGACTGGGCGAGCAGGTAGGTCTTCGCGAAGTCGGCGGCGGCCTGGGAGTGGTCGGTCAGCCACAGCAGCATGGCGTCGTCGTCGGTGGAGTGCGCGACGAGGTCACCCGCACCGGGGTGAACGGTCTTCCAGGCGGCGTTGAGGCCGTCGAGCAGCGGACCGTCCGGGATGCGGGTCAGCGCCGCCGGGTCGGTCGGCGACTGCCCGTGTTTGGCGGAGAGAATGATCGTGGTGTTCTCGTCGAGACCCTTGGCGTGGATCTCGTTGACGAACGAGCCAAGCTGGTCGTCGACGAAGTCCAGCGCGTTGGCGAGCACAGGACCGGGGGTCACACCGTCAGCCAGGTAGCCACCTGGTTTGCCGCCCGAGGTGGGCAGCTTCTGGGCGGTGGACACCGACTGGAAGTTCATCCCGAAGATCGCCGGCACGCCGACGTGGTGGGTGCGGGAGTGGTCGAAGCCGTCGATCTCGTTGCGGATCGCCTGGGTCTTGTAACCGTCGTACTGCTGGGTCTTGGCGTTGTCCTTGGTCCAGTCCTGACCGGCGGGTAGTCCGTCGGCTTGACTGTTGATCTCGGGGGTGAACAGGTCCTGCACCCCCGTACCCGACGGGCCGTCGAGGATCTCGTAAGCCGGGTGCTTGTCCGACCATGCGGTGCGCAGGTCATGCTGGCGGGCCACCTCGAAGATCGTGTTGACCTTGATGTACTGGTGCGGGTAGACCGGCTTGCACGTCTTGGGGTCGACGGGCAGCTTCGCCGGGTCGATCAAGGTCTCCGAATGGCTGGTCATCCCCAGGATGCTGCCGGGCAGCCCGGTCAGCCCCTGGCCTGCGTCGATCGAGTTCGGGTTGCGCTCGAGGGTTTCGGTGTACTCCACATTGGCGCCGGTGGGCGCGCCTGCTGGGCACGTCGTCGTTCCCGGTGGTAGCAGCGCGTGGTTGAAGCTCGAGTCGTAGTACACACCGGTGTCGCCGGGGTTGCCGCCGGTGGCCTGGGCGATCATGCCGGGGAACGAGTCCGATGGCACCGGGGTGCTCGCGTTGGTGAAGTCCACTCCCCGGTTCACCAGCGCGGCCAGCGCCGATTTCGGGTGATGCGCGGCGTACCAGCTCAAGTCGGCCTGGTGCAACCCGTCAACCGACAACAACAGCACGTGACGACTGCGGTCCTCGTGCGACGGATCGGCGACGGCCGCGACGGGCGCGATCAGGGCACCGCACAAAACGGCGGCAGCAACGACGGTGGTGCGGCGCGGTAAGCGCATGACATCAGCCTCCGAGTAGTGACCGGCCAGAGTGCCTGGCACCACTCGAATGGGTAACGATTGAAGGCGACTCACCGTGCACGAGGACATGAACCAGGGATGAACCGGCGAGTGCACATCCCCCGTTCGCCGTCCGTTCAGCGGCCTGCCGGTGATCCGCCATGTCGGACCGGCTCGCGGATGCCGGCCGCCTGCACTGCGCCGCGCGCCGCCGCAATGGCGCTGTTGATGGATACCTCGCCCAGCAGACCAGGAGCGGCGACCATGTCCCCAGCCAGGAACACCCCGTCTCCGCGGTTGGTCGCCGGGCGGTCGCGCCAGGTTCGGCCGGGTAGGTCCAGCGCCCCGGTGCGTCCGGCGGCGACCGCGTCGCGGCGCCAGGTGCAGCGCCCGCGCCAGTCCGGTATCCCGAGATCGACCAGCCGTTCCAGCCACTGCAGGCCGTCGGCCTTGGACTCTCCCGCGCGCAGCGGCATCTGCGCTTGCACCAGGGAGTGCCCGGCTGGCGCCAGGGAGGGGTCCGGCGAGCTGTAGCGCTCGAGGAACCCAGCCTCGTCGAGGTCGGAGACTGCGAATGCGTCGCCCCGGCGGGCGGTAGCCGGCCTCGTTGTGACATGTGCCGGTGCTCAGCGCCGGGTGAGCCCGGTGAGCTTGTCCGGATTGGCCACCAAGCGCACCGTCTGCACCAGGCCGTCCGCGAGGTCGAGCGCGAGCATCGTCACCGGCACACCAGCGGTGGAGGCGACGACAGCCGGCCCACCGTTGACCTCCATCAGCTCGACCTCCAGGACCGCCGCGGCCGGGTCGGCCGCGATAGCGATCAGGAACCGGGCCACCTTGCCGGCGCCGTTGATGACCCGCAGCGGGGCCTTGGCCCGACCGCCGCCGTCGCCTACCAGCGTCACGTCCGGAGCGAGTAGCTCGAGCAAGGCCTGCACGTTCCCGCTGGCACAGGCGGCGAGGAACTGCTCGGTGACACGCCGCCGCGTCGAACGATCGGCGTCGAACCGGGGACGGTTGCCGGCCACATGCTCACGCGCTCGCGCGGCCAGCTGTCGCACTGCCGGCTCGGACCGTCCGGTGATCTCGGCGATGTCGGAGTACGAGAACGAGAACGCCTCTCGCAACACGAACACCGCCCGTTCCAGCGGTGACAGCGTCTCCAGCACCACCAGCATCGCCAGGGACACCGAGTCGGCCCGCGCCACATCGTCGCTGACATCACCAGTGGTGAGTAACGGCTCGGGCAGCCAGGGACCGATGTAGTCCTCGCGACGTGCCTGCACCCGGCGCAGCCGGTCGATCGCCAGCCGGGTGGTCACCCGCACCAGATAAGCCCGGGGATTGTGCACGTCTTCGCTCCGGACGGTGCTCCAGCGCAGCCATGCCTCCTGCACCACGTCCTCCGCGTCACATACCCGGCCCAGCACTCGGTAGGCCACCGCCATCAGCAGGTCCCGATGATCCGCGAATACCCGGGTGGCCGTTGGCTCCGTGGCTCCCTCCGCACCGTTCACGTTGCTGTTGACGCGGGAGGGACGCGGCTTGTGACACGCACAACTGGCGATGCCCTCCGGTAACCCGGCGTGATCACGGCTTGTGTGCCGCAAACGACAATTTTTGTAGCCTAAGGCACCCCAAACGTGATCACACCGGCTCCACTCCGCCTTGCGCATGCCGCTGGTTCAATGTTGAGGTGCGCGAGACGCCGGCGGACCTGGCCACCCTGCAAGACCTGCTCGACCGCAGCTTCGCGACCGCCGGGCGGCACCTGCTCAGCATCATCACCCCGGAACGGCGGCTGACTGCCGACCAGGCTGCTGACCGTCTGACCGGGATGCGCCTGCTGGCCCTGGCGACCGTCACCGCCGATGGGCGACCGATCGTCGGCCCGGTTGACGGCATCTTCTTTCGTGGCGCTTTCCACTTCGGCTCGGCACCGGATTCGGTGCGCTTCCGCCACATCAGAAATCGACCGCAGGTCAGCGCGACCCACCTGCCTGGCGAGGAGCTCGCGGTCACCGTCCACGGTCGCGCCGTTCCCCTCGACATCCACAGCGAAACGGAAGCGGAGTTCCGGCAGGCCCTGCTCGACATCTACGTTCCACGCTATGGACCCCAGTGGGAACAGTTCCTCGACTCCGGTCCGGTCTATGCGCGTATCGAGGCCGACCGGATGTTCACGTTCCATGAGCGCCAAGGGAGCCCCGCGTGACGCGTCCCCTGGCGGCTTACGCGTACCGTGCGGTGATGAGCATCGAGGTAACGCTGCAGCAGCTGGCGGAGACTCTGAGGCGATACCGCTTCGCGTACCTCTTGACCATCGGGGACGATGCGCGGCCGCACGTGGTGGCCGTGCCCACCACCCTGGTCAAGGGCACCCTATTCGTGACAGACCTGGGCCGCAGGACGCGGACAAACGTCGCAGCTCGCCCGCCGGTCACGTTGGTGTGGCCGCCCGCGGATCCGGGCGACTACTCCTTGATCGTGGACGGCGTCGGGTCGATGCGAGGCGATGAGCTCGCCGTCGCTCCCACCCGGGCGGTGCTGCACCGGCCGGCGCCGGCCCAGACCCCCACGACCGGCGACGGCTGCGAGTCGGACTGCGTCGAGCTGCCCATTACTGCCGAGTCCATCTGACCCCGGTCGGAGTTTATCCGCAGATCAGGGCTGACCCGCTGGCGAAACCTGCGAGCGCACCAGATCGGGTCGCTGCGGGCTGTCGTCCCACTCGTGACCGAAGCTGCGCCGCTTGAGGGCCGGTACGGCACGGCACAGCCGGAACCACGCCCGGCCCATCCGGCGGGCGACCACGTTGGACGAGATCGCCCGCTCAGTGTTCCGGGCCGCGGCGCGCACGGCGCAGTAGCCGTAGTCGCGCATCCGTGCCTCGTAGCCGCCGATCGCCGCAACGAGATCGACGCGGTCGCGCACGGCGATGAGCCGGCTCGACAGCTCGGCGGCGTCGCGCAACGCGGCGGCATCACCAGGGTCATCCCGTTGGCCAGGTGCTCCGGGAGCCAGGACCGGGTCTGCGGGGTCAGCGGCAGCCGGCCCGCTATCGACGCCGCAGCTGTTTCCACCCGCCCTGCCCGCGGCAGATACTGCCCCCGAACCCGGGAGTTGGCGCCGTCGGCGCCGATGAGGACATCACCGGTGGCGGTGCTGCCGGTCGGTGAAGTGCGCCGTGATCCGGCCGTTGTCGCCGACCGTATATCGCTCGAAGGTGGCGCCGAAACGGACGACGTCGTGAAGGCCGGCCAGTAACAAGTTTCGCAGCACAAGCCGGCTGACTCCGTACTGGCCACGTGCGGGGTCGGCGGACCCACCGATCATGTCGTCGCGGCGGAGGGTCAGCAGCTCGGTGAGCCACTCGGTCCGGAATGTGATGCCCGCGGGCGGGGCGACCGAGGTGGCAACGAATGCCTCCCACAGCGGCGCCGGTAGGCATTGGTGCAGCGCGCGGGCGCCGTGGGGGTTGATGTTGAGGCGGTAGCCTTGCAGCCAGTCGGCGGCGTTGTGGTTGCGTTCGTGGATCTGCACGTCGACGCCGGCACCGGCGAGGGCCTGGCCGAGGGCCAGGCCCCCAATCCCGGCGCCAATGATGATCACGCGCAAGGGTGTGTCGGCCATAGCGGCCTCCTCGACGAGAGTTCTATTCCGGGCCGGTCGGCCCGGCGGAGAGCAGCTTGGGCAGTTCCGCGATCACCGTGTCATGCCAGGTCAGCTCTGATTCCAGGCGGATCAGCTGGTGCTCTAGACACAGTGGCTCCGCGCCGCGCAGGTAGGGCGCGGCCGTCTCTCGCAGATGCCGAGAGGACGTGAGCTCGACCTGCAGCGCCGCACGACGGTCGGCAAACGCGGCGAGCACCTCGTCCTCGCTGAGGTCCTGGCTGTACTGCAGCGCGAGGTCGACCGGGTCGGGACGCAACCGGATGTCCCGCAACACCTCGGCCCGCAGCACGGACAGCTCGCGACGGCCCTCGTCGGTGATCGCATAAACGGTCCGGGCCGGCAGGTTGCCCGCCCGCTCGGTGCGCACCGCCTCGATGACGCCCTCGGCTGCCATCCGGTTCAATGCGCCGTACAACGAGCCCACCTTGATGTCGGTCCACAGCTCGGTGCGGTCGGTCTGGGCCTCCCGACGGATCTGGTGGCCGTGCATCGGCCCCCGGCGCACGAGAGACCCGAGGATGAACAACCTCACGCTACTCATTTAGAGTACTCAAGCACGAGTACTCGTATCCGAGCACAGTGCGTTGGCCGTGTGCGGATCTAGCCTCCGGCTAGCCGTGGGGTTGATCGAGTAGGTCGCCGCTGGCGAGCGCCGCCAGAGCCGTCCCCTCGACGCGGCAGGTGGTCCATTCATCCATGAGGTGGGCGCCGACGCGTTGATAGAAATCGATGGCCGGTTGATTCCAATCGAGAACGGACCATTCCACCCGTCCGCAACCCCGGTGAGTGGCGACCTGGGCGATGCGGGCCAGCAGCGCGTTCCCGACGCCGCCTCGCCGGTGCGCGGGCCTGACGAACAGATCCTCAAGCCACAGGCCCGGCCTCGTCAGGAACGTCGAGTAGCTCTGGAAAAACAGTGCGAATCCCGCAGCGGATCCGTCGACCTCCGCGATGAGCACCTCGACCGACGGGCTCGAGCCGAACATGTGCTCTCGCAACAGCCCCGCCTCGGCGGCGCACTGTTCGCTGAGATTCTCGTACTCGGCGAGCGCCCGGATCATGTCGATGACCACCCCGACGTCCGCCGGCGTGGCGGCCCGCACGACGATGCCCGTAGACCGCACCCCCCCATCATCGCAAGCTGCGCCGAGCGCGGCCAACCGTCGTGAACTCGACAAGGCCGACATTCTGCCCGGCGAAAAGGTCCGCGCTGTCGAGTTCACGACGCGTGGCTAGCGCTTGATGGCCTGCATTGTGTAGCTCGCGGCCAAGCGTTCGGGGGCTGTGTTGAGCCGCCATTCCCCGGCGTCGTCGACAACCATGTTCCCGGGGAGTGCCTCCCACGGCACGCTGTCATGCTCACAGATCACGGTTTGTGTGCCGCAAACGACAAATTTTGTCACCTAAGGCACACAAATCGTGATCACATAGCGGGACCGACGATCCTGCCTAGGTCAGACGACCTAGAACCTACCGCTGAGACGACGCCCGTCTGCACGTTTCGCTGCCCGAAAGGACACTCCACAGAACATCGCGAAGTTGGCAGGATCAAGATGTGCGCGCGCCCCCCCGGATCCAGGATGCTCAGCGTGCGCAATCGCGGGCGCTGCCGCCGCGACCGGTCGTCAGCCCCGACAACGCCTTCGACGACGCGGTCAAGTCGGGCGACTGGGCCACAGCGGCGACGTCGCTCGCGAAGCTGGCCGTGCCGGCGGCGAAGCTGGCGCCCCTCACCATCGACGAGCTGCGCCTACTCCAGGATGCCGTGGCCCGCGCACGCTCCGCGCTCGGCGGTGTCGGCCGCGTGCTCCAGATCGCGATCGTCGTCGAGCTGCAGGGCAAGGGCGTCCCGGCGGGAAAGATCACGGCTGGCGCCGCGTTCGGCAAGCTCGAAACCAAGGTCGGCGAGAGGATCGATGGCGACGAGGCCACCGGCACCTGGTACTCCTACAGGATCAACATTGTGTTCACGCCCGACACCGCCGTCGTCGACGCCGACGAGATCGCGTTTATCCAGACGGTCCGCCTCGTCGAGACCGCCGGCGGCTCCAACACCGATCCCGATCAGGCGAACCAGAAGCGCCAGACACCGTCGGCGACGAGCGTGGACCGATGTAGTGGCAAGAAGCAAGGCTGGTACGGGATGAAGGACGACGGGACGGGCAGCACCCAGCTGACCACCTGGAAGAAGTCCGCTCCGGCCACACCGGCCACGATGTCCGACTGCTCGAGCTGGAACCAGCCCAACACCACGTGGCAGTTCGAGACCATGGTGGTCTGCCGCTCCGGGGCGGACGTCGGCAAGGTGTACGTGGTCGTCACGTGGGGCTTCACCGTCGACGCCGACCTCAAGCTCACCGAGCAGCCACGAACGGTGACGAACAAACAGAGCACGGAGGCCACCACAGCGGTAGGCAGGTGGAACGACCAGGCCACTGGCTCCGCGTTCGACCGCAACGCGCAGGGTCAGATGGCGCTGCCAGCACTGAGATGAGCGTGGCGCCCTAAGCTCCCCGCATGGCGCGGTACTTCGATGTGCATCCGGTCGACCCGCAACGGCGGGCGATCAGCCAGGTGGTCGAACTGGTCCGCGGCGGTGGGCTCATCGCCTATCCCACGGACTCCTGCTTCGCCCTCGGTTGCCAGCTCGGCAACTCCGAGGGCCTGCACCGGATCCGAGAGATCCGCCACCTCGACGACAAGCATCACTTCACCCTGGTGTGCCGGGACTTCGCCCAGCTCGGCCAGTTCGTCTACATCAACAACACGGTGTTCCGGCTGATCAAGGCGTCCACCCCGGGCAGCTACACGTTCATCCTGCCCGCGACCAAGGAGGTCCCGCGCCGGCTGCTGCGCCCGAACAAGAAGACTGTCGGGGTACGGATCCCGCGCCACGCCGTGGCACAAGCGCTGCTCGCCGAGCTGAACGAGCCGCTGCTGTCATCCACGCTGTTGCTCCCGGACGAGCCCGAACCGCTGACCCACGGTTGGGAGATCAAGGAGCAGCTCGACCACGCGGTCGACGCGGTGGTCGACTCGGGCGACTGTGGCACCGAGCCGACCACCGTGATCGACTTATGCGGGTCCGAACCCGAGATCGTGCGCCGGGGCGCCGGCGACCCGTCCCGGTTCGAGTAGGCCCCTGAGGGTGGCGGCCCGGCCCGAGGAGGGGAAGCCGGACCGAGCCGCCACGGGGGACCGGATGCCGCGTTGAAGCACTCCGGTCCCCGCACCTCCCCCAGCTCAGGGGATCAGATGAGCGGAGGAAGACAACGTGGTAATCGGACCCTGTGCCGGCGTATTACCCGACCACCGGTCCGTTCTCTGACACGATGTCCCCAGTTCATCCGCAGCACTGACTCGGCTTGACGCATGCGCACCCCACGACAAAGCCCCAAGACAAACCCAAGGAGCGCACTGGAGATGAGCGCCTACGTCATCGTCGAGGTCAAGGTCGACGACCCCGCCGGGTACGAGGAGTACCGCCCGCTGGCGGCGGCCAGCGTCGCCCGCCACGGCGGCCGGTTCGTCGCCCGTGGCGGGCAGACCGAGACCTTCGAAGGGGAGTGGTCGGGGCGGATGGTCGTCATCGAATTCGAAAGCCTGGAGGCCGCTCGGATCTGGTACCACTCCGACGACTACCAAGAAGCGCTCCCCCTCCGGCTGCGGACGTCCCGGGGTCGGATGATCGCCGTCGAGGGGACGGAGGCGCCGACGGTGTGATCGTCGAGCTGTGCGTCAGTTCCCGCCGGAGGCAAGCTGCGAGTCGCTGGGGACCTGGTCGGGCGCCGGCACCCCGTCCGCCTTTGCGCCGCTTTGCACCGCGTTGACGTCGTTGTTCAGGCCCTCGATGTCCTGGCTGCTCGCCTTGCCGCTCTTAATCTGGCTGGTCGAGTTGCTGATCGCCGCGCTGGCCTTGTCGAACGGGGCGGCTAGGTGGCACAGCGTCGGCGAGGACTCGGCATCCGCCTTGGCCAGCTTCAACTCGTGCACGGTGAACAGGCCGGCCAGCCCAGCCTTGGCCAGCGCGCCGAAACCGTGCAGGTTGCCCGCCTTGTACGGCGCGTAGATGAAGTGATGGAAGGCACCAAAGCCGAGCCCGGCATGCAGCACGAACTTCGTCTTGTCGAAGTTCACGCTGCCCACCTGCTGACACCCCGCGCCAGGCACCGCGGACGCGCTGGGCGAGGTGGACCTGGCCGCCGAGCTCGAGGAGCTCGGTCCGCACCCGGCCACCGACACCAGCCCCACCAGTACAATCCCGATCAGCAGCGCTCGTGTGCGCATTCTCAGCCCCGTCCTCGCCACCATGAGGAAGCCCTCCGCAAACCCTCGAAACCTCAGAAACGACACCCTGACGCCAACCTAACGGGTGCTCCCCCGATCCGGCTCGTCGAGTAGCCAGCGGACCGGTCGTGTCGGGTCGGGGTCATAGCGGCAGACGGTGCCAGTCCGGACGGTGTCGCGGAGCAGCCGGCCGAGCGCTGGATCCAGCTGGTCGATGCGGTCGATCGCGGCGGCCACCGCCTTGCGCACCGCGACGCGTGCCCGCTCACCGGCCGAACTGGTCCGTCGCTGCCGCCCGTGGAGTCCCGTCGCGGTCATGAGCTGGTCAAGCAACGCGTCGCGCTCTGTTTTTCGCATCGCTGCGCGGGGCCTGGTCCGCCCATGACTCGGCTTCGCTGAGATCTTCTTCAAGTTCGGTCAGCCGGTGGCGGTATGCCGACACGGCACGCCGATCGACCATATGCCGTCCGGGCCAGGCGGCCCGGGCTGCTGCGTCGCGCCGCAGCAGCCCGACAGAGTCTTCGGGTGACCCTCCCATCCTCGAATCGTACGG
>DATAWX010000002.1:0-2323 GCA_036266995.1 Pseudonocardiaceae bacterium | reverse complement strand
TCCCACCGCACTCGTCCCAGCCCGACCTTTGTCTGCGACGTCGCGACCGGCTCGGCGGACTGATCCACGAATATACCCAGGTCGCATGACGTGGATGACCACTTCGGCACCCACACCCATCCTTATAGTGCCCCCGGCAGGGCACGAACCTGCGCACCGTGACTGGTTGGTGATCGAAGCATCGGTGCGGTTGTCGGCTTCGGGTGGGGAGCGCCCGGGTGTGCTGGAGATGGAGCGTCTTCGAGGACAGGGTGGACGGCTGGGCGTTGATGATGCTGATCACTTCGCGGTCCTCAATCTTGCCGCTGTGGGTGCGGTGAAGATCGCATGGCGGGATAGCCCTGTGGAGGATTGGCAGGCAGATCCGGAAAACCGGATCAAGGACAGTGACATGATGCAGGCCAACGCGGCCACAACTCGCCTGGTTCGTGATCACCTCCACCAACAACATTCTGCCACTGCTGGTGGGCTGCTGCGGTCGGCGTCGCGCTTGCCAGGGTCTGAGCCGGTAGAGCTATTCAGCGAGATTTGCACCATGATCGCCGATCTGCACCGACGATTGCCCAACGGGCTCACTCTGCCCGAGCTGGCGCCCGATAGCGACGCGCTGGAGGAGTTCGTCGAGTATGTCCAGGCGTGTGGGCTGCTGTGGAGCGAGCTGGCCCGATCGCACAGCGTCGAGGCGGTGCTGTGGGCCTGGGCCGTGCTCGGTGCCCAGCGCTGTCGGCATTGGTGGCTGGCCCCAGGCTGGTCGGAGGTGGTCGAGGAATTCATGCGGTGCCGGGAGCGCCCGGAGCGCTGGCATCACCCAGTCATTGCCACCGCGAGTCGAGTTCCCCGGCCCGTGGACCTCGCCGACGATGATGAGCTGCGCCGCCGGCTGGAGGCAGGCCCGGACCTGCTCAGCGCCGAGCACGCCGCGTACTGCATGCAAGCAGGGCTCAAGGCCGCACTCCGGACCCATCCCCGGGTCCTTAATAGGGTCGAGTGGGTCTGTTTAGCAGAGGTGCTGGAGCCGACTCCTCGGCACCGCCTACGGTCGCGTACCGACGGGCGGCGGTCATAGTGGGCGCTCGACGGCGAGAGCTTCGGGTCGTAGACGAACAGCTCAGCGTGCTGTTGCCCGAGCAATCACCAGTGCTCACTGCGCGGGCCGCTGCGGCGCTGCTACGGCTTCTGTGCAACGTTCACCACCGCCGCAGGCACCCCGCTCGATTCCCAGATGGTTTGGCTGGGACAAATATGACTGACTACGACGAGGGCAGGGGAGCGGCCTGATGACCCAGTTCGCGTTCTACGGGCGAGTATCCACGGAAGATCAACAAGATCCGGAGGCATCGCGGAACTGGCAGCTGGCCCGAGCGCGGGCGTTGATCGAGCGACACGGCCAGGTGGAGGCCGAGTACTTCGATATCGGGCAATCCCGGTCGATCCCGTGGAAACGCCGCCCGCAGGCTGCCGCGCTCCTGGAGGCACTGAAGAATCCAGAGCGTGGTTTTGACGCGGTAGTAATTGGCGAGCCGCAGCGAGCGTTCTACGGCAACCAGTACGGCCTGACTTTCCCAGTGTTCGCGCACTACGGTGTTCAGCTCTGGGTCCCGGAGGTCGGGGGAGCCATCGACGCCGACTCCGAGGCCCACGACCTGGTGATGTCGGTGTTCGGTGGGATGAGCAAGGGGGAGCGGACCCGGATCAGGATCCGGGTCCGCTCCGCGATGGCTGCCCAGGCGCAGGTCGAGGGCCGCTTCCTGGGTGGCCGCCCACCCTATGGATACCACTTGGTCGATGCTGGTCTGCACCCCAACCCCGCAAAGGCCGCCGACGGGAAACGGCTGCACCAGTTGGAGCCCGACCCGATAACCGCGGCTGTGGTGCAGCGTATCTTCGAGGAATATCTGGCCGGGCGAGGCCTATTTGCCATTGCCGAGGCCCTGACTCGCGACGGTGTGCTCTCACCGTCAGCTCATGATCCTGAGCGTAACCGGTATCGGTGCGGGGTGGCCTGGTCCAAGGGTGCTGTGCGCACGATCTTGAGCAATCCCCGCTACACCGGCCGGCAAGTGTGGAACAAGCAACGCAAGGACGAAGTCCTCATCGACGTCGAGGACGTCGCCCTCGGTCACGTCACCAAGATGCGCTGGAACGACAAAGACACCTGGGTCTGGTCCACCGACCCCGTCCACGTAGCTATTCAGCCGCCCCCGAGGTCGGTGTCAGGCTTGATGTGGCCGGTAGGTCGTTCGGCCGGTGTGTCGGCTTGATCTTGCGGGTGTTGTTGTGATCATGGGCTGGTGTCCGAGCCGGTGCCGTCCTCTGTGGAGGA
>DATAWX010000001.1:0-10360 GCA_036266995.1 Pseudonocardiaceae bacterium | reverse complement strand
GGCGATGCGGCTCAGCGTACCGGCCGCCATCCGCTGGGAGATGATCAAATGGGCCAAAGAACAGGGCTACCGTTGGTTCGACTTCGGCGGGCTGCGTCCGGAAACCCTGGCAGCACTGCTGGACAGTTCCGATTACAGCGCTGACACGGTGCCGACCGCCGACCAGCCGAAGGTCACCTTCGGGGGCACCGCGTTTCGCTATCCCACTCCGGTGGAGATGATCAGGCCGGCGGTCTTGCGGACCCTCTATGACGTTGCGTGGCGCTCCGCAACCGGCCGCCGGTTGTTCGCCGATATGAAAAGCCTCCTTCGAGGATCCCGATGGCGCGGCGCCGAGCTCCGGACTGCGGACCGCGCCAACCCAGGGGCTTCCGCAAGCTGATCGCGTCGCCGCTCCAAACCCGTCCCAAGTCCATTCGCTCGCCGTCAATCAGGGAGGCGGAAGAGGGTATGAAAATCGTGTGCGTTGGCGGCGGACCCGCCGGCCTGTACTTCGCTATTTCCGCGAAGTTGCGCGAGCCAGATCACGACATCTCGGTGATCGAACGCAACCCGGCCGGGGTGACGTACGGATGGGGAGTCACCTTCTCTGATCCGCTGCTGGACAGCCTCTACCGCAACGATCCGGTGAGCGCGCGAAAAATCTTCGACAGTCCGGCGACCTGGGGCAATCAGGAAGTGCACGTTCGGGGCGCCCAGATGGCCCACCTCGGCGGGTACGGGTTCGCCATCGGCCGCAAGCATCTTCTCGACATCCTGGTGCAGCGAGCGATAGACGTCGGGGTCGACGTCCAGTTCGAGCGCGAGCTCGAGGACCTGTCCGAGTTGGCCGACGCCGACCTGATCGTCGCCTGCGATGGCGCGAACAGCCGCGTGCGCCGAGTTCATGATGAACACTTCCATACCGACGCACACGTGGGTCGCAACAAGTACATCTGGCTTGGCACCCACCGGGTCTTCGAATCCTTCATGTTCGCATTCGAGGAGACCGCAGCCGGCTGGATCTGGTTCTACTCGTACCCTTACAACGCCGACACCACCACTTTCATCATCGAGTGCTCGCCGGAGACCTGGACCGGACTCGGCTTTGACAGGCTAGGACCCGACGAGAGCCTGGCATTGCTGGAAGAGATCTTCGCGCATCATCTGGACGGCCACTCACTCATGAACTCCATGCGCGATCTCGGCAAGATCCCCTGGCTCAACTTCACCCGGATCACCAACACCTCGTGGCATCACGACAACATCGTCCTCATGGGCGACGCGGCGCATACCACGCACTTCTCGATCGGCTCGGGAACAACGCTTGCGATGCAGGATGCGATCGGGCTGGCCGAGTGTCTGGACGCCCATGATGACCTTCAGGTGGCCCTGAAAGATTACGAGGAGAAGCGCCGCGCCGAGATCATGGGCCTGCAGAGCGCTGCGCTGAGCAGCACCGAATGGTTCGAGGATGTTCCGAGCTATATCGATCAGCCGATCACGCAGTTCGCCTACTCGCTTTGGAAGCGCCGTGGCAATCATCCGCTGTGGCGTTACCAGCTCCACCTAGCCACGCAGATCACAATATTGCGGAGATTACGGCAATCCGTCAGTGCCCTGCGAAACGGGCGTAGAGCCCGGCAACGGATGAAGCTGGCCGAGCACCCCGTACCGGCGAGTCGCAACGCTGAAGTCGCTGCCAGGTCCGTACCCGTCGAATGAACTCGCGGTCGCGGCCCCAGAAACCAGCACCGCAACCAGCATCGCTCACGCTTGGGGCATGTCGAATATCTTGGTCAGGTTGGCCGCGAAACCGATGTCGCCGTCCAACTTCACCTTCCCGGTGAGGAACATCATCGTGGGAGCGCTGTTTCCGGAGACCAGCGCGAGGAACTGGTCAGCGGACATCGTCAGAGTGACGCGCGGATCGTGGGATGGTTCCTTGCTGGTCGAGCACTGTGGCGTCGAAAAACCACCCTGAGTGCCGGTGATCCAGGTTTCGTACACGTCGTCGCCGTTCGGGCCACCGGTGATATGCCAGTGGATCGCGGAGTCCCGGCCAGGCGCGTTCTCCGGGCGGAACTGACCGGCCATCCGGCTGAAGACGCCGTCCAGCAGGGCGCTACGCCGCTGCGGATCGTCCAGCACCGCGTCGAGCTGCTCGGGCGAGGCATTCTTGATCAGCCGAGCGAACGTGGCCGGGTCCATCTCGCGCGGATCGATGCTGTCGATGTCCGCCATGTCACTCCTCTAGTAAGGTCAGGCTCGTGAGTGGCAAACAGTGTTATAGCACTGTTTGCCACTCACGAGCGGCGGTCACCGTCGCAATCCTGTCGTTCCGGCTCGGCGTGGCGGATGGCGTGTCGGTCGCCGCGGCGCAGTGGGCCGCGGGGCTGCGGCGGATGGGCTGCCGGGTGCGCACAGTCGCGGGCGCCGGTACGGCGGACCATCTGGTTCCCGGGCTGGCTTTTGACGCTCGCCGCCCGGCGCGCCGCCGGGACATCGAAGCGGCGTTGCGCGGTGTCGATCTCGTCGTGGTGGAGAACGTCTGCTCGCTGCCGATGAACCCGCCGGTGACTGAGGCGGTCGCCAACGCGCTGCAAGGGCGGCGAGCGGTGCTGCGCCACCACGATCTGCCGTGGGAGCGGGAGCGATATGCGGAGCTGAGCGGCGGCTGGCCACCCGATAACGCCAGCTGGCGACACGTGGCGATCAGCCAGCACAGCGCCGCGGAGCTGGGTCGGCGCGGCATCGACGCGACCGCCGTCTACCACGGCTACGCCCGCGTCCCCCAGCGCGGCGACCGCGCTGGGGGACGGGCCGCGGTGGGCGTCGCGCCGCGCCAACGGCTGCTGTTGCAACCCACCCGGGCGATCGCGCGCAAGAACATCCCTGCGGGGATCGCGCTGGCGCAGGCACTTGACGCGGTCTACTGGCTGACCGGGGCTGCCGAGGAGGGATACGGTCCACAACTGGACGGCCTGCTGGCCCGGGCACAGTGCCCGGTACGCCGCGGGCTACCGGGCAAGCTGCGGATGGCCGACGCCTACGCCGCCGCGGACGCGGTGGTACTGCCCTCGACGTGGGAAGGCTTCGGCCTGCCGCTGATCGAGTCCGCGCTGGCCGAGCGGCCGCTGGCGGTGAGCGATTACCCAGTGGCGCAGGAGGTGGCGCGGCTGGGCTTCGCGTGGTTCCCCGTCGACGATCCAGCCCCGCTCGCCGCCTGGTTCGCCGACCCTGACCCGGCGCTGCTAGCCCGCAACAGTGCCCTGGCCAAGCGTCACTTCGGTCCGAGCGCGCTGATCGGCCGGCTGGCCGACACGCTTGCCCGTGCTGGGTTGCCGTGCCCGCCCGCTCGCTAGGGTCGGAGCATGGCGATTCTGGACGACCTACTGATCCGAGTGCTGCGTGCCCCGGTGCAGCGCCTGCTGGCCGAGGAACGCAACCGGTTCACCCACGGTGAGAGCGAGGACCCGCTCTACCGTTACCGCCTGCATGGCGCCCGCGAACGACTGCATGTCGATCCCAGCGCGATTGTCAACAATGCGCTGTTCAACGTCTCCGGTGGCGAGATCACCATCGGCGAGTACGCCTTTTTCGGGCACGAGGTAGCAGTGCTCACCGGCACCCACGACATCACCAAGTTCGGCCGGGAACGCCAGACCACCTTCCCCCGATCCGGCCGCGACGTCGTGATCGAGGAAGGCGTCTGGGTGGCCAGCCACGCGATGGTGCTCGGCCCGGTGCGGATCGGCAAGCATGCAGTGGTCGCCGCCGGTTCACTGGTGCTGGACGATGTTGCGCCCTACACGGTCGTCGCCGGGCGTCCCGCGAAGGTAATCAAGAAGATCACCGAGCCCGATCAGCAGTGAAGATCGAGATCGGTGCGGGTGAGAAGCCGCACCCCGACTACGACGTGCACCTCGACATCCTCCCGTTGCCCGATATCGAGGTGATCAGCTGGATCGACCCGCTGCCGTTGGCCACCGCCTCGGTCGACGGGCTGCGGGCCAATCACGTGCTGGAGCATCAGAGCTATGAACTGGTCGAACCGACCCTGCTTGAGTGGGCACGGGTGATGCGGCCTGGTGCCGCGCTGGACATCGGAGTGCCGGACGCCCGGTTCGTCGCCGGGCAGTGGGTGCGCGGCGAGATCGATACCGCCGAGGCCAACTACTGGATCCTCGGAGGCCACTCCGACCGGGCCGCCCACCAAGGTGTCGACGAGCGGGGTATCCCCCGGTGGATCTGGAACGCTCACCACACCATGTTCGACGCCGAATCGCTGGGCACGCTGGTCTCCCGCTGCGGCTTCACCGACCTGAATATCTTCACCTACGACATCCGCAACCTTCGCTGTTACGCCCTGCGCGCCCCGACGACATCGTTGTAACTACGCGCTCACCGACGCGGCTCGGGGCTGGCCTGATCGCGTTCGAACGCGATCAGCAACCTGCGGAGCAGAGCCGCGAGGGTCGCTTGTTCTTCCGGGGTCAGCGGCGCGAGCATGCCGCGTTCGTTGGCGAGATGCTCCGGACCGACTCGATCGACAAGGTCCACCCCCGCAGGGGTGAGCGCGACCAAAACACTGCGGCCGTCGTCGTCGTTGGGTACCCGTTCGATCAGTCCGGCGTACTCCAGTTGGTGCAGGGTGTGGGTGATGGCACCCGAAGTGCGCATCAGCGCGCGATAGAGCTCGGTGGGCGTGATCTGGTAGGGCGCACCGATACGGCGCAGGCTGGCCAGGACGTCGAAGGACTGGCGGGTCAGCCCATACGCGGCGAAGACGGCGTGCAGGGCCCGGTCCGCGTAGGCGTGCGCCCGGCCGAGCCGCGCGATCACCGCGATCGGCGTGGTGTCCAGCTCGGGTGCTTCTTTCGCCCACAGCTGGCGCACTCGATCGACGTGGTCATACTCAGACTCTCCTGGTTGACTTAGCTGCACGCTAAGATATTACCTGGGAGCAGGGAGACCAGCCGTGAAGATCGGGATCATCGGCGCCGGGCGGATCGGTGGCAACGCCGCTCGAATGTTCAGCGACGCCGGGGTGGATCTGGGCGGCCTGGCCGACGCCGCTCCGATGGAGGCACCCGTCGCCCCGGCGCTGTGTATGGCGAGGAATACCACCAAACTCCAGGCCCGAGCCTTTGTCGACCGCTACCGGTCTCGCTGGCATGCCTGAACCGAACCACGTCCCCGCACTGGGAGGAACACAATCGTGAGGATCATCGCCTACGACCGCTTCAAGCCCGGGGTGACCTTGGACACCTTCACCCCCCACCTACCGCAGGAGGTCGCGGATGTCTGGCGACTGTGGAAAGCCGGAATCGTCCGGGAGAACTACGCCCGCGCCGACGAGCCCGGCGTGGTGATCGTCTTCGAGCTGGGCGGCGTCGAGGAGGCCAAGCGTTACACCGATGATTTCCCGTTGTCCAAGGAGGGATTTTTGGAATGGTCTTTCCTGCCGCTGATGGCGCCGCTTCCGATCGAGAGCCTATTCCGTTCCGAGATTGATGTCACCCCACCATACGGTCGCACTGTCGCTAGCGCCTAACGGTGAGGAGTGAGTATGGAAAACTACCGCGGCATGGCAATCCCCACTACTTTGGAGCAGGTCTGCGATCCGCAGCGAATGGCACTGCTCGTCTATGACATGCAGGTCGGAGTACTCGGCCAGATCGACGACTCGGCAGGGGTGATCACGCGGGTCGCGACTGTGCTCGATGCGGCGCGCAGCGCCGGGGTACGAACGTTTTTCACCCGGCATATGACGCTGCCGCTGGAGGTGACCGGCACCTCCGGGCTGCGCACCGCGATGACCTGGCAGCGCACCAGCAACGTCGATGAGGTCATCTCGGCTTTTCCCCGCGACTCGCCGCAGTTCCAGATCATCCCCGAGGTCACGCCGCTGGCCGGCGAGGCCGTGCTGGACAAGATCGCCATGTCGGCGTTCGCCGGTACCCCACTGGATTTCGCCCTGCGGGACTGCGGCATCGAGGCTTTCGCCATCGTCGGGGTGGCCCTGGAGGTGGGAATCGAACCCACCGTCCGGCACTCCTTGGATCTGGGATACCTGCCGGTGGTCGTGGTCGACGCCTGCGGATACGGGAACCACGAGGCGGCGCAACGGTCATTGGCTCAGCTCGCCTTCTTCGGGGGGTCCCTGCAGACCGACACCGCCACCCTCTGCACTCTGCTGAATCCCTGAATGAGGTAGGGCACATGAGCGAACCGACTCCCATCGCGGGACAGGGCCGGCTGGCGCAGGTGATAGCGGCCCGGGGTGGTCAGGCTGCCCCGGAGGCGCCGTTCGTGATCGAACACCGGGAAGCGCTGATCTACATGCTCTGCCAGGCGGCGGAGCTGGAGCACGCGATCATGTGCCAGTACCTCTTCGCCGCGTTCTCCCTCAAACAGTCCACCGACGAGGGGCTGACCGAGGCGGAGCTGGTAGCGGTGAGCCGGTGGCGGCGGCAGATCTCGCACGTGGCCACCCAGGAGATGCTGCATCTGGCGCTGGTGCACAACCTGCTGTCCGCGATCGGGGCGGCGCCGCATCTGGCTCGCCCGAACCTGCCCCAGCCCGCTGACCATTACCCGGCTGGAGTACAGCTGGCGCTGCTGCCTTTCGGGGAGCAGGCACTGCGGCACTTCATGTTCCTGGAACGCCCCGAGGGGATGGCGATCGACGACGCCGAGGGGCTGGCCGCGCACGGGGCGGCGATCCCGATAATGGTCGAGGGCGACATCGTGCCGCGGCTGCAGGACTTCGCGACGGTCGGGCACCTGTACCGATCAATCGAAGCAGGCCTGCATCACCTGGCCGACAAGCTCGGTGAGCAACGGCTGTTCATCGGGCCGGTCCGTGCACAGGCGACCGCGACGCACTTCTCCTGGCCGGAGCTGGTCACGGTCACCGACCTGGCCTCAGCGTGCCGGGCCATCGAGGAGATCCTCGAGCAGGGCGAGGGCCCCCGCGGGCAATGGCGCGCCGCGCACTTCGGGCAGTTCGTGGCGATCTTGGAGGAGTACCAGCAGGCCCGGGACGCCAACCCAAGTTTCGACCCGGTTCGCCCGGTGCTGGTGGCCAACGTCCGGCCCTGCGCGCGCGACAGCTCGGTACCGTTGCTCAGCGACCCGGTTACCGCCCGGTGCGCGGACCTGTTCAACGTCGCTTACGAGATCCTGCTGCAGGCGCTGGAGCGGTATTTCGCGCACACCGAGGAGACCGATGCCCAACTGGCCACGCTGGCCGATCTGACCGTCTCGCTGATGCTGCGGGTGATCAAGCCACTCGGTGAGCTGATCACCACACTGCCGGCCGGGCCGGATCATCCGGGGCAGACCGCCGGCCCCAGCTTTGAGCTGTTCTACGAAAACGACTACCTGATGCCGCACCGCGAAGCGGCCTGGGTCCTGCTCGAGGAGCGGCTACGCGAGGCGGTCGAGTTCTGCCGACGTATCGCGGCCGACGCTGCGGCGCCGGTGGCACAACGGCTGGCACCGGTCGGCGCGGCACTGGACCAGTTGGCCGACACTCTGGGCGCACACCTGCCCGACTCGGGCGACCCCGTCGGGCCCGAGTCGACCGGGGAACCCGCCGCCACCAACCAGGCAGCACTGCTGACCCGCGCCGCTGAGCTGAAGCCGACGGTCGATCCGGGGCCGGGCCTGTTCACCGCCGTCTACGAGGTGCTGCGCACCGACGCCGCGGCGTTGTCCGGTGTTGCGCAGCGGCTGGTAGCCAGTGTTCTGCGCCCGCTGGCCGACGGTGGGGTTCCGACCACCGGCCTGGACTCCGCAGTGGCGATACCCCCCGCCGGCCCAGCCCACGAACGGCTGCAGACGCTCGCGAAGGCCGCCACCCGCCTGCGGAGCAGACCCGGTGCGGCACCCGAACTCATCGAAGCCACAGCGGCGTTGCAGGATCTCGCCGTCCGGTTGGCCCCGGACGAGACCGAGGCAGCGGCCCAACTGGACGAGCTTCGGGCCATCCAGGCGGGGCTCGCGGCGGGGATCCAGAGCATGACCGATGGGCCCTACCTGATCACCAACGCCGAAACCATGACAAACCACCTCGGCGAGCGCATCCCACACACTCCGACGATGGCGCTGTGCCGCTGCGGCGCCTCGGCGGGTAAGCCGTTCTGTGACGGCAGCCACGCGACGATCGGCTTCGCTGGGGCCAAGGACCCCAGCCGAGTCCCCGACCGCCGGGACACCTACCCCGGCGTGGGGGTCACCGTGTTGGACAACCGCGGGATCTGCGCGCATTCCGGGTTCTGCACCGACCGGCTGGCCACTGTCTTCCACGCCGGTTCCGAGCCATTCGTGACCCCCTCCGGCGGGCGGGCAGACGAGATCACCGCTGCCGTACGGGCGTGCCCTTCCGGAGCGCTGAGCTACGCGATCGACGGCCGGGAGGCCCGTGAGCAGGTCGATCTGCCCCGCACGGCGGACATCGAGGTGTCCAAGGACGGTCCTTACCGGATCACCGGCGCCCTCCCGCTGACCGACGGCGATGGGAGCGCCGAAGCAAGGGCCGCGGGAGCCTCAACCGAGCACTACAGCCTGTGCCGGTGCGGGCATTCCCAGAACAAGCCGTTCTGCTCAGGCATGCACTGGTACGTCGACTTCACCGATCCGGCGCCCGCTGAGGAGCCAACGTTGTTCGAGTGGGCCGGTGGGCTGCCGGCACTGTTGCGCACGACGCAGATCTTCTACCAGAAGTACGTACCGGCTGATCCGCTGCTCGCGCCGCTGTTCGCGCAGATGTCCCCGGATCATCCGGCGCGGGTCGCGGCCTGGCTGGGAGAGGTCTTCGGCGGCCCCAAGCTCTACAGCCAGACCTACGGCGGGTATCCGAGGATGATCTCCCAGCATGTTGGCAAGGGCCTGACCGAGGCCCAGCGGGCCCGGTGGGTGACGCTGCTGAGCCAGTCCGCGACCGATGCCGGCCTGCCGGCTGACCCGGAGTTCCGGGCCGCGTTCTCCGGATACCTGGAATGGGGCTCCCGGCTGGCGGTGGAGAACTCCCAAACCACATCACGCCCGCCGGCGAACATGCCCATGCCACGTTGGTGGTGGGTGTGCAACGCCACCCCCGGCTCCCGGATCTCCGCGCTGGATGGATCGGCCGAGGCCGCCGCCGAGCCGCTGGTGCTGCCCGGACCGGCCGAGACCGTGAGCTTCGCCGCGCACGTCAAACCGTTGTTCCGGGCTCGTGACCGGCAATCGATGCGATTCGCCTTCGACCTGTGGTCCTACCCCGATGTCGCCGCGAACGCCGACGCCATCCTCGACCAGATCCGGGCCGGTTCGATGCCGTGCGACGGTGCCTGGCCGGCAGAGCAGATCGAGGTTCTCGCCCGCTGGATCGACGGCGGTAAGGCGGAGTGATGGCGCAGACATGAGTCGATGGTGGGGTGCCGGAGCCGATCGTGGGGACACCGAACGGCTGGAGGCTTTCAGCGATGGGGTACTGGCGATCGCGTTCAACCTGATCTGGCACCACCTCGCTCGCGCCGAGCTGTTGGAGGCCGGCCTGACACGTTCCGCTTCCGGGGCGGGTGATCGGCCCACCGGGTCAGAGCGGACGGGTCGCCGTGAAGCGCAGTGAGCGGCTGCCGAGCTCTACCCGAGTGTCTACGAGGCCGGCGTGGCCGAGTCGATCGGGCAGCGTGTCCGGATCGACGACGACCATGGTGTCCCGAATGTGCACGAGCCGGAACCGCAAACTCATCCGGCTGTCGGAGCCGGCGAACACCCCGCCCGGCCGCAGCACCCTGGCGGCCTCGGCGAACAGTCGATCCTGCAGCTGCGCCGACGGTACGTGGTGCAGCATGGTGAAGCACACCACCGCGTCGAACGACGCGTCGGCGAACGGCAACGCGGTCCCGTCGCCGTGCCGGACCTCAACTCGGCCAGCGAGCTCGGCTCGCAGATCGGCTGCCAGCGCTGGGTCAACCTCGATCGCGGTGAGCCGGCCGGATCGCTGCGCCAACCAGTGCGTCGTCACGCCGCAACCCGGCCCGATCTCCAGCACCTCGCCGTCCAGCGGCACTCCCCGAAGTGCCCAGGGCAGCAGTTGCGAGTGCACCAGGTTGGTCCAGTAGTCCGAACGGCAGAGTCGGCGATGGATCGCGTTCATCGGCATGGCCGCACGGTAGGTGATCTGCTGAGATTCGGCGAGCCGCGCCCATCTCGAGCTTCCGGCTTCCGCAGGTGGTGGTTAGCAGCGGAGTGGGTTGTGTAGTGGGGTGCGGGTGGGGTCGATGATGGCGGGTGGGATGAATTCGACGTGGCCGGGGTGGATGAGGATTTCCCAGCCGGTGTGATGCACATGCCGATGGTGCGCTTCGCAGAGCAGTACGCAGTT